>NZ_JAVDUX010000009.1:0-225827 GCF_031456575.1 Ancylobacter sp. 3268
GACCCTCAAGGCGATAACCGGGTGAACGGAGCTAACGCGCGCCATGGCAACAACCTGCGCGACGACCCACAGGGAGTTCTCACACAGCCTCGGGCGGGAAGCGGTCGGGCGGACGCAAGCACGATTCTCCGAGACGGGCCGCAAACTGAATTCAAGCTGGCTCATCACCAATGGCAACTGTGTCACCGACATCATCCGGAATCTCCGTCAGAAAATTCTGACCCTTCTGCAGGCGCTTGCCGAGCGTCTCGATGAAGCCCTCGTAGCGCTCCCGACCCTTGATCTGCGCCGCGGCCTGGGCGTCGCCCGGCAGCGGCGGGTGATCGTCAACCAGAAGCGGACGAACAGCGCGAGCGTATCGGTGGTGACTCGCAGATCGCGCTCGATGCGTGCGCTCCGACGAGAGAGCCGGTCGAGGCGCCGGGTAAGGCGGCCTCGCGCAGGTCGGCGGCATCGGGGGACAGAAGGAGGCGATGGCGGCCTCGACGATTGCCGAGCGCGGGATCTTGCGGCGCTCGGCAAGCTCGTTGATCCGGGCGATCAGCTCCGCGGGCAAGGTGAAGTTGAGGTGCTCGCGCATGCCGGCGCCTACAGGTCCAAGCCGTCATTTGGATCAAGCGAGACCTGGCGTGCGACACAACCCATCTGCCGGCGCAGGACCTGGCGCTGGCGGACGACGTCTTCCGGCTCGTCGTCGAGCATGATTGCGAACTCCTCCGACGGGCGCGGCGGGGTCGTCTCCCTGGCGATGGCGACATGATCCGGCGACTCGGGCTCGCGCCGCAGGCCGGCATTGGCCGTGTCGGCCTCGGCCTTGGCGATCTCGGCGAGCAAGCCGGTGTCCAGCTGTTGCGGCCGCAGGGCGGACCAGTTGTCGGTGCGGGATGTTCGCGCGCAGCGCTGCGGGGCAGGGGGCGGCAGCACCCGCTCGCGAAAGCGCGGATCCTCGTAGTAGCGCGCCTTCTTCGCCCGGATCGGCGGTGAGCCCGCGGCCATCACGATCTCGTCGGCGGGGGGAAGCTGCATGATCTCGCCGGGGGTGAGCAGCGGCCGCGCGGTTTCCGATCGCGACACCATCAGGTGGCCTAACCAGGGCGAGAGGCGATGGCCGGCATAGTTCTTCATCGCCTTCATCTCGGTGGCCGTGCCGAGGGCGTCGCTGACCCGCTTGGCCGTCCGCTCGTCATTGGTCGCGAAGCTGATCCTCAAATGGCAGTTGTCGAGGATGGAGTTGTTCGCGCCGTATGCCTTCTCGATCTGATTGAGGCTTTGAGCGATCAGGAAGGCCTTCAATTTGTACCCGGCCATGAAGGCGAGCGCGCTCTCGAAGAAATCCAGGCGGCCGAGCGCGGGGAACTCGTCGAGGATCATCAGCATGCGATGCCGGCGCTGCGTGGCGTGCAGTTCCTCGGTCAACCGCCTTCCGATCTGGTTGGGGACCAGGCGCACGAGGGGCTTGGTCCGGCTGATGTCGCTCAGGGGCACCAAGAGATAGAGCGTCGCCGGGCGCGGGTCGCCAACGAGATCGGCGATGCGCCAGTCGCAGCGGCGCGTGACCTGTGCGACTACGGGATCGCGATAGAGGCAGAGGAAGCTCATGGCGGTGCTCAGGACACCCGAGCGCTCATTGTCCGATTTGTTAAGGAGTTCGCGGGCGGCGCTGGCGACCACGGGGTGCGGGCCGGCCTCCCCGAGATGGGGCGTCGTCATCATCGTCCTGAGCGTCGTCTTGATCGGCCGCTTCGGATCGGAGAGGAAGGCGACAAACCCGGCCAATGTCTTGTCCGTCTCGGCATAGAGGACATGCAGGATGGCCCAACCAGGAGGGAATGGCTGGTCTTCTCCCAGTGATTGCGGCGGTCGAGGCTGCCCTCCGGGTCGACCAGGACGGGAGTGACGAGGGATATCGTCATCCGGACATCCGGCGACGCCGACGAATTGATGGCGATCGTTCGTGCCTCGGCAGCACGCGCCCGGGAGTGGATTGCGGCGCAATCGGGTGACCCACTCGACCTCTTGCGTCGGATGAAGTTCGATCCGATCGGATTCCACCCTATCGACGACCGGCCACTCAATCTGATCGAGCAGATCAACCAGACATGGACCTTCGCCGTCGCAATAGCGGCCGCCCGGCAGCTGCTGGAGCTGCATCCGGATGTGTCCGGGCTTCGACTCGCCCCGGGGCCCACGCATTGCTCGAGCTCGATATCATGAGCCACGAGGCTGGTTATGTCGGTGCCGAGACCTTGGCCGCCGTCAACCCGCGCAACAACGGCAAACTAGCAGCGGATCTTAGCAAGCTAGCGGGACGTATGGAGCGGCATAGATACGTGTTCTTCATGTCACCTCTGTTTCCCGGTAACGAACGCTGGCCGCAGTTCGAACGCCATGGGATAGAGGTCTGGTCTGTCGACTTCTGATCCGGGACGAAGCTGTCCTCTCATGGGGGTGATAGCTTGGCCCAACAATATTACGCCAACCGAAGAGAGCCGGGTTGCGTTCGAGCGGAATGACCAGACATGGCGCTACCCAACCACTTGGCGGCAAGGGCGAACACCACGAAAGATAAGCTCATATTTGGTGAGGACAGCGGTGCCGGCGGCATTCAGCCAGCCGCTTCCATTTTGCTTCCATATGGCTCGACGATGCAACTCGAAGCAAAAAAGCGCCTCGGGAACATCTAGCAATATGTTGATATTATTAAGAAAAACTGGAGCGGGCGATGGGATTCGAACCCACGACCCCAACCTTGGCAAGGTTGTGCTCTACCCCTGAGCTACACCCGCACCGCTCCCGTCGAACCGGCTGGCAGCGCCGCAGTCCGAACGGGCGCCTCTATGCCCCATGCCGAGCCGGATTGCAACGCCCTTTGTCACGGTTTCACGAAGCCTGTGGAAATCTCGCCGCCCGGGGAAGCACGTTCGGAGACGCGGATTTCCTGCGTCAGCTCCGTCCGGCAACCGGCGCCATGCCGAAGCTGCGCGCGGCCGCGACAAACAAATCGACATCCGCCGCCGTCGTCGCGAACGAGGTGACGAGCCGCACCACGTTCGGCGCCCAGCGGTCTGCATAAAAATAGAAGCCCGCGTCCAGCAACGCCGCTGCCATGCCCTCGGGCAGCTTGCAGAACAGGATATTGGCTCGCGCGCCCTCCTGCACCTCCACGCCCTCGATTCCCGCCAGCCCTCGCGCCAGCCGCGCCGCCATGGCGTTGGCGTGGCGGGCATTGCCAAGCCATAGATCGTCGGCGAGATAGGCCTCCATCTGCGCCGCAAGAAAGCGCATCTTGGAGGTGAGATGACCGCCACGCTTGCGTCGCAGCTCCAGTTCGTGGCCGCGTTGCGGAGCAAAGGCAATCACCGCCTCGACTCCCATGGCGCCATTCTTGGTCGCGCCGAAGGAAAGCAGATCCACACCCGCCTTCCAGCTCATCTGCGCCGGCGAAACGTCGAGCGCCGCCAAAGCATTGGCGAAGCGTGAACCATCCATGTGCAGCGCGAGGCCGGATTCGCGACAGATGGCGCCGAGCGCCGCGACCTCGTCGGGCGTGTAGAGCGTGCCAAGCTCGGTCGCCTGCGTGATGCTGACGCAAGCCGGCTGGACGGAATGCACATCGCCCTTCCCGAGACGCGCCTTAACCTGCAGGGCCTCCGGTTCGATCTTGGCGAGCGGTCCTTCCACCGGCACCAGCTTGGCGCCGCCGGTAAAGAACTCCGGCGCACCGCATTCGTCGTTCTCGATATGGCTCAGCGGGTGGCAAAGCACCGCCCCCCAGGGCGGCGTCGCCGCGGCGAGGCACAGTGTATTGGCGGCCGTGCCGGTGGAAACCAGCAGCACCGAGATTTCATGCTCGAACAGTTCGGCGAAGCGGCGTTCGAGCCGCGCGCTCACCTCGTCAGCGCCGTAAGATCGTGCCGGGCCCTCGTTGCAACGGGCGAGCGCCTCGAGAATCTGCGGCGACATGCCGGCCATGTTGTCGCTGCCGAAGGCGGGCATGCGGTTGCGCCCGGAGAGTGAGATGGTCACGGCAATTTCCTTTCCATGGCTGGTCGGCGCGCCGGATGCCTATCGCTCCGCCGCGCGGCGGCGGGCATCCGCGACCACATCCACGAAGCCTTGATAATCGAGCGCCGCGGCGACCTTGTAGGGGCCGACGAGATAGACCGGCGTGCCGGGCAACTGCAGTGCCACCGCCTGTTCGTTGTTGCGCCTCAGCAATCCGGCGATCGGCTCGACATGCTTTTCCGCATCGGCATTCAGGCGGGCGAGGTCGAGGCCAGCGCGTTTCAGCGCCCTGGCCATGCCATCCTCATTCATGGAACGGCCCTGCAATCCCATGAGAGCATGATGGGCGGGCTCGTAGCGGTTCTGGTACTTGGCGGCTACCGCGAGGCGAGCGGCCGTCACCGACGATTTGTGCAGGATGGGCCAGTCCTTGTAGACGAGGCGGATCTTGCCGTCGCTCTTGAGCAGCCTGGTCAAGGCCGGCGCGGAAGCTTTGCAATAGCCGCAATTATAGTCGAAGAACGCGACGATGGTGACGTCGCCGGCCGGATTGCCGCCGACCGGCGCCGCCGGATCGAACAGCAGCGCCTCGATATCCAGCGCCGGTCCCACGGGCGCGCCCTCGCCCGCATGTGGCGCCGCGAACACCGTGGCGAGCGAAACGCCCATGGCGGAGCGCAGGAAGGTGCGACGGTGCATCAGGCATCTCCAGGAGGCGCGCAACCGGCGCGCAGCGGGCGCGGGCAAGACGACACTTGCCACTAAGGGATTGGGCGGAAACGAATTCCTTCAAGAATGATGCGGCTGACATTCTCGGCGGCGGCATTGGCGAAAGCTTCGTCGTCGAGGCCGGTGCCGAGCAGCGCGTCGATCTGCCCGGCAAAGTCGGCATAATGCTGTGTCGTCGCCCAGATGGCAAAGATGAGGTGATGCGGATCGACCGGGGCGAGCTTGCCGGCCGCCGTCCAGCCACGGATCATCGCCGCCTTGGCATCGACCAGCTGCTTGAGCGAGGTTTCCAGCTCGCGCTTCAACAGCGGCGCCCCCTGTACGATCTCGAGACAGAACAGGCGCGAGGCGGCGGGCTGGGTGCGGGAGAACAGGATCTTGCGGCGGATATACTCGCCGATGGCGACCACAGGATCGGCATCCGGCTCGATGGCGCGCAGCGGCGCCAGCCATTCATCGAGCAGGCGGCTCAGCACCGCGACGTAAATTTCCTCTTTGGAGGCAAAGTAATAGAAGAGGTTGGTCTTGGAGACGCCGGCGTCCTCGGCGATCTGCTCCACCGTGGTGCCGTGCAGGCCGGCGCGGGAAAACAAGCCGAGGGCGGCATCGAGTATCGCGGTGTGCTTGGCTTCGATCTGCTTCAGCCGGCGCGGGGTTTTGGGGTGCGCGGAGCGCTGACCGGACCGGGATTTGGGCGTCGCGGGCGACGCCTCCTTGCCGGATGGATTTCGGGTGACCGCGCTGCGTGCCAACGACCGATGCTCCCCTTCCACGCCCCCGGACTGACATGACATGGAAATGAACGGCGTCGCAATATGAAGCTGGATCCCCGGTTTCGGAGTTCGCGATGATCGACATCAGGTCATTGATTTTAATCGGTTTTTTATCGGTGTCGGCTTATGCCGCGACGGCTCAGACGATTCCGATCGAGGTGCGGGCCACCCCGATCGAGGCCTTCGACACCAGCGGACGGATACGGATCGGCGCGGTGGAATTTCGCGGAGGTCTGACGCTGACCTCGCCGAACGACCATTTCGGCGGCCTATCCGGCATGGCGCTCGACGCCAGCGGCGAGAAGCTTATCGCTTTGACGGACAAGGGTTATTGGCTCTCCGCCACCCTCACCAACCAGGACGGCCGCCCCACGGGCCTCGCGGATATACGCATGGCACCGCTGATGGCGACGGATGGGCGCAGCCTGGATTCCCGGGGGCTGGGCGACAGCGAATCGCTGGCCGTCACCGGGGAAGGCGTGATTGTTGGCATCGAACGGCGTCACGAAATCTGGCAGTTCCGAGGGCCCGACCCGCTGACCTCAAGGGGGAAACAGCTGATATCCTTCAAGGGGATAGCCGATCTCGGCTTCAATGAGGGCATCGAGGCGCTCGCCGCTTCTCCCGCCGGCAAGCCGGCGGCGCTGATCGCCATCGCCGAGCAGGATCCGAAGGATCTGGACATCCTGCCCGGCTTCCTGTTCTCCCCGCTCGACAAGCCGGCGCTGATAGGGCGCTTTGCCATTGAAAGAATTGATGAATTCAGTGCCACCGACATGTCCGTCGGCCCGGATGGCAAGGTCTACCTGCTGGAGCGGCGTTACGATCCGCTGCGCGGCGTGGCCATGCGAATCCGCCGGTTCGAGCTCACGCAACTGGTTGACGGCGCTCGACTTTCGGGAGATATCCTGATGGAAGCCCACCGGGCTGCCGCCATCGACAATATGGAGGCGCTGGCGGTGACCCGGGGCTCAGCGGGAGAGATCCTCCTCACCGTGCTGTCCGACGATAATTTCTCGCCGCTGCAGCGGACCGTGCTGCTGCGTTTCGCCGTCGTCCAGTGAGGATGATGAGGTGTACGATCAGGCCGATCGGCGACTGAAAATGGCCGGTGCGACCGGATCAGGCCGAAATCAGGCCCGATTCAGGCCGAGGTGCCGGACATCGGCGTCGAATTCGGCGCCGCCCACGGCTTCATCCGGCCCATCAGCGCGCCATAGGGCACCAGGGCGACCAGCGCGCAGCCAAGCTTCACCAGGAAGTCGAAATAGGCGAGGCCCCCCCACAGCGGCACGGTGATGCCGGTCGAGGCATAGGTGACGGGGAAGGACATGTCGGCATCGCCCGCGAAGGCGAGGGAAAAGAACAGCACCGTGTCGAGCGCCGAGCCGATGAGGCTGCCGGCGAGCGGCGCCTGCCACCAGCTCATGCGGCGCAGGCGATTGAAGACGGTGATGTCGAGGAGCTGGCCGACGAGGAAGGCGCTGCCGGAGGCGAGCGCGATGCGCGGGGTGGCAAGCCACACCGACAGCAGCACCGCGAGGGCAAAGCCGGCATAGACGACGCGACGCGTCACCGCCGGCCCGAAGCGGCGATTGGTCAGGTCATTGACCAGAAAGGCAAGCGGATAGGTGAAGGCGCCCCAGGTGAGCGCCTCCTCCAGGCCGAAGAACCGCACCGGATACTGGACGGCCACATTCGACGCCGCCACCACCGCCATCATGGCGGCAATGGGCAGCATCAGTGCGCGCAGCGAAACCCGCGTTCCGGCGATCAGCATCGGCTCAGGCCCGGATCACGCCGCCGCGACCTCGACCGAAGCCTTCTGCACCGCGCGCTTCAGCTCGACGGCCTTCTGCGACAGCTCCTCGGCACTGGCCTTGAGGAGGAACGCATCGAGGCCGCCGCGGTGATCGACGGTACGCAGGGCATTGGCGCTCACGCGCAGCTTCACCGACCGCTTCAGCACATCGCTGGTGAGGGTAACGTTCACCAGGTTCGGCAGGTAGCGCCGACGGGTCTTGCGGTTGGAGTGGCTCACGAGATTGCCGGTCAGAACCGCCTTCCCGGTAAGTTCGCACCGACGAGACATCGTGGAATTCCTTAATGTTCGCAGCTACCGCGCGCCGGACCCGAATATCGAGCCTTGCGTTCTTGCAGGCAGCATCCGTGAAAGAGTGCGCTCCTATAGGCAAGCGGCCCGCGCACGTCAAGGCTCAAGACACGGCGATGACAGCCCCCCGCCGCGACGACCGCTGCCCGCGAGCCGGCCAGCCGGTCGCGGGATGATGTATCATGGCGGGCCGCGCGCGTCTCGCGCACAGGTGATGGGGGCGCAGCCAAACCGTCACAGTTCCGCCGGCTTCGACCGCCATCGGGAATCATAATAGACTGATTCCCCATTGTGATTCACCGCCCGCGTCCCGCGGCGGCCGGAGCCTGTCCTTCATGTCGCGTCCCTTGCCGCGTCGCCTGTCGCGCCTCGTGCCGTCCCATCTGCCGCGTTCGCTGGCGGCCGCCGGCAGCGCCGCCGGCATTCTGGCGGGCATTCTGGCGGGGGTCGCCCCCGCCCTGGCCGACGGCAAGCTGGAAGCCCGCTACAAGCTGTCGCTCGCCGGGCTGGAGCTGGGCCGCGCCGCCTTCCTGCTGGAGGTGGATGACGGCTCCTATACCGCCTCGGGCAGCGCCCGGCTCACCGGCGTGGTGCAGGCGGTGTCCTCCGGCAAGGGATCGGCAGGCGCGCGCGGCGCCGTGCAGCGCGACGGGCTGATGCCGCGCTCCTTCGCCATGGAGGCGGAGACGGACAGGAAGGCCGAGGCGATCCGCCTGTCGCTGGCCGGCGGCAACGTCACCGACACCAAGGTGGAGCCACCGGTGCCCGCCGCCGCCGACCGCGTGCCGGTATCCGACAAGGACAAGCGCGGCGTGCTCGACCCGATGACGGCGGCGCTGTTCCTGGCGCCGGGCTCGGGCGACCTGATGGCGCCGAAGAACTGCGAGCGGCTGCTGCCGATCTATGACGGCCGCCAGCGCTACGACCTCGACCTCAGCTTCGAGCGCGTCGACCAGGTGAAGGCGGAGAAGGGCTATGCCGGCCCGGCACTGGTGTGCCGCATCGCCTACAAGCCGGTGGCGGGGCATCGCGCCAACCGCACCAGCGTCAAATACATGACGCGGAACAAGGACATGTATGTGTGGCTGGCCCCGGTGGCCGGCACGCGCGTGCTCGCCCCGTTCCGCGCCTCGGTGGCGACCGCCATCGGGGTGGCGCAGATCGAGGCGGTCTCCTTCCAGACCGAGCCGATGATCCCCAAGGGTGGCGCGCCCTCGAAGGCGGCAGCGCCGTAGCGCCCCGGCCCCCGGTCCCTGCCCCCCGCCCCCTGCCCCCTGCCCGGACGGCCGGGCAAGAGGCGCCCCGGCGCGCCCCTCGCCCGGCCGGGTGAGGATCGTCAACTCATCGGTGCTGGGGACGCATCAGGACTTCGGCATCAGCACGGTGTCGATCACGTGAACGACGCCGTTGGCCTGAAGCACGTCCGGGGTCTCGATGGTGGCGACATGGCCGGCCCTGTCGACCACCACCCATTTGCCCATCTTCTCCTCGACCACCAGCGTCTGGCCCTCGACGGTCTTCAGCGTCGCCTTGCCGCCATGCTTCATCGCCTGGGCCTTGAGGTCGGCAGCGGTCAGCCGGCCCGGCACAACGTGATAGGTGAGGATCTCGGTCAACTGCTTCTTCATGCCCGGCTCGACCAGCTTGTCCACGGTGCCGGCCGGCAATTTGGAAAACGCGGCATTGGTCGGGGCGAAGACGGTGAAGGGGCCGTCGCCGTTCAGCGTGTCGACCAGCCCGGCGGCTTTCACCGCGGCGACCAGCGTGGTCAGGTTCTTCGCCTTCGAGGCGTTGGCGGGAATGCGCGCATCGGACATCATCGGCGCGCCGCCGACCATGACCGAGGTGGCGGCAAGCGCGGGAACCGCGATCAGGAAGCCGGCGGCCGCGGCCGACATGGCGACATTCCGGAAGGTGAACGGCGTTGTTGTGCGGGACATGGGACGTCTCCATTGCTGCATGCTCTCGGCATGACGCCCCCTGTACGAACCCGCCGGCGCGGCAGCTCAACCGATCATCCATTCGTGATCCGGCCTGTGCCGGAGCCTTCCGGAGGCCGGCCCGGGCCGCTGAAGCCGGCCGCCGCCAGTACCCGGTCGAGCGCCGCGTCCTTATCGTCGCCGAGCGCCAGCAACGCGGCATATGGATCGCCGGCAAGGCCGAGCGCCGCCGCGAAGGCCGGCTCGGTCTTCAGGCCGGCCCGCCGGCGCGCCACCGCCGCCCCGCGCAACGCCTCGCCGCCGCGTGCCAGCAGGCGCTGCTCGGCGCGGAAATGCCGCCAGCCGGCCTGCTCCGCCACCGGACGCGGCGCGGCAAACACCTCGAACGGCCAGCCGGCGGCGGTGAAGCAGGCGATCACCGGGCGATCGCCGGCGCGCCACCGCCGCAGCAGGAAATGTTGCCGATCGCCGAAATGATCCCACATGAGACGGGCGACGGCGTTCGGATCGGGTGCGTGGCAGACGATATCGATGTCGCTGCCGGCGAGATCGAGGCCGAGCGGCGGCGTGCCGACCACGTGCGGATCGAAGCCGGCGATACGGCCGAGCAGGCCGGTCCTTTCCAGGGCGGCGCGGAAGCCGGGTCGCGGCGGCGTGCTCATACTGGTTACCTCGCCGAAAGCGGCCCCGTCGCCGTGGCCCTTCGCCTTGCTCGCTGCCTCGCCCCTCGGCGCGATTCGCCGATGGCGCGGTCCCTATGCTAGAACGGCCACCCTTCCGGTTCGATGGAACGGTCGCCTGGTGAACGCTACCTTATGAACATTGCCGCCCCGCCGGACATCGCCCGCGCCGCCAATGCCGCTTCCCTCGCCCCGCTGCCGCCGCGCATGCGCGCGCGCGGCGTCACCGCCGTGCTGGGGCCGACCAACACCGGCAAGACCCATCTCGCCATCGAGCGCATGCTCGGCCATTCCTCCGGGCTGATCGGCCTGCCGCTGCGGCTGCTCGCCCGCGAGGTGTATCAGCGCCTCGTCGAGCGCGCCGGCGCCGACCAGGTGGCGCTGGTCACCGGCGAGGAGCGTATCAAGCCGGCGCATGCCCGCTACTGGGTGGCGACGGTGGAGGCGATGCCGCGCGACCTCGACGTCGCCTTCGTGGCGCTCGACGAGATCCAGATCGCCGCCGACCTCGACCGCGGCCATGTCTTCACCGACCGGCTGCTCAACCGGCGGGGCCGCGAGGAGACGCTGCTGCTCGGCGCCGCCACCATGCGGCCCTTGATCGAGAAGCTGATCCCGGGCGCGAACATATTGGTGCGCCCGCGCCTGTCGCAGCTCAGCTTCGCCGGCGAGAAGAAGATCACCCGGCTGCCGCGCCGCTCGGCCATCGTCGCCTTCTCCGCCGACGAGGTCTACGCCATCGCCGAGCTGGTGCGCCGCCAGCGCGGCGGCGCGGCGGTGGTGCTCGGCGCGCTCTCGCCGCGCACCCGCAACGCCCAGGTGGCGATGTACCAGAACGGCGATGTCGATTACCTCATCGCCACCGACGCCATCGGCATGGGGCTGAACCTCGACGTCGACCATGTCGCCTTCGCCGGCGACGTGAAGTTCGACGGCTGGCAGTTCCGCCGGCTCAACCCAGGCGAACTGGCGCAGATCGCCGGCCGCGCCGGGCGGGCGCAGCGCGACGGCACCTTCGGCACCACCGGGCGCTGCCCGCCCTTCGACGCCGAGCTGGTGGAGCGGCTGGAAAGCCATGCCTTCGACGCCCATCGCGTGCTGCAATGGCGCAACACCGCGCTGGACTTCGGCTCGATCCAGAGCCTGCAGCGCACGCTCGCCGAGCCGCCGCGCGAGGAGGGGCTGACCCGCGCGCCCACCGCCGACGATGTCGAGGTGCTGGAAGCGATGGCCCGCGACGAGCAAGTGCGGCGCTTCGCCACCAGCCGCGCCGGCGTGGAGCGGCTGTGGGAAGCCTGCGGGCTGCCGGACTACCGCAAGGTGTCGCCGGGCGCGCATCGCGAGTTGGTCGGCACGGTCTATGACTACCTGATGCGCGAGGGAAAGCTCTCGACGGACTGGTTCGCCAAACAAGTGGCCTTGGCGGACCGGACGGAAGGTGACATAGACACGCTGTCGGGACGCATCGCGCAGATCCGCACCTGGACCTTCGCGGCCAACCGTCCCGACTGGCTCGACGACCCGGAGCACTGGCAGGGGATAACACGGCGCGTGGAGGACCGACTCTCCGACGCGCTTCACGAAAGACTGGCAAACCGTTTCGTCGACCGACGGACGAGCGTCCTGATGCGGCGCCTGCGGGAAAACGCAATGCTCGATACAGAAATCACCAAGACCGGCGACGTCGTCGTGGAAGGCCATGTGATCGGCCATCTGCTCGGATTCCAATTCGCGGCGGACGCCTCCGCCGGCGGTCCGGAGGCGAAAGCCTTGCGCACCACCGCCCAGAAGGCGCTGGCCGGCGAGATCGAGGCGCGCGCCACGCGGCTCTCGGAGGCCGGCGACGACGCCTTCGTGCTCTCCGCCGACGGCACGCTGCGCTGGATCGGCGACCCGGTCGCCAAGCTGATCCCCGGCGAAGAGGTGCTGGCCCCGCGCCTCAAGATCATCGCCGACGAGCACCTGACCGGCGCCGCCCGCGACGCGGTGCAGGCGCGCATCGAGCTGTGGCTGAAGGCGCATACCGAGAAGCTGCTCGGCCCGCTGATGGCGCTCGGCCGCGCCGAGGACGTCACCGGCATCGCCCGCGGCATCGCCTTCCAGCTGGTCGAATCGCTCGGCGTGCTGGAACGGCAGAAGGTCGCCGAGGAGATGAAGACGCTGCCGCAGGAGCAGCGCGCGGTGCTGCGCGGCCACGGCGTGCGCTTCGGCGCCCACCACATCTACCTGCCGGCGCTGCTGAAGCCGGCGCCGCGCGCGCTGGCCGCCCAGTTCTGGGCGCTGAAGCATGGCGGGCTGCAGCAGAAGGGCCTCGACGAGCTGCCGCATCTGGCCGCTTCCGGGCGCACCTCGATCACCGTGGACCCGGATATCCAGAAGGGCCTGTACCGCGCCGTCGGCTTCCGCGTCGCCGGCGAGCGGGCGGTGCGCGTCGACATCCTCGAGCGCCTCGCCGACCTGATCCGCCCGGCGCTGGCCTGGCGCCCCGGCGCCTCCGGCGAGAAGCCGGCCGGCGCCTTCGACGGCAACGGTTTCACCGCCACCGTCGCCATGACCTCGCTGGCCGGCTGCGCCGGCGAGGACTTCGCCTCGATCCTGCGCTCGCTCGGCTACCGCATGGAGCGCCGCCCAGCTCCGGTAGAGACCGCGCCGGTGGAGGCCGTGCCGGCGGTTGCCGAGGCGGCGGTGCCGTCTTCGGACGCTGCCGTCATCGAGGCCGCGACCGCCGAAACCGCGGCCGATGCCGGCGCCGGGATTCCGCTCGGCACCGATGTCGCCTTCGACCACACGGTGGAACCGGCGCTTGAGCCAGAAGCCGCGGCGCAGTCCGCCGCCGAGCGAGCGGAGACCGCCGCCGAGGCGACGACCGACGCGCCGGCGGCCGATGTCACCGCCGTCAGCGGCGAGGTGTTTACCGATCCGGTGTTCGACCAGACGGTGGAACCGGCGCTGGAGGCCGTGGCGGAAGCGCCGGCGGCCGAGAGCGCGGCCGATACGGTGGACGTCGCCGGGGATGCGGCCGCCGAGGCACCGGTCGCCGAAACCGTTGCCACCGAAACCGTTGCCACCGACGCCGCTCCGGCGGAGCCGGCGATGATCGAGGTGTGGCGGCCCGGCCGTCCGCCCGGCCAGCCGCACCACCGTGGCAGCCCGCGCGGCCAGCGCGGGGCGCCGCGCCAGGGCGAGGGCGCCGAGGGCGGCCGCCGCTTCGAGCGCGGGCAGCCGCGTGACGGGCAATCCCGCGAAGGGCAATCCCGCGAAGGGCAGCCGCGCGAGGGACAACCCCGCGACGCGCAGCCGCGTCCCGCGGGCGAGGCCGCCCGCGAGAATGGCCGACGCGACGACAATCGGCGCGACGACCGCCGTCCGCGTCCCGAGCGTGGCGAGCGGCCGGATCGCGCCCCCCGTCCGGAGCGCGGCGAGCGCACCGGCGGCGGGCGGGAGGAGCGTGGCGAGCGCCGGGGCGGCGAGCGGCGCAACGAGTTCCGCGACGGACCGCGTCACGATCAGCGCCCGGATCACCGCGCGCCGCGCAACGAGCCGCCCCGCCGCGACAAGCCGGTCGACCCGGATTCGCCCTTCGCCAAGCTGCTGGCGCTGAAGGCGAAGATGGAAGCCGAGAAGGACGGGAAATAGGAGACGCCTGCTTGGCCGGCGAGCGACATCGTCTCGACGTCTGGCTCTGGCACGCGCGCTGCGTGCGCACCCGCAGCGCCGCGGCCGAACTGGTTCGCGCCGGCCATGTGCGGCTGAACGGCACGCGGGTCGGCGCGCCCGCCCAGGTGGTCCGGCTCGGCGACGTGCTGACCGTCGCCCTCGCTGGCCGGGTGCGGCTGCTCAAGGTGATCGGATTTTCCGAACGCCGGGGGGATGCGCAGGCCGCGCAGGCGACCTATCTCGATATCGACGCGCCATCGCAGGCCGGCGATGCCGGGCAGGACGCTGGGTAACCGCTCGCGGCCGGCCCTCTCGAGCCGCAGGCAGGGCGGAATCGGCAGATGGCCCAGATGTGGTTCAACGGGCCGACGTCCAGGTCTGCTATGCGCGCAGGCCTGCCCCTCGCCCAGGTCGGACCTTCCGACGGGTCGGACCTTCCGACGGGTCGGATCGGCCCGGCAGGCGGGCGCGCGGCGGGCTTGGGCGCCGATGCCCGGTTGCATGGCGGCAGGCGGTGCGCTAGAGCGCTTCTTGGCCGGATGCGATATCCCGCCGAAGCGCTCTCGGTTCGATGATCGGGAGCATGTTCTCCTCGCAAAAGGCATTTCGGTTTTTGCGGAACATGCGCTAGGTAAGGGCCGCGGGTAAATCACGCGTCCCGCACGGAGATAGGATCAATGCCCTACGTCGTGACGGACAATTGCATCAAGTGCAAGTACACCGACTGCGTCTCGGTGTGCCCCGTCGACTGTTTCTACGAGGGCGAGAACTTCCTGGTCATCCACCCCGACGAATGCATCGACTGCGGCGTGTGCGAGCCGGAATGCCCGGCCGAGGCGATCAAGCCCGACACCGAGCCGGGGCTGGAGAAGTGGCTCACGCTGAACGCGGAATACGCCAAGGTGTGGCCCAACATCACCGAGCGCCGCGACCCGCTGCCGGATGCCAAGGAATGGGATGGTGTAGCCGACAAGCTACAGTATCTCTCGCCGGAACCCGCTAAGCAGGACTGACGAAGCGGCGTGCGTCGCCACGCTTCGACAGATCGCCGAACGCCTGTACCCCCGCGCGCGACATCGAGGTCGCACGCGCGCTGCGTTGCGGCAGTGTTTTGATTCTGTGCGAAATTGTGCTATAACCTCTTTCGAGCAGTCGATTGGGTTTGCCATGGCGCAACGCTCCCGATTTGGAGCGCCCTCCCCGGAATTGATGAAGGGTTCGGTCTGACACGCCGTCGTGCGCGTGCCGGAGACACCCGATTTTCCGTTTTCGGCTGATGGTACGGCATCGGTATCCACCGGTGCCGGGTGTGTCTTATGCCCGGAGCGATCCGGGAGGGCAAGCCGGCCGAGGTGGCCGGGTGCCGAAGAACAGAGACCCAGGAGCAGGCTCAGCATGTCGACGAAGAAGCCGTCCACCAACGTCCGTCAGGGTTTCAAGACGGGCGAGCATATCGTCTATCCGTCGCATGGCGTCGGACGCATCACGTCGATCGAAGAGCAGGAAGTGGCGGGCTTCAAGCTCGAACTTTTCGTCATCCATTTCGAAAAAGACAAGATGACGCTCCGCGTCCCGGTGCCGAAGATCGCGTCCGTGGGCATGCGCAAGCTTTCCGAGCCGGCGGTGATGAAGAAGGCCCTGGAAACGCTGAAGGGCCGCGCCCGGGTGAAGCGCACCATGTGGAGCCGCCGCGCCCAGGAATACGAGGCCAAGATCAATTCCGGCGATATCGTCGCCATTTCCGAAGTGGTGCGCGATCTCTATCGCTCCGACGCGCAGCCCGAGCAGTCCTACAGCGAGCGCCAGCTCTATGAGGCGGCGCTCGACCGCATGGCCCGCGAGCTGGGGGCGGTGGAGAACCTGACCGAGACCGAGGCGATCAAGTCGATCGAAGCCAACCTCCAGAAGGGCCCGCGCCGGCTTGGCAAGGGCGAGGAGGCCGAGGTGGACGAGGCTGACGACGCCGACGCCGAGGAAGCCGCCGCCTGAGCGCCGTCGCTTCTTGACGACACGGAATGCCCGGCCTTCGCGCCGGGCTTTCTGTTGCGCCGCGGCCGTGGCGGCCCGGGGTGTCGCCGGGATCCGGGCATCGCCCTTCGCGGCGCCGGCCGCGTCGACATGCCGCCGGCCGCCCCCGCCCGACGGGCGAGGATCGCGGCCGGACATCCATCGCAGCGGGGAGCATGGCGGTCGCGGGGCCGCCGGCGGGTCTTCCTCGCACCGGCGGCCGCATAGAGGAGGTGGCCGGCGATCATCCGTGCCGCGCAGCGCTGCCGCCGGCGCCTCCGGTCATTCGGCCGGCGTGGTCTCCGCGCGCGTGCTGGCGCCGGGCAGCGGCGACATGCTCTCGAACACGCCGTCGCGGCGGATGAGCGCGTGGAACAGTCCCGCCGCCAGATGCAGGAGGATCAGCGCGAAGAAGGCGAAGGCGAGATACACATGCGCCTGCCACAGCAGCGCGTGCAGCTGGTCGCTCTGCGGCAGGATCGCCGGCAGGCGGATGCCGCCATACAGCACCACCGGATAGGCGCCGGCCGACAGCATCGCCCAGCCGATCAGCGGCATGCCGATCATCAGCGCATAGAGGCCGTAATGCGAGAGATGCGCGGCAAGCTTCATCGGCGCCGGCATCGAGGCCGGCAGCGCCGGGGCGCCATAGATGAACCGCACCGCCAGCCGGAACAGCGCCAGCACCAGTATGGCGATGCCGAGCGTCTTGTGGGTCTCCACCAGCGGCAGATATTTCGGCGCCACGGTGGACACCATGCCGACGCCGATGAACAGCATGGCGAGGATGCCGATCGCCATCAGCCAGTGCAGCGCGCGCTGGAGGACGGTGAAATGCGCGGAATCGGAGCTCATCGAATCACCGTTTGTCAGGGCTGCTTGGCTTGCGGGGCGGCACCGGCCGGCGCCTGGTAGGGATAGTCCCTCCATTCCGCGGTGCGCAGATTGAAGGAGCGCGCATAGGCGGCGGAGCGGGCGGCCGGGAACGGATCGTCGGACACGCCGATGCCGTCCGGCAGCAGGGTCGGATCGAAATTGATGTCGCGGCAGGGGCCGTCGCGCTCGTCCTCGACCTTCTCGACCACCAGCGTGCCGGCCTCCACGGTGCGCCGCCCTTCCGGCCAGACCTTGCTGGGATCGGCGGTGGGATCGCCCGGCTCGGCGACGGTGAGCGCCAGCGTCCAGCGCTGCGGCGCGCCCGCCACCCGCTCGGCGATCTCGGTCTCCAGATGATCCGAGCCGAGCTTGGTGAAATCGTCCTTGCTCAGCGGCTGGGGCTGCGCCTCAGGCTTATACGACCAGCGCACCGCATGGGCGGCCCCGGCGGCATTGGTGAAGATGAAGGCGTTGAGGCTGTTGAACTGGTCCTCGGCATAGCTCGCCATATAGGGCGCACTGCCGGCCCAGGCGCCGAAGGCGGGCAATTCCGGATGGGCGGCGACGAAATTCTTCATCGCGTCCGGCTGCTTGCTGTGGCTGGCTTCGAGCAACGCGTAGAAGGCGTCGGGCGTCGCGACCGGGAAGAACGGCGGATCGATCATCGCCGCCCGCCACACCTGCCCTCCCGCCGTGATCTGCAGCCCGAGCCCGCGCACCCGCACGGTGGCGTCCGGGGCGTTGGGATCCGGCGTGCCGAGATTGAAGCGGCCGACGACCGGATATTCGCCGGCCGCGAGCATCGGCGCGCGGGACAGCGCCGCGCCCGCCCCGTTCGCCTGGAATATTCCGGTGAAGCAGATGCCCTTGGCGTGGTTGCGGCGATGGCCGAGCGCCGGCCCGCCCGGCGGCGCCAGCGCGGCGACCAGCTTCGGCGGCGTGAGACGGTCCGGCGACAGGAAGCCGCCAGTATAGGCGAACGCCCCGGCACCGACGGCGACGACACCGGCAATGAGGAGGAGCGAGCCGATCGCCGCACGGGAGGTCGGTCGAGGCGACTGAGCCATGAGATAGCTTCCGATGTTCGGCCCACCCGGAAGGCCCGGCGCAGGCGAGACGGCCCAAGGTGGAGTCATTCTAGGCTGCCTTGCGGCTTCCCACTTGTCCATTCGCTCTTTCGCTTGCCGGATCGCACGCCGGCAGGCACGAAGAAGGGGCGCAAGGGAGGGGTGGTCGTGAAGGCCGGGCGGCGGGAAATCCGCCGAGGCCCATCCCCCATGCCGCCGCGCCGAGGGTTGCGAGGCCTCGGACACCGCGCTAGCCTGTGGCGTCGGCCTTGCATCAGTGCGGATGCGGGGACCGGCACGAGCGTTGGAGCTCTCGTCCGCGGCACGCGCGGCGAGGGCTTTTTTTGTGAGGATGGCCGGCGATGTCGCAAGACGACTGGGACCACAGCCCGTTGCCGATCGGCATCCTGTTCTCGCGCACCGGCGTGACCTCGGCGGTGGAGCGCACCCAGCTGAGCGCCACCCGGCTCGCCATCGCCGAAATCAACGCCGCCGGCGGCGTCGCCGGGCGCGAACTGGTCGGCCTCGGCGAGGATTGCGAGGCCGATCCCAAGGTGTTCCGCCGTGAGGCGACGCGGCTGGTCGAGGAGGCGGGCGTGCGACTCGTCTTCGGCTGCTACATGTCGAGCACCCGCAAGGCGGTGCTGCCGGTGGTGGAGGCGCGCGGGGCGCTGCTGTTCTACCCCACCCTCTATGAGGGTTTCGAATATTCGCCGAGCTGCATCTATACCGGCGCCGTGCCGAACCAGAACTCGCAGCCGCTGGTGCGCTACCTGATGCAGCATCACGGCCCGCGCATGTTGCTGGTCGGCTCGAACTACATCTACCCCTACGAGTCCAACCGCATCTTCTCGGATCTCGTCACCGCGGCGGGCGGTCGCATCCTCGACGAAATCTACGTGCCGCTCGACCCGAAGCCGGAGGATTTCGAGCGCGTGCTGCGCAAGATCTCCCGGCTGGAGCCGGATGCGGTGTTCTCCACCATCGTCGGCTCGGGCACGGCGCAGTTCTATGACGCCTATCGCCGCGCCGGCCTCGACGCCGGGCGCCGGCCGATCGCCAGCCTGACCACCGGCGAGGCCGAGGTGGCGGAGATGACGGCGGAGGCGGCGGAGGGACACCTGACCGCCGCGCCGTACTTCCAGAGCCTCGACACCCCGCGCAACCGGGCGTTCCTCGCCGCCTGGCGCCAGCATGTCGGGCCGGAAATGCCGGTCACCGCCGCGGCGGAAGCCGCCTATTTCCAGGTGCATCTCGCGGCGCGCGCGGTGGCGCAGGCGCGCTCGACCGCCCGCGAGGCGGTGGTGGAGGCGCTCGGCCAGGTACAGTTCGAGGCGCCGCAGGGGCTGGTCGCCATCGACCCGGCCAACAATCATTGCTTCCTGTGGCCGAAAGTGGCGAAGCTCGATGCAAAGGCCCGCTTCGAGGTGGTGTGGGACCCGCGCCGGCGCATCACCCCGGATCCCTATTTCGCCTCCGCTTCCCTGGACGCATGGGCCCTCGAGGACGGGCCGTTCGGACCGCAGCCGGCGGGGATCGGCTGACCATGGCCATGCCGCCGCTGAAGAGCCTGAAGGGGCTTCCCGTCCTCGTCGTCCATCCGGCCGATGCCGACGGGCGCATGCTGACCGAGCATCTGCGCCGCATCGGCTGCCACGCCGAGGCGACCTGGCCGATCCCGCGCGACATTCCCGCCAATGTCGCGGTGGTGTTCCTCTCCGTCGACCACGAATGCCGCGCCGACATCCTCAAACTGTGCCGGAACATCGACGGCATCCCGCCGGCGATCATCGCCATCGTCGACTACGAGAACCCCTCGACGCTGGAAATCTTGTTCGACATCGGCGTGCTGGCGGCGATGGACCGGCCGATCCGGCCGTTCGGCGTGCTCACCAACCTGCTGCTGGCGCGCGGGCTGTGGCAGGAGCGGCTCGACGGGCAGAAGCGCCTCGCCAAGCTGGAGCGCCGGCTCTCCTCGATGCAGCGGATCCAGAAGGCCAAGGCGATATTGATGGCGCTGCACGGCATCGGCGAGGAACAGGCCTATGAGAGCATCCGCCAGCAGGCGATGGGCAAGCGCATCTCCATGGACGAGATCGCCACCTCGATCATCAACGCCAGCGAGCTCCTGAACGCCGGCGAGCTCATGAAGGCGAAGGGCCCGGCGGCGGGAACGCCGGCCGCAGCGCTGCCCTTGCAATTGCCGGGGAAGGGTGGTTAGCTCCCTCTGCTCGGTTTCGAGCATGCCGCTTTTGTCGGCAGGCGGGAGCGGACAGTGTTGTCCTCCCGCTTCGGCTAGGTAGCCCGGTCCGCCCCGCGAGGGGTGTCCGGGCTTTTTTGTTTTCCGGGTCCGACAGGGCCGTCGACCCGCTCCGACCGCCACGCCGCGGCTTCCGCCGCCGCCTCGACGCGCCGCGCTCGCCCCGGCCGCGCTCGCGGCATCGCGCCTTCTCCCCGCCCCACCCGACCGAGGCCCGCACGGGCCGCCTTTCACGGAGGACCGCCATGCAACACGGAGACATCACCTCGAGCCGGGATTCGGTCGGCGTCGCGGTCGTCAATTACAAGATGCCGCGCCTGCACACCAAGGCCGAGGTGCTGGCCAATGCCCGCAAGATCGCCGACATGCTGATCGGCATGAAGCAGGGCCTGCCCGGCATGGACCTGGTGGTGTTCCCCGAATACTCCACCCACGGCATCATGTACGACCCCAAGGAGATGTACGCGACCGCCGCCACCGTGCCCGGCGAGGAGACCGAGATCTTCGCCGAGGCCTGCCGCACCGCCGGCGTGTGGGGGGTGTTCTCGCTCACCGGCGAGCAGCATGAGGAGCACCCCAGCAAGGCGCCCTACAACACGCTGATCCTGATGAACGACAAGGGCGAGATCGTGCAGAAATACCGCAAGATCATGCCCTGGGTGCCGATCGAGGGCTGGTATCCCGGCGACTGCACCTATGTCTCGGACGGCCCCAAGGGGCTGAAGATCAGCCTGATCATCTGCGACGACGGCAACTATCCGGAGATCTGGCGCGACTGCGCCATGAAGGGCGCCGAGCTGATCGTGCGCTGCCAGGGCTACATGTATCCCGCCAAGGAGCAGCAGATCCTGATGGCCAAGGCGATGGCCTGGGCCAACAATGTCTATGTCGCGGTAGCCAACGCCGCCGGCTTCGACGGCGTCTACACCTATTTCGGCCATTCGGCGGTGGTGGGCTTCGACGGGCGCACGCTGGGCGAATGCGGCACCGAGGAGATGGGCATCCAGTTCGCCCAGCTCTCCGTGCCGCTGATCCGCGAGGCGCGCAGCAAGGGCCAGGCGCAGAACCATCTCTACAAGCTGCTGCACCGCGGCTATACCGGCATGATCAATTCCGGCGACGACCCGCGCGGCAGCTGCGCCCTGCCGTTCCAGTTCTACAAGCAATGGGCCGACGACCCCGAGGGAACCCGCGACAGGGTGGAGGCGATCACCCGCGCCGCGCCGGGGGTGGAGGACTGCCCGATCGAGGGCATCCCGACCAAGCTCGCCGCCGGGCATCGCTGAGCCGGCACACCTTCGCGCCAGCCCTGCCGGCGGAGGCCCTCCGCCGGTTCTGCGCCTCAGCGCACGGTGAGCTGGAAATACAGTGCCGCCAGCCGTGCCGGCAGTTCCTCCACCCGCGTGATCGGGAAGCTGTTGCGGCGGCCGAAGATGGCCGCCGCCGCCCGGTCGGCGGCCGCGCCGAGCGCGACGCAGAACACGTCGAGCCCCTGGCCGCGTGCGCCCGCCACCGCCCGGCGGGCGTCCTCGGCGAGATAGGCCTCGTCCTCGACATCGATGTCGGAGGGCTCGCCATCGGTGACGACGACCAGCACCCGGCGATGCGTCGCCTGCGGGGCGAGCCCGGCGGCGGCGTGGCGGATGGGGGCGCCGAGCCTGGTCGAATAGGCCGGCACGAGGCCGGCGAGGCGCGGCAGCGCGGCCTCCCAGCGCTCGGCGAAGCCTTTCAGTCCGGTGATGCGGACATCCTCGCGGCCATTGGAGGCGAAGGCGAGGGCGGCGAAGGGATCGCCGACGCCGTCCAGCGCCGCGCCGAGCAGGCCCACCGCCAGAGCGGCGGTCGACAGCACGCTCTCGCCCGCGCGGCCGACCGGATCGGCGGTGGATTGCGAGACGTCGAGCAGCAGCATGAGCGCCACGTCGCGCCCCTGCCGGCGCCGCAGCGTGTGGATGCGCGGATCGGGCAGTTCGCCGAGGCGGCGCGCCAGCATCGCCTCCTGCGCCGCCTCGAGGTCGATCTCCTCGCCATCGAGGCGGCGGCGCAGCCGGGTCGGCCGGTCGAGACGGGCACGGCGCATCAGCGCGTCGAGGCGGGCAGCGACGGGGGCCGCCGCGTCAAGCCGCGCCGCCAATGGCGAGACGGCGGGCGCCGCCGGCTCATAGAGCCGCACCGTCACATGGTCGGCGATCTCGGTGCGCAGGCGGTGGTCCCATTCCGGGTAATAGCCGGCAATCGTGCCCTCTTCCCGAGACGCCGCGCCCTTCATGCGGGCGCCGCCGGCGGGCGCGGGGGCCGGATCCGGCGGGGCCTCGCCCGCCGCCTCCTGCCGCAGGCGGGCGGCCTCGACGACGAGTTCCAGCACGTCGTCATTGTCGGGATCGGTCTCGTCCCAGTCGAACAGGCCGAGCCCGTCGTCGCGATAGGCCGGTTCGACGCGATAGGCCCTGGCATCGAAGGAGATGCGCAGCTGGCCGAGGTCATGGCCGAGGATGCGGGCGATCTCCGGCACGAAGTCCTGCCGTTCGGCATGCTCGGCAAAGGCGCGCTCGAACAGGTCGCGGGCCTTGGCGATCCAGCCGTCATCGTCGTGGAAATCCGGATCGGCCAGCGCGCGGGCGAGGCTCGCGAACAGCGAACGGACGGTGCGGGCGCTCGATGGCTCCACGGTATGGAAGCGCCGCCACAGCCGGCCGAGTCCGGGATAGGCGCGTGCCGCCAGCCGCTCGACGCGGGCATCCTCCAGCAGCGACACGAGAGCGAGCTGCACCGGCCTCATCCGGCCGATGGCGAATCGCGCGCGGCTATAGGCGCCATGACAGGCGGCATGCGTCACCGCCGCCTCGAAGAAGGTGGCGGCATCCTCCGGGCGCAGATCCGGGAAACCCTGCGGCATCAGCAGCAGCCCGCCGGCGAGGCGAGGGCGGATCAGCGCCGGATCGGCAACGACCCGCACCTCCGGCGTGAAACCGAACAGCGCCTGCGCCACCAGCTTCAGCCGCTCCTCATGCGCGGCGAAACGCACTGCGCCGGCAAGGTCGGCGAGGCGCCGCCGCGCCAGCGGATCCTCCAGCCGGAACCACGTCGCCCGGCGGCGGCGATCGGTGGGGTACAGCGCGAGGCCATCGGCGAGCCATTGCGCCATCGGCCCGGGCGGCAGCTCGTCCATCACCCGCGCCAGCACGGAGGCCAGCGGGGCCAGCGCGTCCGGCGCCCGCTCGGCGAGGCCGGCGAGCGCCGCCAGGCGGGCCGCGGTCTCGCGCCCGTCGCCGCCATAGGCGAGGCGGGCGGCCAGCGCGTCGAGCAGCGCGAGGGTGGCGCGGCTGCCGCTCTGGCGGCACAGCGTGCGGCCGGCCTGCCAGAGCGCCGCCGACGTGTCGAGGTCGGCGCCGGGCAGGATGCGCCGCTCGATGCCCCACAGCGCCTCCAGCACCGCCGGGCCGGCATTGGCATGATAGAGTGCGCTCACCTGCGCCGCCCAACGCGGCAGCCCGGCCACGCCGAGATGACGCCGGGCCTGCGCCCGCGCCGCGAGGAACCCGGCCTGCAGCGCCGGCCGGCGGCCCAGCAGGCGCTCCAGCGCCGCCGCATCGTCCTGCACAGCCTCGCCCGCGGCGTCGAGCCGACCGGCCGCCGTCACAGGCAGGCCGCCACGACCGAGCGCAAGGCGCCGCGGGTATCGGCATCGTCGGTGAGCGGCGCGACGATGGCCATGTCGCAGGCCTCGGCGGCGGCGATGCCGCGGGCGATCAGCTTGCCGGCGCGGATCAGCGTGCGGGTGGAGGCGCCCTCCTCCAGCGCCCGGTGGCCGAGATTGCGCGAGGCCGCGGCGATGCGCACCAGCTTCTCGGCGGTGCCGGCGTCGATGCCGGCCTCGCGGGCGACGATGTCGGCCTCCCGCGCCGCCTCGGCATAGGTGAAATCGATGGCGGCGAAGCGCTGCTTGGTCGATTCCTTCAGATCCTTCACCGCGCTCTGGTAGCCGGGATTGTAGGAGATGACGAGGAAGAAGCCGGGAGGCGCGGCGACAACCTCGTTGCGCTTGTCGAGCGGCAGCACCCGGCGCTCGTCGGTGAGCGGATGGATGACGACGGTGGTGTCCTGCCGCGCCTCGACGATCTCGTCGAGATAGCAGATGGCACCGCCGCGCACCGCCTGGGTCAGCGGCCCGTCGCGCCACACCGTGCCCTGCGCGTCGAGCAGATAGCGCCCGACGAGATCGGCCGCCGTCATGTCCTCGTGGCAGGCAATGGTGATCAGGGGCCGCTGCAGCCGCCAGGCCATGTGCTCGACGAAGCGGGTCTTGCCGCAGCCGGTCGGCCCCTTGAGCATCAGCGGCACCTGGGCGCGATACGCCGCCTCAAACAGCGCCACCTCGTTGCCCACTGGGGTGTAATAGGGCTCGTCGACGAGACGGAAGCACGCGAGGTCCGGCGGATCGGCATCCATTGGGGGCTCCTGCAAGCGGCGGGAATGAGGGGAGGGCGTAGGAGGACGGCGACACAGGGCGGCGACACAGGGCGGGCGACACAGGACGGGCGACACAGGACGGCGACACAGGACGGCGACACAGGACGGCGACACAGGACGGCGACACAGGGCGGGCGACGGGCACAAAAAAACCCGGCCCGAGCGGCGAGCTCGGGACCGGGCTTCCATGCCCCTGCCGCGCACGACCCTGTGCGGCGGCGATTTTCCGGGGCTCATCATTCAGCAGCGGGTTCGCTTGCGCAAGCGGCACGGCTCCCGGCGGGCGGTCGGAGGAGCATCGGCGCCGGCTTCGCTTCGCCCTGCCCTGTGGTAGAAGAAGCCGCCGGGACGCGCCGCGCCCGGCGGGGGGAGTGACCATCCATGCCGCGCAGGCGACAGAGCCACGAGCCCGGCCACCGCCGGAAGTTTCTCGTGGTCATAGACGACACGCCGGAATGCGACCGGGCGGTGTATTACGCCGCCCGCCGCGCCGCCCGCACCCAGGGCGGGGTGGTGATGATGGCGGTGCTGGAACTGGCCGACGTGCAGAGCCAGTGGCTCGGCGTCGCCGAACTGATGCGCGCCGAAGCCACCGACAAGGCACAGGCGCGGCTCGACCACTTCGCCGCCCGCACCCGCAACCTGTCCGGCATCGAGCCGGAGCAGGCGGTGCGCGAAGGCGAGGTCGCCGGCGAGATCCTCAAGGTCATCGAGGCGGACGAGGACATCGCCATACTGGTGCTGGCGGCCGGCACCGGCAGCGAGGGGCCGGGGCCGCTGATCGCCGCGCTCGCCACGGGATTGCTGAACGGCCTGCCGATCCCGGTCACCATCGTGCCCGGCGGCTTGTCCGACACCGAGATCGACGCCCTGGCCTGAGGTTGCCCTGGCCTGAGGTTGCCCTGGCCTGAGGTTGCCAGCCTGACGTTGCCCTCGCCTGACGCCGCCCGATCCGTGCCCAGCCTGCCCGATCAAGGAGCGCCTCATGCCGTTCGGTTTCCTCATACCCGTGCATGCCTTCTGGATCGGCCCCGCGCTCGGCCCGACCGCACGGGCCTGCCTCTCCTCCTTCGTGCGGGCCGGCCATCCGGTCACCCTGCACGGCTACCAGCGCCCGCACGACCTGCCGCCGGGCGTCGCCTTCGCCGACGCCGCCCGCCTGGTGCCGCCGGAGCGAATCATCCGCCATCGCGAGACCGGCAGCTACGCGCTGTTCGCCAACGTATTCCGCTACCGGCTGCTGCAGCGCTACGACTGCCTGTACGTCGATTGCGACGTCTATTGCCTGAAGCCGGTGGAGCGGGCGGACTATCTGCTCGGCTGGGAGGATGACGTCCACATCAACGGCGCGGTGCTGCGCCTGCCGAAGGATTCCGCGCTGCTGCGCGCCCTCAACGCGGTGGCCGACGACCCGACGCCGATCCCGCCCTGGCTGCCGGAGGCATTGCAGGCCGAGCTGCGCGAGAACGCCCGGCAGGGCCGCCCCACCAGCGTGCAAGACATGCCCTGGGGCGTGCTGGGGCCGCGCGCCATCACCTGGCTGGCGAAGGAATGCGGCGTCGACGGCAAGGCGCTGCCGACCGAGGCGTTCTATCCGCTGCACTACACGCAGGTGCACCGGCTGCTCGACCCGGAGCTGACCCTCGAGGACCTGGTGACGCCTCGCTCGCAGTGCCTCCACCTCTATAACGAGATGCTGCGCCGGCTCGACCTCTCCGCCGTGCCGCCCTCCTCGCCGCTCGGGCAGGTGCTGGCGGCGCCGGAGGTGGTGCCGAGCCGGTGGGACCGGCTGCGCCAAGGCTTCCTTTGGCGGCGATGAGCGCCTATCTATAACCCTACCAGACCCACGTCGCCGGGGCCTTGAACCCCGGTAGGCCAGGAGCATCCCATGTTCATCCAGACCGAGCCGACCCCGAATCCCGCCACGCTGAAGTTCCTGCCCGGGCGCAGCGTGCTCGGCGCCGGCACCTTCGAGGCGCGCAATCCCGACGAAGCCGGCCGCTCGCCGCTGGCGGTCAAGCTGTTCGACATTCCCGGCGTCACCGGCGTGTTCTTCGGCTCCGACTTCGTGACCGTCACCAAGGATCGCGCCGAATGGGCGCATCTGAAGCCGGCGATCCTCGGCGCCATCATGGAGCATTTCGTCTCCGGCCAGCCGGTGCTGCCGGAGGACCATGAGCATGCCGAGGACGATGCCTTCTACGAGGCGAAGGATGCCGGGCTCGTCGACACCATCCGCGAGCTGATCGACACCCGCGTGCGCCCGGCGGTGGCCAATGACGGCGGCGACATCACCTTCCGCGGCTACAAGGACGGCGTGGTGTTCCTCGCCATGAAGGGCTCCTGCTCCGGCTGCCCGTCCTCCACCGCGACGCTGAAGAACGGCATCGAGAACCTGTTGCGGCACTTCGTGCCGGATGTCACCGAGGTACGGCCGGTCTGACCGGCCGGGACCGCCGCCTCCGGGGCGTCCGGCGCCCCAAGGCGCGGGCGCTTCCAGCTTTACGGCGCCGAGCGGCGCCGGGCGGCTGCCTGTGGAGAGGCGCGCCGGCGGGGCTTTGCCTCGCCTGCCGCCCATGTGCATGGTGAGGCGAAGGATAATGGCGCCATGCTGATTCTCGCCCTCGATACCGCGCTGGAGGCCTGCTCCGTCGCCCTCCACGATATCGCCAGCGACCGGACGCTGGCGCGGGCCTCGCAGGCGATGACGCGCGGCCACGCCGAGGCGCTGGTGCCGATGGTCGACCAGGTCATGGTCGAATCCGGCCGCGCATTCGGCGATATCGGCCTGTTCGCCGTCACCGTGGGACCGGGCAGCTTCACCGGATTGCGGGTGGGGCTTTCGGCGGCGCGCGGCTTCGGCCTCGCCACCGGGCGGCCGGTGATCGGCATCTCGACCCTCGCCACGCTGGCGGCGCCGCTGCTGGCCGAGGATGACGGCGTGCCGGTGGTCGCCGCCATCGATGCCCGGCACGACAATCTGTACATCCAGATGATCGGCCCCGGCGGCCGGGTGATGGTGTCGCCCCGCCAGCTGGCGCTGAAGGACGCGGTGCGCGCGGTGGCCAACGGCCCGGCGCGGCTGGTCGGCTCCGGCGGGCCGCTGCTCGCCAGCGCCTGGCCGAGCACCGCGCCGGCGCCGGTCGAGGTCGTCGCCACCAATACCCCCGATCCGGTCTGGCTGGCCCGCCTCGCCTCGGTGGCCGACCCGGCCAAATCCGAGCCGCGGCCGCTTTATCTGCGCGACGCCGACGCCAAGCCGCAGACCGCGGCCCGCATCGCCCGCCGCTGAGCACGCGAGGTGGCGGGCCGGCGATGAGCTGGAAGATCACCGACATCACCCGGGCCTGGCGCGCACCGCCGGCCTTTCGCCCGGCCGTCGCCGCCGATGCCGAGGCGCTGGCGGCGCTGCATGCCGCGAGCTTCCGCATCGGCTGGGAGGCGGCGGAGTTCGAGCGCCTGCTCGCCGACCGGCTGAGCCGGGCGCTGGTGGCGACCGAGGGGCCGGGCGGCCGGGTGACCGGCTTCATCCTTCTGCATGGCGTGGCGCCGGAAATGGAGATCCTCTCGATCGCCGTGGCGCGCAGCCATCGCGGCGGCGGCATCGGCCGCGCCCTGGTGCAGAAGGCGATGGCCCGCCTCGCCGCCGAGGGCATCGCCACGCTGTTCCTCGAGGTCGAGGAGGGCAACCGGCCGGCGGTGACGCTCTACGAGAAAGCCGGCTTTCGCGAGATCGGCCGCCGGCCCGGCTATTATCGCGACGCCGCCGGCAGGCCGGTGGCGGCGATCGCCATGCGGCGCGACCTCGCGTGAGGCGGCGGCGCGCGCTCCGGCCGGGGATAGGGCCGGAGGAAACGGTTGCCCTCAGCCAACGGGTTGCGCCATAAGCAGGGCAAAGGAGACGACGCGCGAATGACCGACAAGCCGACCGCCATCGAGGAGGCCTGCGTCACGCTGGGCCTGCGCATGACGGACCAGCGCCGGGTGATCGCGCGCGTCATCGCCGATGCGCAGGACCATCCCGATGTCGAGGAGCTGCATCGCCGTGCCGTGGCGGTGGATGACCGCATCTCGATCTCCACCGTCTACCGCACGGTGAAGCTGTTCGAGGATGCCGGCATCATCGAGCGCCACGATTTCCGCGACGGCCGCTCGCGCTACGAGCCGGTGCCGGACGAGCACCATGACCACCTGATCGACCTGCGCAACGGCACGGTCGTGGAGTTCCGCTCGGAAGAGATCGAGCACCTGCAGGAAGAGATCGCCCGCAAGCTCGGCTTCCGCCTCGTCGGCCACCGGCTGGAGCTCTATGGCGTGCCGCTCGATTCCACGCCGAAGAAATAGACCGTGCGCCCCGTCCTCGTGCTGGTACCGGTGCTGATCGCGACGCTGATCGGCATACCCTGCCAGTGGCTGGCGGTGCGGCTGGCGCTCGACGCCCGGCGGTGGATCCCGGTGCTTTATCACCGCTTCGTGCTGACGATGCTCGGCGTCAAGGTGCGGGTGATCGGCGCGCCGGCGGCCGAGCGGCCGCTGATGATCCTCTCCAACCATGTCTCCTGGCTCGACATTGCCGTGCTTGGCGCGCAGTTCCCGCTGGGCTTCATCGCCAAGAGCGAGGTCGCCGGCTGGCCGGGCATCGGGCTGCTCGCCCGGCTCCAACGCACCATCTTCGTCGACCGGCAGGCGCGCGCCGCCACCGGGCGGGTCAGCGCCGAGATCGCCGCCCGGCTCGACGGCGGCGATCCGGTGGTGCTGTTCGCCGAGGGCACGTCGAGCGACGGCAACCGGGTGCTGCCGTTCCGCTCCGCCCTGGTCGGCGCGGCGCGGCCGAGCACCGAGGGTCGGCCGGCCACCTTGCAGCCTCTGGCCATCGCCTATGTGGCGCAGGGCGGGGTGCCGCTCGGCCGGGCGCGGCGGCCCTTGGTGGCCTGGTACGGCGACATGGACCTCGCGCCGCATCTGCTGGAGGTGCTGCGGCGCGGCGGCATCGAGGTGGAGCTGCGCTTCGGCGCCCCGATCGCCGGGGCCGACCGCAAGGCGGCGACAAGCCGCGCCGAGGCCGCGGTGCGCGCCATGATGGCGGAAGCGCTCAATCCCCGGCCGGCATGACGGCGCGGGCGGCCGGGGAAATCGGCACGGCGGCTCATTTCCTTTTGCCGGGAATCCCGCTAAACAGACATCGGGTGTCGACCGAGGAGACGTACACGATCTCGACCTGGGAACGAGCGGCGGCAAGCGGAGGCGCCTCGTCACGGGCGCATGGTGCGCGCGCCGTGCCCTCAACCTTCAGCGACCCTGTGGCCGGGACGGCCGGACAGGGCGGGTCGATCGATACGCCATGAGTGAAACGCAGGAAGCGCGTCAGCAGGAAGCGCGTCAATTGGAAGCGCCGCGCGAGACGCACGAGCCGGGTGACGCGCGCAGGATTTACGTCCGCTCCTTCGGCTGCCAGATGAACGTCTATGATGCCCAGCGCATGACGGACACCATGGCGAAGGAAGGCTATGTCGAGACCGACAAGCCCGATGATGCCGACCTCATCATCCTCAACACCTGCCACATTCGCGAGAAGGCGGCGGAAAAGGTCTATTCCGAGCTCGGCCGGCTGCGCGTGGCGCAGGAGGAGGCCGGCCGCACGCCGATGGTGGCGGTGGCCGGCTGCGTCGCCCAGGCCGAGGGCGCCGAGATCATCAAGCGCGCCCGCGTCGTCGACCTCGTGGTCGGGCCGCAGAGCTACCACAAGCTGCCGGAACTGGTGGCCCGCGCGCAGGAGAAGCGCGGCCAGCACAGGAAGGGTGTCGTCGAAACGGAGTTCCCGGTCGAGGACAAGTTCGACTTCCTCGCCCCGCCGAGCCGGCAGGCGATCGCCAAGCGCGGCCCGACCGCCTTCGTCACCGTGCAGGAAGGCTGCGACAAGTTCTGCACCTTCTGCGTGGTGCCCTATACGCGCGGCGCCGAGGTGTCGCGCCCGCTCGCCAAGATCCTCGACGAAGTGAAGCGCCTCGCCGAGGGCGGGGTGCGCGAGGTGACGCTGATCGGCCAGAACGTCAACGCCTATCACGGCCTCGACGCGCACGGCCGCAGCGCCAACCTCGCCGAGCTGATGGCGCGCGTCGCCGAGGTGCCGGGCATTGCCCGCATCCGCTACACGACGAGCCATCCGCGCGACATGGATGACGAGCTGATCGCCGCCCATCGCGACATGCCGGCGCTGATGCCCTATCTGCACCTGCCGGTGCAGTCCGGCTCCGACCGCATCCTCGCGGCGATGAACCGCAAGCATGGGCGCGAGGCCTATTTCGAGCTGGTCGCCAAGGTGCGGGCGGCGCGGCCGGACATCGCCTTCTCCTCCGACTTCATCGTCGGCTTCCCCGGCGAGACCGATGCCGATTTCGCCGACACCATGGACCTGGTGGAAAAGGTCGGCTTCGCCGGCGCCTTCTCGTTCAAATACTCGCCGCGCCCCGGCACGCCGGCGGCGGGGATGGGCGCGCAGGTGCCCGAGGCGGCGATGAACGAGCGCATCTACGCGCTGCAGGCGCTGCTGGACAGGCAGAAGGCCGCCTTCGACGCCGCCTGCCGCGGCCGGCGCTTCGATATCCTGCTGGAAAAGCCCGGCAAGCTGCCCGGCCAGCTCATCGGGCGCTCGCCCTATCTCCAGTCCGTGGTGGTGCTCGCCCCGCGCGAGGCGATCGGTACGCTTGCCAGCGTGGTCGTGCGCGACGTCAGCACCAAGAGTCTTTCCGGCGACATCGTCGCGGGCGAATTCTGGCCCGAGGGCGTGCCGGCCGGCACGAGCTTAGTGGGGCAGGGCGAAAAACTGGAGGCGTGATGGTGCGTCGTGGAGGATCGGATACGGATCGGACGCTGGTGGCGACCCGTACGGGCGCGCGCAGCAGCGGGAGCGGCAGCAGCAGCGGAACCGCGGCACAGTCGGCCTCGACAGCTTCGACGGCCCGCTGGCTGACCCCCGACGCCGGCACGTCGAGCCAGATCGTGCTCGCCTTCGACGACAACCGGCTGGCCAGCCTGTTGTTCGGCAATTACGGCCAGAACCTCGCCACCATCGAGCGGCGGCTCGACATCGTCGCCGAGCAGCGCGGCAACCACGTTACGCTCGAAGGCCCGCGCGAAGCCTGCGACCAGGCCCGGCACGTGCTGGAGACGCTGTATGCCCGGCTGAAGAAGGGCGGCGAGATCGCCCCCGGCGATGTCGAGGGCGTGCTGCGCGAGGCGGCCTCGCAGGGCTTCCTGTTCGATTTCGACCCGGCGACCAAGAAGCAGAGCTTCGACGAAATCCAGCTGCGCCGCCGCCCGGTGCGCGCCCGCACCCTGGCGCAGGACGCCTATATCCGCGCGCTGAAGCGGCAGACGCTGGTATTCGGCGTCGGCCCGGCCGGCACAGGCAAGACCTGGCTCGCCGTCGCCTACGCCGTGCACCTGCTGGAGCGGCGGATCGTCGACAAGCTGATCCTCTCGCGGCCGGCGGTGGAAGCCGGCGAGCGGCTCGGCTTCCTGCCCGGCGACATGAAGGAGAAGGTCGATCCCTATCTGCGGCCGATCTACGACGCGCTGCACGACCTGATGGACCGCAACTATGTCGAGCGGGCGCTGACCTCCGGCGAGATCGAGATCGCCCCGCTCGCCTTCATGCGCGGGCGCACGCTGGCCAATGCCTGCGTCATCCTCGACGAGGCGCAGAACACCACCTCGATGCAGATGAAGATGTTCCTCACCCGCCTGGGCGAGAATTCGCACATGATCGTCACCGGCGACCCCAGCCAGATCGACCTGCCGCCGGGCCAGACCTCCGGCCTCGCCGAGGCAGTGGGGCTCCTGGAGAATGTCGAGGGCGTCGAGGTCTGCCACTTCAACGCCGCCGACGTGGTGCGCCACGAACTGGTGGGCCGCATCGTCGCCGCCTATGACGGCAAGGCCGCCGCCCGCCGCCCCGCCCCCCCGCCGGAAGCGCCGGCACCGGTCCAGAAGCCGGCCGCCGACGGGGAGCCGCCGCGATGAGCGACGGCTCCGCCATCGCGGTCGACGTCCTCGTCGCCGCCGGCCCCTGGCCGGAGCATGCCGAGGCCGCCGGCCTGGTGACGCGGGCGATCCGCGCCGCCCATAAGGGGGCGATGGAAGAGTACGATCTGGGCATCGAGCAGGGCGAGGTCGCGGTGATGCTCACCGACGACACCGGCATCCGCACGCTCAACCTCGACTGGCGCTCGAAGGACAAGGCGACAAACGTGCTATCATTCCCCACGCCGCAGGTAGCGCGGGAGGCCGGCGAGCCCCATCTGGGCGATATCGCCATCGCCTATGAGACCGTCGCCCGCGAGGCGGCCGCCGAGGAGAAGAGCTTCGACGACCACCTGACGCATCTCGCCGTTCACGGCATGCTGCATCTGCTCGGCTTCGACCACGAGACACCGGACGAAGCGGAGGAGATGGAGGCGATGGAGCGGCGGATCTTGTCCGGCCTCGGCATCGCCGATCCCTATGCCGAGACCGAACCCGTTCATCAAACCCACTAGAAGGCCATGTCCGATCCCGTTTCCAAGACACCGCCCCCCGCAGACGCCGGCGAAGGGCCAAGTACAGGGACCAGCATAAGTCCCACCCCGCTCCCCACCGAGCCGCGCGCCGGCGAGGGGCGGGGGGGACTTCTCGACCGGCTCCGACACCTGATCGGCGGCTGGCGAACCACCGGCTCGCTGCGCAGCGATCTCGCCGAGGCGCTGGCATCCAATGCCGATTTCACCGCCGACCTGTCGGCGACCGAGCGCGCGATGCTGAAAAGCATCCTGGAACTGCGCGAGCGGCGCGTGGGCGACCTGATGGTGCCGCGCGCCGACATCATCGCCGTGCAGAAGGACATCCCGCTCGGCGAACTGCTCGCGGTTTTCGCCGATGCCGGCCATTCGCGCCTCGTCGTCTATGACGACACGCTCGACGACCCGGTCGGCATGGTGCACATCCGCGACCTCGTCACCCATCTCACCCAGCGGGCGATGACCTCGCGCCCGCCCGCCGCGCTCGGCAGGCCGCGCGAGCCGAAGGCCGAACCGGGCGACGCCCGATCCGGCGGCGACACAAAACCGGCACCGGCGTTCAACCTCAAGGCGATCGACCTTTCCGCCTCGCTGAGCGCCGCGCGGCTGATCCGGCGGCTGCTGTTCGTGCCGCCCTCCATGCCCTCGATCGAACTGCTCGCCAGCATGCAGGCGAGCCGCATCCATCTCGCCCTCGTCATCGACGAATATGGCGGCACCGACGGCATCGTCTCGATGGAGGATCTGGTCGAGGAGATCGTCGGCGACATCGAAGACGAGCATGACGACGACGAGGCGCCGATGATCGCCCGCCAGCCGGACGGCAGCTTCATCGCCGATGCCCGCGCCGGCCTCGACGAGGTCGCCGAGATGGTGGACCCGGCCTTCGCCAATGGCGAGGAAGCCGAGGAGGTCGACACGCTCGGCGGCCTGCTGGTGACGCTGGCCGGGCGGGTGCCGGTGCGCGGCGAGATCGTCGCCGGGCCGGGCCCGTTCGAAATCGAGGTGCTCGATGCCGATCCGCGCCGGGTGAAGCGGCTGCGCATCTCCCCCGCCCGCGGCAATGGACATGCGCCGCGCGAGGCCGAACCGGCCGGGCGGGCCTCCACCGCCAGCCTGCCGCCGCCGGCGCAGCAATCCAGCGCCGATTCGCGCGCCGCGCTGCGCGGACCCGATGCGGCGTGATCCGCTGCCCGCCGGCGCGGCGGGCCCGGCCGGCGACCGCTCCGTCGCCGGCCCGCCGGCCACCGACCGGCGGAACCGTCTCGCCGCCCTGCTGCGGGACGGCCCCTACCCCCGGCGGGCGCTGATCGCGCTCGCCGCCGGCGCCGTCTCGGCACTGGCTTTGCAACCCTTCAACGTCTGGCCGCTGCTGGCGCTGACCTTGCCGGTGCTGGTGCTGCTGCTCGACGGCGTGCGGGACGGCGTGCGGGCGCGGCAGGCCCCGGCCTGGGCGGCGCTGCGGCCGGCCTTCGGCCTCGGCTGGTGCTTCGGCATGGGCTATTTCGTCGCCGGCCTGTGGTGGATCGGCGCCGCCTTCCTGGTGCAGGCGGACGATTTCGCCTGGCTGATGCCCTTCGCCGTGCTGGGGCTGCCGGCCTATCTGGCGCTCTATACCGGCCTCGGCGCCAGCGCCTGCATGCTGATCTGGCCGCGCGGACCGGCGCGCCTGCTCGGCTTCGCCGCGGTGATGACGCTGGCCGAGGGGTTGCGCGGCCTCCTGCTCACCGGCTTTCCATGGAACAATTTCGGCTACGCGCTCGGCAGCGACCTGCGTTTCGCGCAGGCAAGCGCGGTGATCGGCATCGCCGGGCTTTGCCTGGTCACCCTCGCCTGCCTGTCGACGCCGGTGGCGCTGCTGGATACCTCCCGCTCCTGGCGCGCGCGCCTCGCGCCGCCGCTCGCCGCCGGCCTGGTGCTGGCGGCACTGTGGATCGGCGGTGCCTGGCGGCTCGCCCATGTCGAGGTCGGCACGGTGCCGGGCGTGAAGCTGCGCATCATGCAGCCCGACCTGCCGCAGGACCAGAAATTCCGCTACGACGCCCGCCGCAGCGTGATGGACCTCTATGTCGCCACCAGCGAAAGCGCCGGCGGGCTCGAGGGCGTCACCCATCTGTTCTGGCCGGAATCCGCCTTCCCCTTCTTTCTCGAGCGCGAACCGGAGGCGCTGGCACGGCTGCGCGCCATGCTGCCCGCCGGGGCGACGCTGATCACCGGCGCCGGCCGGCTGGAGGAACGGCCGAGCGGCCAGCGGCCGGCGGTCTATAACAGCCTGCTGGCCCTCGATTCGCAGGGGCGGACCGTCGCCACCGCCGACAAGGTGCATCTCGTTCCGTTCGGCGAATATCTACCGTTCCAGGAAACGCTTGAAGCGCTCGGGCTCCAGCAACTTACACGTGTGCGTGGCGGTTTTTCTGCCGCCGACACCCGAAAACCGATGGAAATTCCGGGATTGCCCCCGGCTTTGCCGCTAATATGTTATGAAGCAATATTCCCGACCGAAATTGTATCGGCAAGAAATTCCTATGATGTGCATCGGCGGGGCCTATTACTGAACGTCAGTAACGATGCCTGGTTTGGCGAGACCCCCGGTCCGTTCCAGCATTTCGAGCAGGCGCGGATGCGGGCCATCGAGCAGGGACTGCCGCTGATCCGCGCGACCAATAATGGCATATCCGCCATTGTCGATCCGTTGGGCCGCGTGGTTGCCATGCTACCGCTGGGTGCGCGCGGCGTGCTTGATGGCGCATTGCCGCAAGCACTCGCGCCGACCATTTATGCCAATATTGGCAATTCTGTATCCAATTCCCTGCTTGTCTTGTTCCTGCTACTCGCCTTTGCATCGCAACGAGGATATACACGCAGGGATTGATCGACGTGTGCGCGTAGTTTGCCTAGACTGCCTGCCCTGATCGATGCGCTTTTCCTGCCTGCGAGGGGAGGGAAGGTATTTTTTTGTCCGAATCGGGGAAGCCGATGACCAAGAAGTCTCCTAACCCAATTGACAGGCATGTTGGCAGCCGCGTGCGCATGCGCCGGATGATGATCAACATGAGTCAGGAAAAATTGGGAGAAAGCTTGGGTATTACTTTTCAGCAGATTCAGAAATACGAAAAAGGCACAAACCGCATCGGCGCCAGTCGGTTGCAGAATATTTCCAGCGTGCTGGGCGTGCCGGTCGCGTTCTTTTTCGAGGGCGCACCTTCCACCGGCGTGACGATGTCCGGGCTGGCCGAGGAGGCCTCGCCCGCCTATGTGGCGGATTTCCTCGCCACATCGGAAGGCCTGGCGCTCACCCGCGCCTTCACCCGCATTTCCGATCCCAAGGTGCGCCGGCGAATCGTCGATCTCGTCGAGACTCTCGCCGACCAGGACGACGGCGCCTGAGCGAGCGGCGGCGCGCCCGTTCGTTTTTCCGAACAAATCCGGCGGCAAAACTTGACCTGTCTGGCCGCTATTGCCAGAAAGGGCCAGCCGGACGTCTTCGCCGCGCCGGTGGTGAGATGAGGAGCCGAGACGTGTCTCGACAAGACTATGTTTTTACCAGCGAATCCGTTTCCGAAGGCCATCCCGACAAGGTCTGCGACCGCATTTCCGACGAAGTGGTCGACGCCTTTTTCCGTGAAGGCCCGAAACTCGGCTGGGATCCGGGGCACCTGCGCGTCGCCTGCGAAACCCTCGCCACCACCAACCGCGTGGTGATCGCCGGCGAGACCCGCGGCCCGGCCGCCATCACCCGCGACTTCATTTCGCACATCGCCCGCCTCGCCATTCGCGACATCGGCTACGAACAGGACGGCTTCCACTGGGAAGACGCCGATATCGAGGTGCTGCTGCACGCCCAGTCCGTCGACATCGCCCAGGGCGTCGATTCCACCGGCAACAAGGACGAAGGCGCCGGCGACCAGGGCATCATGTTCGGCTATGCCTGCCGCGAGACGCCGGAACTGATGCCGGCACCAATCTACTACGCCCACCGCATCCTCAAGGTGCTGGCCAATGCCCGCCATTCCGGCGAGAGCTCGGTGCTCGGCCCCGACGCCAAGAGCCAGGTGAGCGTGCGCTATGAGGGCGGCAAGCCGGTCGAGGTGACGCAGATCGTGCTGTCGACCCAGCATCTCGACGCCGAGCTGTCCTCCCACGACGTGCGCAACATCGTCGAGCCCTATATCCGCGAGGCGCTGCCGCAGAGCTGGATCACCCCGTCCACCGTGTGGCACGTCAATCCGACCGGCAAGTTCGTCATCGGCGGCCCGGACGGCGATTGCGGCCTGACCGGCCGCAAGATCATCGTCGACACCTATGGCGGCGCGGCCCCGCATGGCGGCGGCGCCTTCTCCGGCAAGGACCCGACCAAGGTCGACCGCTCGGCCGCCTATGCCGCGCGCTACCTGGCCAAGAACGTGGTCGCCGCCGAACTGGCGCAGCGCTGCACCATCCAGCTCGCCTATGCGATCGGCGTCTCCGACCCGCTCGCCGTCTATGTCGACCTGCACGGCACCGGCGAGGTCGAGGAGGCCCGGCTGGAGAAGGTGCTGCGCGAGGTGATGAACCTGCGTCCGCGCGGCATCCGCGAGCATCTCGAGCTCAACAGGCCCATCTATGCCCGCACCGCCGCCTATGGCCATTTCGGCCGCGCGCCGGAAGAGGATGGCGGCTTCTCCTGGGAACGCACCGACCTCGCCGCGGCGATCCGCGCCGCCGTGGGCTGAGCCCGGCAGCCGCGACCGGACAGAACCGGGCCGGGGCGATCGATCCCGGCTTGCGCCTTTCCACGGCTGATCTTAATGCGGGGCGGATCTGCGGGTCCGCCCCGCCCTGCTTTCGGTGACGCCTCATGACCAGCGCGGACAACGCGCACACCCGCGATACCGCGGCGCCCGGCACCGGCTTCTATGGCCGGCGCAAGGGCAAGCCGCTGCGCGCCCTCCAGAACCAGCATCTGCAGGAACACCTGCCGCGGCTGCAGATCGATTTGGCGATGCTCGACGACCTGGCGATGCTCGACGATCCGGCGACGCCCGACCGCCCGCTTTTGTCGGCGCTGTTCCCACTTCCGATCGCCGAGGTGCGGCTGGAGATCGGCTTCGGCGGCGGCGAGCACCTGCTGGCCGAGGCCGCGCGGCATCCCGGCATCGGCTATATCGGCGCCGAGGCCTTCGTGAACGGCGTCGCCAAGGCGACGGCCGGCGTCGTCGAGGCCGGGCTCGCCAATGTCCGGCTCTACGGCGACGACGTGGTGCCGCTGCTCGACCGGCTGCCGGCCGGTTCGCTCGCCCGCATCGACCTGCTCTATCCCGATCCCTGGCCGAAGCGCCGGCACTGGAAGCGCCGCTTCGTGCGGCCGGACAATATCGACCGTTTCGCCCGGCTGCTGGCGCCCGGCGGGCATTTTCGTTTTGCCACCGATGTCGAGGACTACGCGGCCTGGACGCTGCGCCACCTGCTGGCCGACGCCCGCTTCCGCTGGACGGCGCGGGTCGCCGACGACTGGCGGCTGCCCTGGGCCGGGTGGCCGGGCACCCGCTACGAGGCCAAAGCGCGGCGCGAGGGACGAATACCGGGCTATTACGAGTTCCAGCGCATCTGATTACCGCATAGGCTGGAACCGCGGCGGCGCCAAAGCGTTATCGCCCGCACCCACCGGGGTAAGGCACAGGAGACGAGCATGGCCGATCCGAATCCGCAGGAAGACTTCTCCAAGCTCACCGCCGATCTCGCCGCCCTGCGGGAAGATGTCGCCAAGCTCGCCGAATCGCTGGCGACGCTGGCCAGGCAGGAAGGCGCCGCCGCCGCCGAAACCGTGCGGGAAAAGGTGCGCAGCGGCAAGGCGCAGGCCGAAGCCACCGCCGCCGGCCTGCTCGACGAGGGCGCCGCCGCCGTGGAGGATGCCAAGGCCTGCGCTTCCGCGCTTTGCCGCGACGCCAGCGGCGCCATTGAACGCAATCCCTTTGCCGCGGTGGCCGCGGCGCTCGGCATCGGCTTCGTCTTCGGCCTGATCTCGCGGAGCCGGTGATGCTGAAGCTGCTGGCCGGTTTCGTCGGCGCCGAGGTCAACCTTGCGCTGCGCCGCGCCGCGACGACCGCGCTGCTGCTGCTGCTCGGCGCGCTGCTGTTCGGCGGCGCGCTGGTCGCCCTGATGGTCGCGCTCTTCATCGCGCTGGCCGAAGCCTATGATCCGGTGGTGGCGGCGCTGCTGATCGCCGCGCTGTCCTTCGTCGTCGGCCTCCTCCTGCTGATCGTCGCCTATGCGCGGCTGAGGACGCGCTCACGGCGGGCCGCCTCCTCGTTCGACCTGCGGGCGGCAGCGATTCGCGCGCCGGTAGGGCCGGCCGTTCCGCCGGCGCCGCCGCTCGCCGCCCAGACGGTGCTGGGGATTGCCGCGATTGCGGCGATTACCGGCCTTATTCTTGGCCGACGCATCTGAAACTCTCAGCTTCGTGCGCGACGCAGGCTGTTCCTAGCACCACCCGTTCTTGCAGGAGCGGGTAAAAAGGAACAATCTGCCCGCAGGCATTGGGGAGCCGCTTAGGCAGCCACCTGGTAACCACTTGGGTAACCATTTGAGTGGCAACCTGGGCTGTCGGCGGCCGGATCGGTCGCGGCTGACCAAGCTTCGCCGCTGGAGGTTCTGGATTTGACGTTTCGACGCTCGTCGCTGCGGCCGGGTGTGGCCGTACTCGCCCTGCTCACGGCCCTTGGCGGGGCGAGCGCGGTCAAGGCCGATGCGCCTCCCGCGGCGCTGATCGCCCGTTCCTCCCCCGCCGGCAACTATCTCGCCGCCCGCCTCGCGCTCGCCGAGCGCGATACCGGTGCCGCCGCCGCCTATTACCGCGCGCTGGTGCGGGTGTTCCCGCGCAATGGCGAGATACTGGAACGGGCTTTCCTCACCCTGCTCGCCGACGGCTCGATCGACGAAGCGGTGGAACTGGCCCAGCGCATCGTGCGCATCGATCCGGAGCACTCGCTGGCCCGGCTGGTGCTCGGCGTGAAGGCGATCAAGACCAAGCAATATGTCACCGCGCGCTCCAATCTGCGCCGGGCCGGCGACGGCGCCATTGCCGAACTCAATTCGACGCTGCTCAGCGCCTGGGCGCAGTTCGGCTCGGGCAACGCCCGCCAGGCGGCGGCCGCCATCGACGAGTTGCAAGGGCCGGAATGGTATGCCGGCTTCAAGGCGCTGCATGCGGGGCTGATCCTCGACGCCGCCGGCATCCGCAAGGAAGCCGGCCAGCGGCTCGAACAGGCGCTGAAGGTCGATCCACGCTCGCTGCGGGTGGTGGACGCCTATGCCCGCTGGGCCTCGCGCAGCGGCAACAAGAAGCTGGCGATCGATACGTACGAAGCCTATGACAAGGTGGCGCCGGACGACCCGCTCGTCGAGCGGGCGATGGCGCAACTCGACGCCGGCAAGACCCTGCCGCCGCTGATCGACACGCCGCAGGCCGGCGCCGCCGAAGTGATGTACGGCCTCGGCGCTGCGCTCGGCCGCCAGGGCGGCGAGGACCTCGCCATGGTCTATCTGCAGCTCGGCCGCTGGCTCGACCCCTCGCATCCGCTGATCGAGGTGACGCTCGCCGACCTGTTCGAAAGCCTCAACAAGCACGACGAGGCGATCGCGCTTTTCCGCGCCGTGCCGGCGGATTCTCCGCTCAAGCTGAATGCCGACATCCAGCTCGGCATCAACCTCAATGCCGCCGGCAAGAAGGACGAGGCGGAGAAGACGCTGGAAGAGGCGCTCGCCCGCCACCCGAAGGATCTGCGCGCCATGATGGCGTATGGTGACGTATTGCGCGCCAATGAGCAGTTCGAGAAATCGATCGTGGTCTACAGCAAGGCGATCGACGAAATCGGCACGCCGACCGGCAAGAACTGGATGCTGTTCTATTTCCGCGGCATCGGCTACGAGCGCACCAAGCAGTGGGCAAAATCGGAAGCCGACCTGAAGAAGGCCCTGGAGCTGCGCCCCGACCAGCCGCATGTGCTGAACTATCTCGGCTATTCCTGGATCGACCAGGGCGTCAATCTCGACGAGGGCATGGAGATGATCCGCAAGGCGGTGACGCTCCGGCCCGACGACGGCTATTTCATCGACAGCCTCGGCTGGGCCTATTACCGCATCGGCAAATATGACGACGCGGTGCGCGAACTGGAGCGCGCCGTCGAACTGAAGCCGAACGAGGCGGTAATCAACGACCATCTCGGCGACGCCTATTGGAAGGTCGGGCGGCATCTGGAGGCGCGGTTCAAGTGGAACCATGCCCGCGATCTCAACCCGGAGCCGGCCGACCTCGCCAAGATCGAGCGCAAGATCGCGGTGGGCCTCGACGAGGCACAGACCACCGAGGCGGCGCAGAACAACACCTCGGCCGCCAAGCCCGCGGCGCCGGCCGAGGTGACGAAGCCCGGTGGCGGCGGCTGAGCGCCCGAGACTTCCGTGAGGCGTGAAACGTGCCGGCCCGGTGGACACCTGGCCGGCACGTGTCTGTTCGGGCCTGTGCGATCAGGCGTTAGCGGGGCGGCCGACGAAGAGCAGCGGGCGCGAGCGCAGCGCATAGGCGCCATCCCCGAGCAGCCACAGCGCGAAGGACGTCGCGATGAGGAAGGCGGGATATTCCCAGCCACCGCCGGCGGCGGAAAACAGCCAGCCATTGCCGAGATGCGCGCTCATGGCCCCGGCCATCACCGGGATCATCAGCAGGGCGACGTGGCGGGCATAGAGGCCGGCGACGATCAGGACGCCGCCGACCAGTTCCGCAAGGATCACCGGGCCGGCAAGGACGCCGGGCATGCCCAGGCTTTCGAGATAGCCGGCGAAGCCGGGAACGGTGAAGACGACATATTTCAGCAGCGCGTGCGAGATCCACATGAGACCGAGGGCGACGCGCAGGACGAAGATGCCATAAGGGGCGGAGCGGGTGTCGAGCATGACGAGCTATCCGTGTGTGGTGACGGGGGTGCCGGAGGACTTCCGGTTGCGGGTGTCTTGCACCACAGCTAGCTCATCGCATCACGGCACGCGATAGCCATAAAAACGCAAGATACATTGCACTGCTGCAATATGGAGCGAAAGTCCTGCGCCTGAGGCCGGGATCGGAATCCGTCGATCCGCGATAGGGCGTCACGGCGATGTCGGCGGGAGGTTGGCGGGAGGGGCCGCGCCGGATTCGCTACCCGGGGAGGCGCACAAAGATGCGACGGCCGAGCGACGCAAGGACGGGTACGGAGCCAAGGCGAACGCATACCGCCCGCAACCGGCGAGGGGAGGCCGACGCCAGCCTGGCGCCACGCCGCCGCGGTGCCGTTACGGCGAGGCGGCCTCAGTGCACGCTTTCGATCTGCGCGGTCTTGGTGCCCGCCGGCGCGCCTCGCGCACGCTCCACCAGCCGGGTGCGGCCGCTGCCGCCACGCTTGAACTCGCACCACATCTGGTTGAAGCCGGCGAGATTGCCGCGGAACGCATCCGCCGCCGTCTTCTCCAGCTCGAAGCAGGGCTGATAGGCAACGCCCTTCAGCCGGGCGCAGATCTTTTCGGACGAGGTTTGCACCGTGCCCGCCGGCAGGGTGACATAGCGGGCATTGCCCTTGCCGCGCACCTGGATGGTGCCGGCGACCGAACCGTCCTTCAGCACCCGGCCGGAACCGACCGTACCTTCATAGCAGGTATAGGAAAAGGTTTTTCCCAGCACGAAGCGCTCGGCGGCCTGCGGCGTCAGCGGGTCGGCCGACGCACCCGACGACATTCCGACGGCGCCGGCGGTGAGCGCAGCAGCAGACAGCAGAACCTTGGTGATCCGCATCCGAAACCTTCCTATCAGAGGCAGTGCCCCCAAGCCCCGGGAGAACCGCCACATCACGATGCGTCGCAAACGCCGGATCCCGCAAGAGCCGGGCCGGAACCCGGCACCGCACGGGCTCACGCGACGTCACACCTGTTGCAGGATTGCTACGCCGCCGCCGCAACGCCTCCTCGGACTATGTGCGCGCGATGGTTAACAGCTCGCCAACGCGACCGGCCGGAGCCGGTCGCCATAGGGCGGCTCGGAGACCGGTTGTCAGGCGGCGGCGGGATGCCGGCGCTCGGCCACCGGGCGCTCGACGATCGGCAGGTTGATCGCCGCCGAGGCGAAGGACAGCGCCACCGACAGCCACCACACCAGATCGTAGGAACCGAGCCGCTCATAGAGCAGGCCGCCCAGCCACACGCCGAGGAAGCCGCCGACCTGATGGCTGAAGAAGGCGAAGCCATAGAGCATGGCGAGGTAGCGGGTGCCGAACATCAGCATGACCAGGCCGGAGGTCGGCGGCACGGTGGAGAGCCACAGCAGGCCGATACCGATGCCGAAGCCGATGGAGGTGATCGGGCTCGCCGGCAGCAGGATGAAGACGATGATGACGACACCGCGGGCGAAATAGATCCAGGCCAGCAGCAGCCGGCGCGAGAAACGCGACGACAGCCAGCCGGAGGAGAGCGAGCCGACCATGTTGGCCAGGCCGATCACCGCCAGCGTCCAGCCACCCACGGTGATGGAGAGGCCACGATCGGTGAGATAGGCCGGCAGATGGGTGGTGACGAAGGCCAGCTGGAAGCCGCAGGTGAAGAAGCCGAGCACCAGGAACACATAGCTCGGATGCCGGAAGGCCTGGCCGAGTGCCGCGCCGATGGTCTGCTTCGGCTCGGTGGCGACGACCGTCACCTTGGGCGGGCTCATCAGCGCCACGGCAAGCGGCATCACCATCAGCATGGCGCCGCCGAACACGATCAGCGTCTCCTGCCAGCCGACGGCACCGATGAGGCCGGCAGCCAGCGGCGGGAACAGGAACTGGCCGAAGGAGCCGGCGGCGGTACCGGCGCCGAAGGCCATGGGCCGCCAGCGGTCCGGCAGCATCTTGCCGAAGGCGGCGAGCACGATGTTGAAGGAGCAGCCCGACAGGCCGAAGCCGACGATGACGCCGGCCGAAAGATGCAGCAGGCCGGGCGTCGAGGCATAGGCCATCAGACCGAGACCGACGGCATAGAGCAGCGCGCCGGCGCACAGCACGCGGGCGACGCCGAATCGATCGGCAATGGCGCCGGCAAACGGGGTGCCGAGGCCCCAGAGCAGGTTCTGGATGGCGATGGCGAGGCCGAACGTGTCGCGTCCCCAGCCATATTCGGCGGTCATCGGCAGCAGGAAGATGCCGGAGGACGCGCGCGGCCCGAAGGTGAGCATGGCGATGAGGCAGCCGCACAGCACGATGATGAGCGGGGCGCGCCGTGCCAGGCCGGAAGCGGAGGAGGGGGAGGCGGCGGACATGCGGTCATCCCGGCGATGAGCTGAAGGCGGCAAATTACAGCCCTGTCGCGGACGATAGAAACGAATAATTTTCCGGTCGACCATCAGCATATTAGATGAATCCGGCCGGTGCCGCGTGGCTGGGTGCCGTGTGCCGAACCGCCTCCATACGGGCCGGCCGACGATTGCGAGCGGGTGCCCGTCGCGTGACGGGCGCCCTCCGAGAGGGACGCGAACTCAACCGAAGAGCTTCATTGCCGAGACCGCTGAGGTGTGGGATGGCTGCGCTGCGGGCGGAATCGGCCCGGCCGGCATCACCGCCACAGCGCGATGCCGGCGCCCCCCTCCCGACGACCGCGGCACCGCGATCTTCTCCTCGCATCGACCCGAAGCCACATCCCACAGGCTGCTTCCGCATCATGGCTCCCACCGCGGCCGACCGTTCCGGCACTCCCGCCATACCGCTCTCCGCCTATGCCCACCTCCTCACCATCTACATCGTTTGGGGCGGCGCCTATCTGGCGGTGAAGATCTGCATCTCCGGCCCGGCGGCGATTACCGTGCCGCAACTGCAATCGACGCGCATGTGGGGAGCGGCGCTACTGATCGGCGCGGTGGCACTGGCGCGCACCCGGCGGGTACCGCACCTGACACGGCGCGATATCGCGCTGTGCACCGCCACCGGGCTGCTGATGTGGGTCGGCGGCAACGGCCTCGCCACCCTCGCCTCGCGCCATGCCACATCGAGCTTCATCGTCATGGCGATGGGCGCGATCCCGTTGTGGAGCTGCCTGCTCGAACTCGTCATCGCCCGCACCCTGCCGGCAAGGCGGGTGGTGCTCGGGCTGGTGCTCGGCCTCGCCGGGCTGTTCCTGGTGGTGGCGCCGACGCTGATCGGCACCGGCGCGGCGATCATCGAGCCGGGCTATGCCGGCCTCACCGTTGTTCTGCTCATCGGCGCGGGCATGAGCTGGTCGCTCGGCACCATCGTTCAGCGGCCGCTGATGAAGCGGATGCGGCCGGAATGGGCGGCGACGCTGCAGCTGCTCACCGCCGCGCTGGTGCTGAGCGTGGTGGCGGCGGGCGAGCACGCGCCACTGCCGGACATGCCGAGCACCCGGCAATGGCTTGCCTTCGGCTTCCTGATCGTCTTCGCCTCGGTGATCGGGCTGACGTCCTATATCCGCGTCATCGGCGCCTTCAGCCCGGTGATCGCCTCGACCTTCGCCTATGTGAACCCGATCATCGGCGTCCTGCTCGGCTGGATCTTGCTGGGCGAGGAGATCGCGCCGGTGTCGCTGCTCGGCCTCGGCATCGTGCTCGCCAGCATCGCGATCGTGCTCAGCGGGCGACGCTGAACCGCTCATCCCACCGCGCGCAGATGGCGGATCGGCCGGCCGGGGGTCATCGATTGCGCGGCGCGGACGATGCCCTGCGCGTCGATGCCGTAATGGCGGTAGAGATCGGCCAGCGTGCCGGTCTGGCCGAAGCGCTCGACGCCCAGCGCCCGCACCCGGTGCCCCTGCACGGCGCCAAGCCAGCCCAGCGTCGCCGGATGGCCGTCGATGACGGTGACGAGGGCGCACGCACCGGGCACGTCGGCCAGCAGCCGCTCGATATGCGCCTCCCCTGCCTCGCCGCGCTCGCGCAGGCGCTGGGCGCCGGTCCAGCCGGCATGCAGCCGGTCGGCGGAAGTGACGGCGAGCAGGCCAACATCGCGGCGGTCCTCGGCGATCAGCCCGACCGCCTCGATGGCCTCCGGCGCCAGCGCCCCGGCATAGGCCACGACCACCTGCGCGTTCGGCCCCGGCCGCCGCAGCCAGTAGCCGCCGGCGACGATGTCGGCCGCCAGCGCTTCGTCCATGGCGCGGCGCGGCTGCTCGATGGTGCGGGTCGACAGGCGCAGATAGCTGGCGCCGCCCTGCGCATCGGTGAGACCGGAGGCATCCGGCGCGGCGGAGCCGGAGCGCTGCATGTAGTCGAAGGCGAAGCGCAGGATCACCGCGAGTTCGTCGACGAAGGCCGGCTCGAAACTGGCCAGCCCGTCCTGCGCCACGCCGATCAGCGGGGTGGCGATCGACTGGTGCGCGCCGCCCTCCGGCGCCAGCGTCACCCCGGACGGCGTGGCCGCGAGGATGAACCGGGCCTCCTGGTAGCAGGCATAGTTCAGCGCATCGAGGCCGCGCTCGATGAACGGGTCGTAGAGCGTGCCGACCGGCAGCAGCCGCTCGCCGAACAGCGAATGCGACAGGCCGAGCGCCGAGAGCATGAGGAACAGGTTCATCTCGGCGATGCCGAGCTCCATGTGCTGGCCCTTGGGCGAGAACTCCCAGTTGAAGGTCGAGGGGATGCGCTCCCGCTTGAAGGTGTCGGCCAGGGATTCGCGGGCGAACAGGCCGCGCCGGTTCACGAAGGCACCGAGATTGGTGGAGACCGTGACATCCGGCGAGGTAGTGACGACGCGGGCGGCGAAATCGTCCTCGCGCTTGGCGATCTCATGCATCAAAAGGCCGAAGCCCTGCTGGGTCGACATCGCCGGCTGGAGGGCAAGCTCGAGCCGGGACGGCACCGCGAGCGCCGGCGCCTGATGGCGACGGGTGCCCCTGGCATTGAACGGCGCGGCATCGAGGAACGCCTGCAGCCGCTCGGCCGGCAAAGCGAGCCCCTCGAACGGATCCCATTCATGGCCCGGGCGGATGGCGTGGCGCCTGCGCAGGTCTTCCATCTGCGCCGGGGTCATCAGCCCGGCATGGTTGTCCTTGTGGCCGGCGAGCGGCAGGCCATAGCCCTTGACGGTGTAGGCGATGAAGCAGACCGGGCGATCATGCGCCCTCGCCGCCTCGAACGTCTCGGTAAGCGACGGAAGATCATGGCCGCCGAGATTGCTCATCAGCCGCGCCAGCTCCTCGTCGGAGCGACGCTCGATCAGGGCCGTCACCGGCCCCTGGTCGCCGATATCGTCGTTGAGGCGCTTGCGCCAGGCCTTGCCGCCCTGGAAGGTGAGGGCGGAATAGAGCTGGTTGGGACAGGTGTCGATGAAGCGGCGCAGCGCCTCGCCGCCCGGCTCGGCGAAGGCTTCCTGCATCAGGCGGCCATATTTCAGGATGACGACGTCCCAGCCGAAATTGCGGAAGATCGATTCGACGCGCTCCCACAGGCCCTCGCGCACCACCGCATCGAGGCTCTGCCGGTTATAGTCGACGATCCACCAGCAATTGCGCAGGCCGTGTTTCCAGCCTTCGAGCAGGGCTTCGAAGATATTGCCCTCATCCATCTCGGCATCGCCGACCAGCGCGACCATCTTGCCTTCCGGCCCCTCGCCGCCGAGCGCCTTCGCCCGCAAAAAGTCCTGCACCAGCGAGGCGAACAGCGTCTGGGCGACGCCGAGGCCGACCGAACCGGTGGAGAAATCGACGTCGTCGACATCCTTGGTGCGCGAGGGATAGGACTGGGCACCCTTGTAGCCGCGGAAATTCTCCAGCTTCTCCCGGCTCTGATTGCCGAACAGGTACTGGATGGCGTGAAACACCGGGCTGGCATGCGGCTTCACCGCCACCCGATCCTCGGGACGCAGCGCCTTGAGGTAAAGCGCCGTCATCACGGTGGCCAGCGAGGCGGAGGAGGCCTGATGGCCGCCCACCTTCAGCCCATCGACATTGGCGCGGACATGGTTGGCGTTATGGATGGTCCAGGTCGCCAGCCACAGCAGCTTTTTCTCGAGCTCCGCCAGTTCGTCATCCGCCGGTCTCCGGGGGCGGTCCCGGCCTTCCATCCGTTGCACGGCCATGTTCCCTCTCCGGCATGCAGAGGAGGGAGATTACGCCTGGCCGAGGCGCGATTGCAGCTATTCTCAAGTGCGGAAGCGGGCCATGTTAGCTGAAATCGCCCATTTTCCCGCGCAACATGGCTGAACATGACCGAGACGCCCCTTGATGCCATCGACCGCAAGCTCCTCGCCGCCCTGCAGGCGGACGCCCATGCCACCATGGAGCAATTGAGCGCACTGGTCGGCCTCTCGCCCTCGCCCTGCGCCCGGCGGGTGCGGCAGTTGGAGGCGGCCGGAGTGATCCGGCGCTATGTGGCGGTGCTCGACCAGGACAAGGTCGGGCTGCCGATCAGCGTCTTCGCCTCGATCCGGCTGGAGCGCCAGCGCGAGGAGGAACTCGACCGCTTCGCCAAGGCGATCATGCGCTGGCCGGAGATCGTCGAATGCTACCTGATGACCGGGCAGCGCGACTATCTGCTGCGCATCGTGGTCAAGGACCTGCCCGCCTATGAAGCCTTCCTCAAGCGGACGCTGACCCGGCTCGAGGGCGTCGCCTCGATCGAATCGAGCTTCGCCCTCGGGCAGGTGAAGCATGCGGAAGGGCTGCCGATCGGCGCGCCTGAGCCGCCACGGTTCTAATCGCCCTCGGTCTCGGCGACGAGGTCCAGAAAGGCCTGCGCCGCCCGCGTGCGGTAGCGCTCCTTGTGACGCAGCGCCAGGAAGCGGCGCGTCGGCAGCGGGAAGGCGATCTCGGCGAGCGTGCCGGCGCGGATGGCGCTCGCCGCCACCCGGCGTGACAGCACGGTGACGCCGCTGCCGGCCTCCACCGCCGCCCGCACCGCCTCGTTGGAGGGATATTCCAGCGCCACATTCAATCGCTCCGCCGGCAGACCGAGGCCGGCGAGATGGGCCTCCAGCACCGCGCGGGTGCCCGATCCCGGCTCGCGCAGCACCCAGGGACCGGCGAGCAGCTGCTCCGCTGCCGTCGGCGGGCGCCAGGCCCAGGGATGGGTGACCGGGGTCACCAGCACCATCTCGTCCCGCGCCACCGGCAGCACGGTGAGCGCCGGCTCTTCCACCTCACCCTCGGCAAAGCCGAGGTCGGCCTCGCCGCGCCGCACCTGCCCGGCGACGAAATCGGTGTTGCCGACGGCGATGGAAACCGAAATGCCGGGATGGCGGGCACGGAACCGCTGCACCTGCCGCGGCAGCCAGTAGCCGGCAATGGTCTGGCTGGCGGCCAGAGCGAGCGAGCCATGGGCAAGGCCGGACAGGTCGGCGAGCACCTTCTCGGCGGCGGCGGCCTGGGCCAGCACCGCCTTCGCCTCGACGAGGAACAGCCTTCCCGCCTCGGTGAGCTCGATGCGGCGGCCGATGCGATCGAACAGCCGAGTGGCGTGGCGCGCTTCCAGCGCTGCGATGGCGGCACTGGTGGCCGACTGGGTGAGGTTGAGGTCCGCCGCCCCCTTGGTGACATGCTGGCGCGCGGCGACGGCGACGAAGATGCGCAGCTGTTCGAGGGTCATTCCGGGCCGTCGCCGATGCTCATGCGGTGAGTTTCACCAGCATAAGACTGAAACCGGCGATGAAGGCAAAGGCGGCGAAGCCCAGCGCCAGGGGGCGGGTGCCCCTGGCCTTCAATTTGGCGAAGCTGGTCTCCAGCCCCATCGCCGCCAGCGCCATCGAAAGCAGGAAGTTGGTGATGACGACGATCGCCGATTTCAGCCCGGCAGGGAGGACGACCAGGCTGTTGAACCCGACCATCGCCAGGAAGCCGAGCACGAACCACGGCATCGGCGGACGGGTGCCGCCGGTCGCCCCGCCTTCCCGGCGGGCCTGACGGGTGGCGATGAGGCCGAGGGCGAGCACCACCGGCACCAGCAGCATCACCCGCGACAGCTTGGCGATGGTGCCGAACTCGCCGGCGGCGGCGCCGTCCTGATAGGCGGCGGCGACCACCTGGGCGATCTCGTGGATGGAGGCGCCGGCCCATAGGCCGTAGGCATGCGGCGAGAGGCCGAGCACCCCGACCAGCAACGGGTAGGCCAGCATGGCGATGGAGCCGAACACGGTGACGCAGGCCACGGCATAGGCGACGTCCTCATCCGGCGCGCGGGTGACGGTGTTGGTGGCGATCACCGCCGAGGCGCCGCAGATCGAGGTGCCGGCGGCGATCAGCTCGGCGAGGCCGCGCTCGACGCCGATCAGCCGGCCGAGCCAGAGGGTGAAGACGAAGGTAGCGACGAGCGTCAGCGCGATCACCGCGAGGCCGCTGCCGCCGACCTCCGCCACCTGCGCGGCGGTGAGCTGTAGGCCCAGCAGCACGATGGCCAAGCGCAGGATGCGGCGCACGGAGAACGTCACCCCGGCCCGCGCCCGCGCCGGGGTTCCGACGGCATTGTGCAGGATCATGCCGATGATGATGGCAAGGATCATCGGGCTGAGACCACCCATATAGGGCAGCTGGCGCAGACCGAAGGCGGCGCCGGCTATGGCGGCGGTGAGCGCGAGGCCCGGCCCCAGCGCCGCCGCCCTCGAAGGAAGCGGCAGGGCGGCGGGCACCAATGTCTGCGAGGCGTGCGAACGAGCGGCCATGGCCGGATCTCCCCTCTGCCGGACGGGCTCGGCATGGGTGGTTGATCGCAGCTATGGATCAATCGATCCAACGCATTGTTTGGATCGATTTGTTCGGTAAAAGCGAACGATCAGGCGCCACGATGGGCGATGAAGTCGATTTCCACCCGCGCGCCATAGGCAAGCCCGGTGACGCCGACACAGGTCCTCGCCGGCAGCCGGCCTTCCGGGAAATAGCTGCGATAGGTCTCGTTGAAGACGGCGTAGTCCTCATGAAACTCGGTAAGGAAGGCGCGGGTGCAGACGACGTGCTCGAAGCCGAGGCCGAGACCGGCGAGTACCAGGCGCAGATTCTCCATGACATTGCGCGTCTGCGCCTCGACGCCTTCCGGCAGCAGGCCCGGCGCCGCCGGGGTGTCCGGCATCTGGCCGGTGACGAAGACGAAGCCGTCGCACTCGACGGCATGGCTGAACGGCGCGACCGGCTTCGGACCGCCGGCGATCATGTGGAAGAGAGCGGACATGCAGGGGAACTCCGACTGGAAGGCACCTCGGCCCGGCCGGGACGATGGACCGGCGGGGGTCGCGCCATGCAAGCACGGGGCCGGCGCGATGTCCTTCATCGGCCACGGCGGGCAGGACACGTCACCGGCGCGCCGGGCCATTGGTTACCGCCAGGTGACTGGCCTCACGAAACTTTGTGCCGCCGAACCGGCGCTTTCGCCGCCGCTTCGGCTTTCTGCCCCGCGACGTTCCATGCCATGAGGCGGCGGGGAGGCCGGCATGACCGACAGGACAACCGTCACCTATCTGTTCGACCCGCTGTGCGGGTGGTGCTACGGCGCCGGGCCGGGGCTCGACATGCTGTCCGCCGCCCCGGCCTTTTCGCTCGAACTGGCGCCGACCGGGCTGTTCGCCGGCGCGGGCGCCCGGCCGATGGACGATGGCTTCGCCGCCTATGCCTGGGCGAACGACCAGCGCATAGAAAAGCTGACCGGACAACGCTTCACCGTCGCCTATCGCGACAGGGTGCTCGCCGACCGACAGCGCCGCTTGGATTCCGGCCCGGCGACGCTGGCGCTCACCGCCGTGCACCTGACCGCGCCGGACGGCGAACGGGACGCGCTCAAGGCGATCCAGCAGGCCCGCTATGTCGATGGACGCGATGTTACCGACGCGGCGGTGCTCGCCGCCCTGCTCGACGATGCCGGCTTTCGGGCGGCGGCCGGGCGGCTGGCGCGGCCGGACGGCGATCTCGCCGCGGCGATGCAGGCCCGCATCGACGCCGCCCGGCGGCAGATGCAGGGCTTCGGCGTCGCCGGCGTGCCGGCGCTGATCCTCGGGGAGGGCGACCGGCGCCGCCTCTTACCGGCGGCCGCCCTGTTCCAGGACCTGTCGACGCTGCTGACGACACTGACGGCCGCGTGAGGGCGCCTTCTCCATGATCACGCGACGCGGAATGCTGAAATTCGCCGGCATCGCCAGTGCCGCCGCTGCGCTCGAAGGCGCCTTGCGGATGGAAGGGGCGGTGGCCGGCGAGGCAAACGGCGCGCGCCCGCCAGCCGCCGTCGCCCTGCCCTTCGCGCTGACCACTCCCGCCCATATCGACGCCGCCGCTCTACGCGTGCGCGACCTCGCCACGGTGAGCGCCTATTACCGGCAGGTGCTGGGGCTGGACATCCTTGCCCGCACCGCCGATGGCGAGGTGCTCGGCGCCGGTGGCGTGCCGCTGCTGCACCTCATCCGCGCCCCCGCCGCGCCGGCATCCGGGCCGGGATCGGCCGGGCTGTTCCACGTCGCCTATCTCATGCCGAGCCGCGAGGACCTCGCCCGCTGGCTGGTGCATGCCACCCGCATCGACGTGCCGGTGGACGGCCTCGCCGACCACAATGTCAGCGAGGCGATCTATCTCTCCGATCCTGAGGGCAACGGCATCGAAGTGTATGCCGACCGGCCGCCCGCCAGCTGGCAGTGGCGGGACGGCCTCGTCACCATGGGGACGCAGGCGCTCGACGTCGACGCCATCGTGGCGCTGACCGACCGGTCGGTGGACAGCTATCGCACCGCACCGGCCGGGTTGCGCATCGGCCATGTGCATTTGCGGGTCGGCGACGTGGAGGCCGCCCGCGGCTTCTACCAGACCGCGCTAGGCCTCGACGCGACGCGGCCGCGGCGCCCGGACGCCGCCTTCCTCTCCTCCGGTGGCTATCACCACCATGTGGCGGTGAACAGCTGGCAGAGCCTGGGCGCACCGTTGCGCCGGCCAGGGGAACTCGGCCTCGACTGGTTTGCGATGAAGGTCGGCGATTTCCGGCTCTATGCCGGCCAGCGGGCACGGCTGGCGAGCCTCGGGAGGGTAACCGAGACCGCCAGCGGCATCGAGGCCCGCGATCCGTGGGGCACCACGGTGCGGCTGCGGCCGGCCTAGCCGCAAGACGACGACCCCGCCGGGGAAGCGGCAGCCGCCGGACGGAGCGGCTGCGCGGAATACGAGCATCCGCCGTGCCCATGGCGCGACGGGCGCGGGCGGCGGCGCGGCGAAAAAGCGAACGGACGCAGCGGCCCGCAAGGCTGCCGCCCCCTTGCGCCGCAACCCAAGAAAACGGCGCCGCCTGCCCAAAAAACAGGCGTGCCTGACATTTCGAATTTGTATAGCGTTTTTCCCGGCCTCCGATCGGTGCCGGAAGGCCGGTGCGCGGCGCTAACTGTCTGTCACAAAGGCGGTTTCGCGGTACTAAAGATAGACACTTTCCAGAGGGGCACAGCCCCATCATCACCCGCTTCGCCCGCGCAAACCGACGCGGCGAAGGCACGGTAGGACGATGCGCCGGGCCGCTCCCGGCGGCGTCGCAGGGAGTCGCAGCATGATGACCAAACTCTTCCGCCGGTGCCTCGCCGGCGCGCTCACCGGAGCGGTCCTGGCCGCCGCCGCGGCGCAGCCCGCCGCCGCCGGCAAGATCTCCATCGGCCACACCATCTGGGTCGGCTACGGCCCGCTCTACCTCGCCAAGGAGCTCGGCTTCTTCAAGGAGAACGGCGTCGACGTCGACTTCCAGGTGGTGGACGATTCCGCCCTCGCCATGGCCGCGCAGGCCGCCGGCAAGCTCGACGGCACCGCCACCACCCTCGACGAGATTCTGAAGTACCGTTCCGACAATTTCTGCTTCAAGGCGGTGGCGCTGTTCGACGAGAGCCATGGCGGCGACGGCATGGTGTCGCTGAAGGAGATCAACTCGCTCGCCGACCTCAAGGGCAAGACCGTTGCGCTCAACGAGGGCTCGACCTCGCAGTTCTGGTTCTCCTACCTGTTGAAGAAGCAGGGCATCCCGCTGAAGGACGTCGAGGTGCTCAACATGAGCGCCGACGCCGCCGCCGCCGCCTTCATCGCCGGCCAGGTGCCGGTCGCGGTGACCTGGGAGCCGAACCTCACCCTGGTGAAGACCAAGAACGCCGGCAAGGTGCTGACCGACAGCGCCGCCACGCCGGGCGTGATCGTCGACGTGCTGGAAATCTCCTGCTCGGTGCTGAAGGACCGGCCGGCCGACGTGAAGGGCTTCGTCGCCGGCCTGCAGAAGGCGGTCGACTACATCAAGACCAACCCCGACAAGGCCTATGCGATCATGGCCAAGGGCGTGGGCGGCTACCTGAAGGAGCCGAAGGACTTCGCCGACGCCGCCTCGGGCGTGAAGTTCTACGACAAGGCGATGACCATCGAATATCTCGGCACCCCCGACAAGCCCGGCAAGGTGACCGAGGTGATCGCGCTCGGCAACGAGATCTGGACCGACCTCGGCAAGATCAAGAAGCCGATCGAGTACAAGGACATCATCGACGCCAGCTTCACCCAGTGAACGGCTCGCTGTGATCCCCTGCGGGACGCGGTGCGCCGCGTCCCGTCCCTGCCCCGAGACCGGTGACACCGCATGGCCCGCAAGCGTTCCATCGTCGACCTCTGCCTGACGCCGAAAGCCGAGATTCCGACCGGCCTGCGCTTTGCGGTGTCGACGCTGATGTGGCTGCTGGTCATCGGCACCTGGTCGCTCGCCACCTATGGCGGCTTCATGCAGGAGATCTTCCTGCCCTCGCCGACCGCCGTGGTCGCCGCCTTCTTCCGGCTGTTCGAGGACGGCACGCTCGGCCAGCACATCTGGGCCAGCGTGCAGGTGGTGGTGATCGGCTTCGTGATCTCCTCGGTCATCGCTGTGCCGCTCGGCCTGCTGATGGGCACGTTCCGCGTGGTGCAGGCGGGCCTCGAGCCGCTGGTCAACTTCATCCGCTACCTGCCGGTGACCTCCTTCGTGCCGCTGTTCATCCTGTGGATCGGCATCGGCATCGAGCAGCGGATCATGGTGATCTTCTTCGGCACCTTCTTTCAGCAGTTGGTGATGATCGCCGACGTCTCGCGCGGGGTGCAGAAGGACCTGCTCAACGCCTCCTACACGCTCGGCGCCACCCGGCGGGACGCGGTGCTGCACGTGCTGGCGCCGGCCGCCATGCCCGGCGTGCTCGACACGCTGCGCGTCACCATGGGCTGGGCCTGGACCTACCTCGTGGTGGCGGAACTGGTCGCCGCCTCCTCGGGCCTCGGCTACATCTCGATGAAGGCGATGCGCGGCTTCCAGGTCGACGTGATCTTCCTCGCCATCGCGGTGATCGGCCTGCTGGGCCTGCTTACCGACCTCGTGTTCCGGCTGCTGCGCATGCGGCTGGTGGCGTGGGCGAATTGAGACCGCCGATCGAGGCGGGGCGAATTGAAGGAGCCGAACATGACTGCCGTGACAGCGCTGCGCGGGATGCCTACCGCCGCCTCGGCCGCGACGGCAGCCCCGCGGCTGCGCATCGAGGATGTGCGGCTCGAATATACCACGCGGCAGGGCAAGACCGTCCTCGCCATCGACGACATCTCGATCGACGTGCCCGACAACCAGTTCGCGGTGATCGTCGGCCCGTCCGGCTGCGGCAAGTCGAGCCTGCTCTACCTCGTCGCCGGCCTCAACGAGCCGACCTCCGGCCGCATCCTGCTCGGCAACGAGGAAGTCGACGGGCCGGGCACCGATCGCGGCATGGTGTTCCAGAGCTACACGCTGTTCCCCTGGCTCACCGTGCGGGAGAATGTCGAATTCGGGCTCAAGCGCCGGAAGGTGCCTCCGGCCGAGCGCGACGAGATCGTCAACCGCTACCTCAACGAGACCGGCCTCGCCGCCTTCCACGACGCCTATCCCAAGCAGCTCTCCGGCGGCATGATGCAGCGCGTCGCCATCGCCCGCGCGCTCGCCAACGACCCGAAGATCCTCTTGATGGACGAGCCCTTCGGCGCGCTGGACAGCCAGACGCGCAACTCGATGCAGAAGCTGCTGCTCAGGGTGTGGGAGCAGCACAAGAAGACGGTGCTGTTCGTCACCCACGACATCGACGAGGCGATCCTGCTCGGCGACCGCATCTATGTGATGACCGCCCGCCCCGGCCGCCTCAAGGAAGAGGTGGTGGTCGACATACCGCGCCCGCGCTCGCTGGACATGGTGATGGACCCGGCGTTCATCGCGGTGAAGCGCAAGATCCTCGAACTGCTGAAGAACGAGATCAAGGACGACGAGCATTAGGCTCGGGACGGCACGATGACCTGGCTTTCGCTCTTCGACCTGACCGGCCGCAAGGCGCTGGTGACCGGCGCCAGCCGCGGCATCGGCCGCATGCTCGCGGTGGCGCTCGCCTCCGCCGGCGCCGATATCGCCATCTCCGCCCGCAGCCGCTCCTCGCTTGCCGGGACCGCTGCCGAAATCGAGGCGACCGGCCGGCGCGCGGTGGCTCTCGATCTCGACGTGACCGATGCCGCACGCTGCCGTTCCGGCGTCGCGGAGGCCGCCGCGGCATTGGGCGGGCTCGACATTCTCGTCAACAATGCCGGTATCGAGCAGGTCTGCCCCTCGCTCGACGTCGAGGAAGAGCTCTGGGACCGCATTCTCGATACCAACCTCAAGGGCGCGTTCTTCTGCGCACAGGGGGCGGCGAAGGCGATGAAGGCGGCCGGGCCGGATGGGCGCCCACATGGCGGCGCCATCATCAATCTGTGCTCGCTGACCTCCGAGGTGGGCGTGCCGACCGCGGTGCCCTATGGCTCGTCGAAATCCGGCCTGCTCGGCATGACGCGGGCGCTGGCGGCGGAATGGGCGCCGTTCGGCATCCGCGTCAACGCCATCGCGCCCGGCTATTTCCGCACCGACATGACCGACGTGTTCTATGCCGACGAGGACTGGCAGGCGAAGATGCTCGGCAAGATCCCGCAGGGGCGCTTCGGCGAACTGGGCGATCTCGCCGGGGCGGCGATCTTCCTCGCATCAAAGGCCTCCGCCTATGTCACCGGCCAGTGCCTGCCGGTGGATGGCGGCTATCTCGCCTCGATCTGAGACCGCCCGGCGGGACCGCGCCGCGATGAGATCGCTCAGGAAACGGGCAGCGGCGCGGAAAGTTTGACCTCACGCAACCCTGAATATGGCTATACATATTCCATCCGAGCTGAGGCGCCGTTCGGGCACCACGTCGAAGGTTTGATCATGTCGGACATCTGCAATTTCCACGAACTCGCCACTCTCGACGCGGAAGCCCGCGCGGCGCTGCTGAAGCGCTCGGAGACCGACCTTTCCGGTTTCATCGACAAGGTGCGTCCGATCGTCGAGGCGGTGCGGACCGAGGGCGACGCGGCGCTGGCCCGCTTCGGCCGCGATTTCGACAAGGCGGAGCTGACCGCCGACCGCATCAAGGTGACCGAAGTGGAATTCGACGCTGCCTTCAAGGCGGTGGAGCCGGAGGTCATCGAATCCATCCGCTTCGGGATCTCCAACATACGCACCTTCCACGAGGAGCAGGCGCCGGAGCCGATGTGGCTGAAGGAAGTGCGCCCCGGCGCCTTCGCCGGCGACCGCTGGACGCCGATCCAGTCCGTCGCGCTCTATGTGCCGCGCGGCAAGGGTGCCTTCCCCTCGGTGACGATGATGACGGCGGTGCCGGCCAGCGTCGCCAAGGTGCCGAACATCGCGATCGTGACGCCGCCGACCGCCGACGGCGGCGTCGATGCGGCGACGCTGGTGGCCGCAAGGCTCGCTGGCGTCGAGACGGTTTACAAATGCGGCGGCGCGCAGGCGGTGGCGGCGGTCGCCTATGGTACGCAGACGGTGGGCAAGGCGCTCAAGATCGTCGGGCCGGGCTCGCCCTGGCTGGTGGCCGCCAAGCGGCTGCTGTCCGGCCTCATCGATACCGGCCTGCCGGCCGGCCCCTCCGAGGCGCTCATCTTCGCCGACGGCACGGTGAACGGCGCGGTGGCGGCGCTCGACCTCTTGATCGAGGCCGAGCACGGGCCGGATTCGTCGGCCTATCTGGTGACGCATTCGCGCGACGTGGCGGAGCAGGCGCTGGCCGCGCTGCCCGAGCACTGGGCGCGGATGACCGAACAGCGCGTCGGCTTTTCGAAAGCGGTGCTCACCGGCAAGAGCGGCGGCATCGTGCTGACCTCCTCGCTGCAGGAGAGCATCGACTTCGTCAACGCCTATGCGCCGGAGCATCTGGAGATCCTCTCCACCGACCCGTTCGCGCATCTCGGCCGCATCACCGAGGCGGCGGAAGTGCTGATGGGGCCGCACACGCCGGTGACCATCGCCAATTTCACCCTCGGGCCGAACGCCGTACTGCCGACCAGCCGCTGGGCGCGCACCTATGGGCCGCTGTCGGTGACGGATTTCCTCAAGCGGTCCTCCATCGGCTACGTCACCGCCTCGGCCTATCCCGAATTCGCCGGCCACGCCCGCCGGCTGGCGCGCTATGAGGGCTTCTCCAGCCATGAGAACGCCGTGTCGGAGATCCGCGACCAGTTGCTGAAGGGCTGAGCCATGAAGGCGGTACGGCTGCATGGCGCCGGCGACCTGCGGGTGGAGGAGGTGCCGGCCCCCGGCTCGCCCGAACCAGGCTGGGTGCGGCTGAAGGTGACGGCGGCCGGCATTTGCGGCTCCGACTTGCATAATTTCCGCACCGGGCAATGGATCAGCCGCGCGCCCTCCACCGCCGGACATGAGCTGACCGGGGTGGTGGCGGAGCTCGGCGAGGGCGTGGCCGGCTTCGGGATCGGCGATGCGGTGGTGGCGGATTCGCGCTTCTGGTGCGGCGACTGCGCCGCCTGCCGGGATGGGCGACATCATCTGTGCGAGAGGCTCGGCTTCGTCGGCGAGGCCTGCGACGGCGGCTTCGCGGAGGAGGTCGTGCTGCCGGCGCGCCTGCTGCTGGCGGTGGCGCCGGAGGTCGATCCAGCGGTGGCGGCGATGGCCGAGCCGCTGGCGGTCGCCCTGCATGCGGTGAAACGGCTGGCGCCGAGGCCCGGCGAGCCGGTGCTGGTGCTCGGCTGCGGGCCGATCGGCGGTCTGGCGGCGCTGCTGCTGGCGCGCGATCGCACGGGGCCGCTGTTGGTGGCCGACCGCAACGCCACCCGCGCCGAGCTGGTCGCGACCGTGACCGGCGGCACGGCGGTGGCGCTCGACGCCGGCGAGATCCGCAACGTGCTCGGCGGCGCGCTGCCGAGGGCCGCCATCGAGGCCACCGGCTCGACGGCGGCGCTTGGCCATCTCGTCGGTGCGCTGGAGGGCGGCGGACGGGTGGCGCTGGTCGGCATCTTCCATGGCCGGCTCGATATCGATCCGAACCTGCTGGTCGAGCGCGAACTCACCATGATCGGCTGCCACGCCTTCGCCGACGAGCTGCCGGGGGCGGTGGCGCGGCTTCCGGAGCTCGCGCCCGATCTCCTCCGGCTCGTCGACCGGCAGATCGACCTCGACGCGGTGCCGGACGCCTATCAGCGGCTGATGGCCGGCGAGGCCGCCGGGCTCAAGACCATCATCCGTCCAGATGGGGTGCCGAGATGAGCCGCACCGCCGAACTGCGGGCGCTGGCCGCGCGCGATCCCAAGGCGGCGGAGGCGCCGCTCGCCCGCCTGCTCGCCGACCTGTTCGGGCTCAAGGCGCGCGAGGTGCGCATCAATCTCGACCAGTACAGCCTCAATTCGCTCAACGGCTTCTTCGCGACCGACGACGGCGCCTTCTTCTTCAAGTTCCACCAGGAGGAGGGCGAGGAGGCGATGACCGGCGAATACTATCGCGCCGACATCCTCGCCCGCGCCGGCCTGCCGGTGGACCAGCCGGTGCATGTGTCGACGCAGCCGGGCGAGCAGATACTCGTCTACCGCCGCCGCGACGAACCACGCTTCTCCGACGTGCTGCGCGCGCTCGACCTCGCCGACGATGCGGCAGAGCGGGCGGTGGCGCTGGAGGCGGAGCGCGGGCTGTCGCAGCATCTCGCCGCGACCTATCTCGCCACCCTGCACCCGATCACGCCCGAGCAGGCCGTGGCCGAGCCGATCCACCGGCTATTCCACGAGCGGCTGATCGACCGAACGACAGCCGGACTGCGCTATCCCGGCGGGCGGCTTGCCGAGTTCTATGTCGGCAAGCGCTTCGCCTTTCCCGGTGTCGAGCTGGAATGGGACGAGCTGGCGGCGCGGCGCTTCACCATCAACGGCATCACCCATGCCCGTCCGCTCGGCGACCTGTTTGACGCCGCCGAAGCGCGGCTGCGGCCGGAGCGGCTTGCCGATGCCGGCGGAGTAGTGGCGCATGGCGACGCGCACAATGCCAATGTGTGGTTCGCGCGCGAAGGCGGGACGGCGCGGCTCTCCTTCTTCGACCCGGCCTTTGCCGGCGCGAAGGTGCCGGCGCTGCTCGCCGAGGTGAAGGCGACCTTCCACAATGTCTTCGCGCATCCGTTCTGGCTCTACGACCCGGCGCTGGCCAGCGAGCGATTTTCCGCCACTGCCCGGCTGGGCGCAGGAGAGCTGATCGTCGAGACCGACTGGGCGCTGTCGCCGGTGCGGCTCGGCCTCCTGGAGGTCAAGGCACGGGAGGTGTGGCGGCCGCTGCTCGCCGGGCTGAAGGCGCGCGGCATGCTCCCGGCCGACTGGCGCGAGGTGATCCGGCTTGGCCTGTTCCTCTGCCCGACGCTGGTGATGAATTTGCGCGCCGGCGCCCGCTCGCACACGCCGGTCTCCTCGCTGATCGGGCTGTCGGTGGCGGTGATGGCCGGCTCGGAACCCGTGAGCGGCGAGGACGTGGTCACGCGCTTCCTCGACGCCATCGCCCCCGGGGGCGGCTGAACCGCCGGCTCCGCCCTTGGTCCATCGCGACAGACCGGGCGCCGGCGGCCTATAGGAACGCGCAGCAGGGATCGCCGGAGTGCAGCCAATGACCATCGTCAATGTCGAGGATGCCCGCGCGGCGGCCAAGCGCCGGATGCCGAAGATCTTCTTCGACTATGTCGAGGGCGGCTCCTTCAACGAGGACACGCTGCGGGCCAACCGCGCCGATTTCCAGCGCTGGACACTGGTGCAGCGGGTGCTGAACGACATCTCCGTGCGCGATCTTTCGACCGATTTCCTCGGCACCCGGCATCCCCTGCCCTTCATGCCCGGCCCGGTCGGCTTTCTCGGCCTCTATGCCGGTCGTGGCGAGGTCGCCGCGGCGAAGGCGGCGCATGCGGCGGGGGTGCCGCTGTGCCTCTCCACCTTTTCCATCGCCTCGCTCGGCGAGTTGCGCGCCGCCACCTCCGGACCGCTGCATTTCCAGCTCTATGTGATGAGCGACCGCGCCATGGGCGAGGAGCTGCTCGCCCAGGCCGAGGCGGCGGGCGTCGACACGCTCTATCTCACCGTCGACACCGCCATCACCGGCATACGCGAGCGCGACGTGAGGAACGGCTTCCGGGCGTTGACGCGGATCACACCGGCGCTGGGGCTGCGGCTGGCGATGCGACCGGCCTGGTGCCTCGACATGCTCGGCGCCGGACTGCCGGAGGTCGGCGCCGTGAAGCATCGGCCGGACTTCGGCAAGGGCGTGCTCGAGCAGGCCGGCAACCTGTCGCGCCGCATCGACACGCGGCTGTCCTGGAAGGATGTCGACTGGCTGCGCGGGCGCTGGAAGGGACGGCTGGTGCTGAAGGGCATCCTCGCACCGGAAGACGCGCTCGCCGCCCGCGCGGCGGGAGCGGACGCCATCGTGGTCTCCAATCATGGCGGGCGGCAGCTCGACGGCGCCTCCTCCACCATTGCGGCGCTGCCGGCCATCGCCGAAGCGCTGGAGGGCTCCATGGACGTGCTGTTCGACGGCGGGGTGCGGCGCGGCGCCGACATCGTCAAGGCGCTGGCGCTCGGCGCCTCAGGGGTGCTGCTGGGGCGGGCCTATGTCTATGGGCTCGGCGCGGCGGGGCAAGCGGGGGTCACGCGCGTGCTCGCCCATCTCGCGGAAGAGGTGAGCCTGACGCTCGCCCTGATGGGGCTCACCTCGGTGGACGAATTGAAGCGGCGCGGGCGCGCGGCGCTGACACCCCGCGCCCCATAGTCGCCTCACGCCCGCTTCTGGTTGTAGACGTCGAGGCAGACGGCGCCGAGCAGCACGAGGCCCTTGATCACCTGCTGGTAATCGATGCCGATGCCGAGGATCGACATGCCGTTGTTCATCACCCCCATGATCAGCGCGCCGATCACCGCCCCGCCGACCCGGCCGACGCCGCCATAGGCCGAGGCACCGCCGATGAAGCAGGCGGCGATGACATCGAGCTCGAAGCCGAGGCCGGCCTTCGGCGTCGCGGTGTTGAGCCGGGCGGCGAAGATCAGGCCGGCCAAGGCGGCGAGCACGCCCATATTGACGAAGGTGAGGAAGGTGAGCCGCTCGGTCTTGATGCCGGAGAGCTTGGCCGCCTTTTCGTTGCCGCCCACCGCATAGATCTGCCGGCCGATCACCGTGCGGGTGGTCATGAAGGCATAGAGCGCCACCAGCACCGCCATGATCACCAGCACATTGGGCAGGCCGCGATGCGAGGCGATCAGATAGGCGAAATAGACGATCACCGCGAAGAACACCGCGTTCTTGCCGAGGAAGAAGCCATAGGGCTCGGTCTCGATCCCGTGGCTCTCCTGCCGGGCGCGGCTGCGGACATTCTGCCAGACCAGACCCAGCGCGAGCAGCGCGCCGATGGCGAGCGAGGTGGGGTAGAGCGTGCCGGCATCGGGAAGCAGTTCCGGGATGAAGCCGGAGGACAGCTTCTGGAAATCCGGCGGGAACGGCCCGACCGACTGGCCGGCGAGGATGGCGAGCGCCAGCCCCTTGAACACCAGCATGCCCGCCAGCGTGACGATGAAGGACGGGATCTTGAAATAGGCCACCCAATAGCCCTGCGCGGCGCCAATGGCACCGCCCAGTACCAGGCAGAGCAGGGTGGCGGGCACCCATGGCACGCCCAGCTTGACGATGAGCACCGCCGCCACCGCGCCGACGAACCCGGCCACCGAACCGACCGACAGGTCGATATGACCGGTGACGATCACCAGCAGCATGCCCAGCGCCATGATGACGATGTAGCTGTTCTGCAGCACGAGATTGGTGAGGTTCAGCGGCCGCAGCAGCGTGCCGTTGGTGACTACCTCGAAGAAGATCATGATAGCGAACAGCGAGAGCATCATCCCGTATTCGCGCAGGTTGTTCTTGAGGAAGCCGGCGTGGTGCGGCTTTTCCTTCAGCGCGGCGTCGCTCATGAACGGTCTCCTTCGCGCGCGAGGGCGGCGTGACGCATAATGGCGCGCATGATTTTTTCCTGTGTCGCTTCCGCGCCGGGGAACTCGCCGACGAAGGTGCCCTCGTTCATCACGCAGATCCGGTCGCAGATGCCGATCAGCTCCGGCATCTCCGATGAGATGACGATCACGCCTTTGCCGGCGTCGGCCAGCTCGTTGATGATGCAATAGATTTCATATTTGGCGCCGACATCGATTCCCCGCGTCGGCTCGTCGAGGATCAGCACCTTGGGGTCGGTGAACAGCCATTTCGACAGCACGACCTTCTGCTGGTTGCCGCCGGAGAGCTTGCCGGCCTCCTGATAGACGCTGTGGCTGCGGATGCGCATGCGGCCGCGATAATCGGCAGCGACGCGCAGCTCCTGCACGTCGTCGATCACATTCGACGAGGCGACGGCGGCAAGATTCGCCAAGGTGATGTTCTTGCGGATGTCATCGGCCAGCAGCAGGCCGAGCTGCTTGCGGTCCTCGGTGACATAGGCGAGGCCGGCATCCACGGCGCGCCGCACGGTGGAGAGATCGACGGGCCGACCTTCCATCTCGGCATGGCCGGAAATCTTCTGGCCGTAGGAGCGGCCGAAGATGCTCATGGCGAACTCGGTGCGCCCGGCGCCCATCAGCCCGGCAATGCCGACGATCTCGCCGCGCCTCACTTCGAAATCCACATTGCGGATCATCTGCCGGTCGGCATGCTGCGGGTGGAACACCGACCAGTCGCGCACCTTGAAGATGGGCTCGCCGATCCGAGGGTCGCGCTTGGGGTAGCGGTGCTCGAGGTCGCGATCGACCATGGAGCGGATGATGCGGTCCTCCTCCACCGCGCCGGCGGAGCAGTCCATGGTGTCGACGGTGCGGCCGTCGCGCAGCACGGTGATGCGGTCGGCGACGCGGGAGACCTCGTTCAGCTTGTGCGAGATGAGGATGGAGGCGATGCCCTGCGCCTTGAACTCCAGCAGGAGGTCGAGCAGCGCGGCGCTGTCCTTCTCCGACAGGCTGGCGGTCGGCTCGTCAAGGATGAGCAGGCGCACCTTCTTCGACAGCGCCTTGGCGATCTCCACCAGTTGCTGCTTGCCGACCCCGATATTGGTCACCAGCGTGTCGGGAGCCTCGTCCAGTCCGACCTTCGCCAGCAATTCCTTCGCCCGGCGATGCACGGCGCCGCGGTCGATGACGCCGAAGCGGGACGGCGGATCGGTGAGGAAGATGTTCTCGGCGATCGACATCAGCGGGATCAGGGCGAGTTCCTGATGGATGATGATGATGCCGAGCGCCTCGGAATCGTTGATGTCGCGGAAGCGGCGCTCCTCGCCGTCGAACAGGATGGCGCCCTCATAGGAGCCGTGCGGGTGCACCCCGCTCAGCACCTTCATCAGGGTCGACTTGCCGGCGCCGTTCTCGCCGACGAGCGCATGGATCTCGCCGGGCTCCACCGTGAGATCGACACCGCTCAGCGCCCTCACCCCGGTGAAGTGCTTGCTGATGTCGCGCATTTCCAGAAGGGCATACATGAGCGCATTTGCTCCGAAGAAGCGTCCTGCGCCGGCGGGGGTCAAACCGCCCGCCGGCGCAGGATCTGACTTGGTTGAACCCGACTTGGTTGAACCGGCTTCAGTTGATCTGGTTCTGCTTGTAGTAGCCCGAGCCGACCAGCACCGGCTCCCAGTTGCTCTTGTCGACGACGACCGGCTTCAGCAGGTAGGACGGCACGACCTTGACGCCGTTATTGTAGGTCTTGGTATCGTTCACCGTGACCTGCTTGCCGGAGAGCGACGCATCGACCATGTCGGCGGTCACCTTGGCGAGTTCGCGGGTGTCCTTGAAGATGGTCGAATACTGCTCGCCGGCCAGCATCGATTTCACCGACGGCACCTCGGCGTCCTGCCCGGTGACCACCGGCATCTTCATGTTGCCCGAGCCGTAGCCGACGCCCTTCACCGAGGACAGGATGCCGATCGACAGCCCGTCATAGGGCGACAGCACGCCATCGAGCTTCTTGTCCGAGTAGTAGGCGCTCAGCAGGTTGTCCATGCGGGCCTGGGCGGTGGCGCCGTCCCAGCGCAGCGTCGACACCTTGTCCATGCCCATCTGGCCGGACGCCACCTTCAGCGTGCCGTTGTCGATCAGCGGCTTCAGCACCGACATGGCACCATCATAGAAGAAATAGGCATTGTTGTCGTCCGGCGAGCCACCGAACAGCTCGATGTTGAACGGCCCCTTGTTCTCGGGATAGCCGAGACCCTTCAAGAGCGACTGCGCCTGCAGCACGCCGACCTGGAAATTGTCGAAGGTGGCGTAATAGTCGACATTCGGCGTCTCGCGGATCAGCCGGTCATAGGCGATGACCTTGATGCCCTTGTCGGCGGCCTGTTTCAGCACATCGGACAAGGTGGTGCCGTCGATGGAGGCGATCACCAGCACCTTGGCGCCCTTGGTCACCATGTTCTCGATCTGCGAGAGCTGGTTGGGAATGTCGTCCTCGGCATATTGCAGATCGGTATTGTAGCCGCGCTCCTTGAGCACCTTCACCATGTTGTCGCCGTCGGCGATCCAGCGGGCGGAGGACTTGGTGGGCATGGCGATGCCGACGGTGGCCTTCTCCTGGGCGGAGGCAGGACCGGCGAACATCATCGCGCCGAGCGCGAGGGCGGAAAGCGTGGGCAGCAGGCTTTTCATCGTCTCTCTCCCAGTGGGTTGGATGGCCGCGTTTCGCGTACCGTGTTCTTGGCGGCGCATGAGACAGAGGGTCCCTGGCCGCGCGTGACGTCCGCCGCGCCTCACCACGAGGCGCGCAAGCTGTCTCCCGTTCGAGCCGGAACCCCGACTGCGCCGCTCATCGCCGCGTCTCCACAGCCGCGAAGGCGAGGCGCGCCGCTTCGTGCAGCCCGCCGCGCACGCAGGTCTCGGCGTCGCACAGGCCGATGCCGGCCACCCCGGCCATGGTGAAGGCACGGCGATAAAGCTCGGCAATGGGCCCCGAAGCGACGAGAACCGCGCCGTCGAGCGCGCCCATGCGCGCATAGGCGCCGGTAATCTCCAGCCCGATCAGCAGGCCCGACAGCCGCGCCAGCGTAGCGTCGGCCGGCTCATCGGCCAGCAGCCATCCGGCACGCAATTCGAACAGGCGGTTGCCGATCGCCGCCGGCGCCTCCAGCGCATCGGCAACGCCGCCGGCAAAGGCCGGCGAACCGGCATCGACCGCCGCCGCGCCCTCCGCCGCCGGCGCCACCACCGAGGCGGTGCGGAGCAGCTGGAACAGTTCGCCGGTCATGAAGGTGGCGAAGCCGGCCACGGCGCCGGCCTCCATCCGCACCCATTTGGAGTGGGTGCCGGGCAGGCAGGCGAGGCCGTCATATCCATCGCTGGCCAGCGCCAGCAGCTGGGTTTCCTCGCCGCGTATCACGTCGGGATGCTCGCCATCGCGCTGGGCGATGCCGGGCAGGATGCGCACGAGGCGGCGGGCGGCGGGCACCTCGGTGGCAAGTGCGGCGAGGCGGTCGAGCCGCACCGGCGCGTCGACATAGGCCGCCTCCTTCCAGCCGGCCCGCGAGCCGACCATGCCGCACATCATCACCGGCACGCCTTCCGGCACGCCGAGTGCGGCGAGGTGCGATTCCAGCACCGCCTCGAAGCCCGCGGCGGCGGAGGCTTTCAACCCCTGGTCGCTGCGGCGCTCGGCGAGCACGCCGCCTTCGGCATCCAGCGCCCACAGGCGGAAGCTCGACGTGCCCCAATCGACGACGACATGGGAGAGGCGGAGCATCACAATCCTCCCAGCCGCACGCGCGGCTCGGCGCGCCCGCATGCGCCGATGTCGACGAGGAAGGTCTGGCCGTGGGCGGCATCGGCGGTGCGCGCCGCCGCGTCCATCCCCTCATAGGCGGAGGTGACGAGCAGCCTGTCGAAATCCCGGCCGACGAAGACCGGGCAGCTCGACTGCAATGCCGGCACATCGACGCTGCGGAGGAGTTCGCCCGCCGGCGAATAGGCATTGAGCCGCGCCCCGCCCCAGATGGCGCACCAGATGCGGCCTTCGGCATCGGTCACCGCGCCGTCGAGCCCCCCGGCCGCCGAGTGGTGGTGCAACGCCTGCGGCTCGCCCTCGGGCAAGCCGGTCAGCGGGTCGAGCTCGACGCGGCAGAGCGTGTTCTCCCGGGTATCGGCGAAGTAGCCGGTTGAACCATCCGGCGAGAAGCAGATGGCATTGGGGATGGAGATGCCGGAGAACAGCCGCAGCAGCGCACCGGCGCGGAAGGCATAGATGGCGCCGGCGCCCGGCTCGGCGCGCCTGCCCATGGTCGAGACCCAGAAGGTGCCGGACGGATGCACCCGCCCGTCATTCGAGCGGGTCGCCGGGTTGTCGGCCTCGATATCCATCACCTCGGTCAGTTGGCCGCCGGCAATGTCGCGCAGCATCAGCCCGTGTTCCGTGGAAAGCAACTGCCGGCGGTCGTCGACGACCGCGAGTGCACTGGCCATCACCGGCAGCTCGTGCCGCCGATGTCCGCCACCGGACGGGCTCTGCTGGTAAAGCCGTTTCTCGACGATATCGAACCACCACGCCATGTCGCTGGCGGCGTCATAGGTTGGCCCTTCGCCGAGATGGCAGCGTTCGGCGCAGAACAAGGTCGCGGCGGCCAATGCCGGAGCCAGAGGCGCGCTAGTGGTTGTCACGCGGCATCCCCATGGTCTGGGCGATGCGCTGGTAGCGCACCGCCGGCTCCAGCACCGCGCCGGTCTCCAGCTGGCCGACGAAGCTGCGCTGGATCTCCTGCCAGGGCGTCTGGTGCGCCGGATAGTGATAGCCGCCATTAGCCGCCAGCTCCTGCCGGCGCTTTTCCAGTTCCTCGTCCGGAATCAGCATGTTGGCGCTGTTGCGCTTCAAATCGATGCGCACCCGGTCGCCGGTGCGCAACAAAGCCAGGCCACCGCCGACCGCCGCTTCCGGCGAGGCGTTGAGGATCGAGGGCGAGCCGGAAGTGCCAGACTGGCGGCCGTCGCCGATGCAGGGCAGGGCGTGGATGCCCGCCTTGATCAGATAATCCGGCGCCCGCATGTTCACCACCTCGGCCGCGCCGGGATAGCCGACCGGGCCGGCGCCGCGCATGAACAGGACGGTGGTCTCGTCGATGGCGAGCGCGGGGTCGTCGATGCGGGCGTGGTAGTCCTCCGGCCCGTCGAACACCACGGCGCGGCCCTCGAAGGCTTCCGGATCGTTCGGATTGGAGAGGTAGCGGTCGCGAAACTCCGACGAGATCACGCTGGTCTTCATGATCGCCGAGGAGAACAGATTGCCGCGCAGCACCCGGAAGCCGGCCTTCTCCTTGAGCGGCCTGGCATAGGGACGGATGACGTTCTCGTCCTCGATGTTCGCCGCGCGGCAGTTCTCGCCAAGGGTCCGGCCATTGACGGTGATCGCCTCTCCCGCGATAAGGCCTTGGTCCATAAGCTGTTTCACCACCGCCGGCACGCCGCCGGCATGGTAATAGTCCTCGCCGAGATACTCGCCGGCCGGCTGGAGGTTGACCAGGAGCGGCACCTCCTCGCCATAGGTCTGCCAGTCGTCGATCGACAGCTCCACCCCGACATGGCGGGCCAGCGCGTTGAGGTGGATCGGCGCGTTGGTGGAGCCGCCGATGGCGGAATTGACGCGGATGGCGTTGAGGAAGGCGTCGCGCGTGAGGATGTCGGAGGGCTTCAAATCCTCATGCACCATCTCGACGATGCGCAGGCCGGTACGGTAGGCGACCTCCTGCCGGTCGCGATAGGGCGCGGGAATGGCGGCCGAGCCCGGAAGCTGCATGCCCAGCGCCTCGGCAAGCGAGTTCATTGTCGTCGCCGTGCCCATGGTGTTGCAGTAACCCGTTGACGGTGCTGAGGACGCCACGAGCTTGACGAAGCCGGCGTAGTCGATCTCGCCGGCCGCCAAGAGCTCGCGCGCCTTCCAGACGATGGTGCCCGAGCCGGTGCGCTGGCCCTTGTACCAGCCGTTCAGCATCGGCCCGACCGATAGCGCAATGGCGGGAATGTTCACCGTCGCCGCCGCCATCAGCAGCGCCGGGGTGGTCTTGTCGCAGCCGATGGTGAGCACTACGCCGTCGAGTGGGTAGCCGTAGAGCACCTCCACCAGCCCGAGATAGGCGAGGTTGCGGTCGAGGCCCGCGGTGGGGCGCTTGCCGGTCTCCTGAATCGGGTGGACGGGGAACTCGATGGCGATGCCGCCGGCCTCGCGAATGCCCTCGCGCGTGCGCTTGGCAAGCTCGATATGGTGGCGATTGCAAGGGGATAGGTCGGATCCGGTCTGGGCGATGCCGATGATCGGGCGACCGCTTTGCAGTTCTTCCTGCGACAGGCCGAAATTGAGGTAGCGCTCAAGATAGAGCGCGGTCATGTCGATGTTGTGCGGGTTGTCGAACCAGGCGCGGGAGCGAAGCTGGCGGTCGGATTTGGGGGCTTTGCCGTGCATGATGCTCTCCTCAGCCTTCGAACGGTGCGACCACGATACGCCGACCAAGCAGGAATGCATCGGCAACGTGCTGTAGCGGCGCCAGGTCGACATCCGAGGCGCCGCGCGCGACCAGATCGACGAAGTGCTTGTAGATGCCGGGATATTCGGCTTCCGGCTCCTCGATCAGCGCCTTGCCGTCAAGGAAAAGCTTGGCGCCGCCAAGCGACAGGGTGAGGCGGCCGGCGTCGGTCTCCACATGAATGTCCCAGGTCTGCGGCCCGGTTTGCAGGAAATCGAGCTCGGCACGGATCGGCACCCCGGCGCTATCGGCGAAATCGAGCGCCGCCTCGATGGGAGCGTCGCGGTTTTCCGGGAAGCCGAGCGTGGCCCTCGTCAGGAAGAAGGGGGCTGGCAGTATATGGGTGAGGATCGATAAGGCATTGATTCCAGGATCGAAAACCCCGAGGCCGCCCGGCTCGAAGATCCAGTCCTGGCCGGGATGCCAGACGCGGACATCCTCCTTCCACTCCACGCTCACCGCGCGGGGCGCGTGCTCGGCGAGGAAGGCGCGCGCGGGCGCCACCGCCGGGGCGAAACGGGAGTGCCAGGTGGCGAACAGCGTCCGGCCGGAGGCCCGCGCGGCGGCGATGAGCGGGGCGAGCTCGCTCACCGTGGCACCGGGCGGCTTCTCCAAAAGCACGTGTTTTCCGTGACTTAGTGCCAGCGCGGCCTGTTGGCGGCGCACCTGCGGCGGGGTGCAGAGCGCCACCGCGTCGACCGCCACGTCGCTCGCCAGCAATTCGTCGAGGCTGGCGAAATGGGGGATGCCGTCGAGGGTAGCGTTACGGCTGGCGATGGCGACCAGCTCGATTCCGCCGGTCTTTTCGATGGCGGGGAGGTGCTGGTCGCGGGCGATCTTGCCGAGGCCGACAATGGCGAGACGGATCATGACCGGACGTCCCGTTTCGAGTGCAGTGAGGTGTAGGGTGCGGCCGATGCCGCGGCCGGGATGACCGATGCGATCATTTTTCGGCCTCCGTCTCTGTGGCGGCTATCATCTTGCCGTCGAGAAGACGCGGGAGGCGGAGCGGATTACCGCCCTTGACCGCTGCCGGCAACAGTGCCTCGGGCAGGTCCTGGTAGCAGACCGGGCGGAGGAAGCGGCGGATGGCGAGGGTGCCGACCGAGGTCGAGCGCGGGTCCGAGGTCGCCGGAAACGGGCCGCCATGCACCATGGCATGGCAGACCTCGACGCCGGTCGGCCAGCCATTGGCGAGGATGCGGCCGGCCTTTTCCTCCAGCACCGGCAGCAGCTGCGCCGCCAGCGGGTGGTCGGCGACGTCCAAATGCAGGGTGGCGGTGAGCTGGCCCTCCACCGCGCGGGCGACCTGCACCATTTCCGCCGCGTCGCGGCAGCGGATGACCAGCGAGGAGGCCCCGAACACCTCGTGCGAGAGGGCCGGCTCCGCAAGGAAGCTCGCCGCTTCGGCGACGAACAGCGCCGGGCGGCAGGCATTCGGGCCGGTCTCGGCACCGCCGCGGGCGATCTCGGTGGCGCCGGCTTCGGCGAGCGCGGCGACGCCCTTGCCATAGGCGCCGGCGATGCCGGGGGTGAGCATGGTGGCGGCGGGCGCCGCCTCCACCGCCGCGCCGGCGCCGGCGAGGAAGCGGGCGAGGCCCTCGCCCTCGATGGCGATGACGAGGCCGGGATTGGTGCAGAACTGGCCGGCGCCGAGGGTGAGTGAGCCGACGAAGCCGGCGGCCAGCGCCTCGGCACGGGATTCCAGCGCCGCCGGCAGCAGGAACACCGGGTTGATGCTGCTCATCTCGGCATAGACCGGGATCGGCACCGGGCGGGCGGCGGCGATGCGGCACAAGGCGAGGCCGCCGGCTCGGGAGCCGGTGAACCCCACCGCAGCGACGCGCGGATCGCCCACCAGCGCGCCGCCGAGCTCGTGCGAGGTGCCGGTGAGCAGCGAGAACACGCCTTCCGGCAGCCCGGCCTTGGCCATCGCCGCCCGGATGGCGCGGCCGACCAGCTCCGAGGTGCCGGGATGGGCGGGATGGCCCTTGACGATGACCGGGCAGCCGGCAGCGAGCGCCGAGGCGGTGTCGCCGCCGGCCACCGAGAAGGCCAGCGGGAAATTCGAGGCGCCGAACACCGCCACCGGGCCGATGCCGATATGGCGCAGGCGCAGATCGGCGCGCGGCAGCGGCGTGCGCTCGGGGAGCGGAGAATCGAGGCGCGGCTCGTCGGCGCCGCCGTCGCGGATCCACGAGGCGAACAGGCGGAGCTGGCCGCAGGTGCGGGCGCGCTCGCCCTGAAGCCGGGCGGCGGGCAGGCCGGTCTCCCGCGCGGCGCGCTCGATCAGCGCGTCGCCCAGCGCCTCGATCTCGGTGGCGATGCCGTCGAGAAAGGCCGCGCGGGCTGCCGGCGCCGTGGCGCGGTAGAACGGGAAGGCCTGCGCGGCGAGAGCGGCGGCCTCGGCGACATCGGCCGGGCCGGCCTCGACGAAGGCCGGTTCGATCTCGGCTCCGCGCGCGGGATCGACGGCGCGGAAGGCCGGGCCTTCCGTCACCTCGCGCGAGCCGATGAGCAGGGCGCCAGTGATACCAGTTGCCTCGATCATGCTCATTTCCCCCAGCTCAGCACCACCGGATCGAGCCGGCGGGCAATCTCGATCAGGCCGGCGCGGGTGGCGGGGGCGACCTGCGGCAGCGGCGCGCGCAGCGTGTCATGGGCGATGACGCCGCCTTCCTTCATCAGGATCTTGCACGCAGCCAAGCCGGTCTGGCGGTTCTCGTAATTGATCAGCGGCAGCCAGCGCATATAGGCGTCGATGGCGGCTTCCCGATCTCCGGCGAAATAGGGGTCGACGATCTGGCGGATGCCGTCCGGGTAGCCGCCGCCGGTCATGGCGCCAGTGGCGCCGGCATCGAGATCGGCGAGCAGGGTGATGGCCTCCTCGCCGTCCCACGGCCCTTCGATGGCGTTGCCGCCGGCCTCGATCAGCGCCCGCAGCTTGGCGGCGGCCTGCGGCACCTCGATCTTGAAATAGGCGAGGTGCTCGATCTCCTTCGCCATGCGGGCGAGGAAGGGAACGGAGAGCGGCGTGCCGGCCACCGGCGCGTCCTGCACCATGATCGGGATATCGACAGCATCCGAGACGCCACGATAGAAATCGTAGATTGCGCTCTCCGGCACCCGGAAGGTGGCGCCGTGATAGGGCGGCATCACCATCACCATCGCCGCGCCCATCTCCTGCGCCCGCCTCGAGCGTTCGGCGCAGACGAAGGTGGAGAAATGCGTGGTGGTGACGATGACCGGCACCCGCCCGGCCACATGCTCCAGCACCGTGCGCATGACCAGGTCGCGCTCGTCATCGGTGAGCACGAACTGCTCGGAGAAATTGGCGAGGATGCACAGGCCGTGCGAGCCGCCATCGATCATGCACTCGATGGCGCGCTTCTGGCCTTCGAGGTCGAGCCGGCCATCGGCATCGAACACGGTCGGGGCGACCGGGAAGACACCTTTATAGGGGCGGGCGGAAGTCGTGGTCATCATGCACCCTTAGTGATTGTCGCGCGGCACCGGCGAACCGGAGCGGCCGACGAGAAAATCGAAATCGGCGCCGCGATCGGCCTGCAGCACATGGTCGATGTAGAGACGCTGGTAGCCGCGCGCGGCGTGCGGCTCCGGCGACACCCAGGCGGCGCGACGGGCGGCGAGCTCGGCCTCCTCCACATGCAGGTGCAGCGCGCGGGCGGGCACGTCGAGGGTGATGAGGTCGCCGTTGCGGACGAGGGCCAGCGGCCCGCCGGCGGTCGCCTCCGGCGCGACATGCAGCACGACGGTGCCATAGGCGGTGCCGGACATACGGGCATCGGAGATGCGGATCATGTCGCGCACGCCCTGGCGCAGCAACTTAGCCGGCAAAGGCATGTTGCCGACCTCGGCCATGCCGGGATAGCCCTTGGGCCCGCAATGCTTCAGCACCATGATGCAGGAGGCGTCGATGTCGAGGTCCTCGTCATTGACCGCGTGGTGCATCTCCTCGACGCTCTCGAACACCACCGCGCGGCCGGTGTGCACCATCAGCTCCGGCGAGGCGGCCGACGGCTTGATGACGGCGCCGTCGGGGGCGAGGTTGCCCTTCAGGATGGCCATGCCGGACTCGGGCTTGAACGGCGTCTCGAACGGGGTGATCACCTCGGCATTCCAGTTCGGCGCGTTCTCGACATTCTCCCACAGGGTGCGGCCATTGGCGGTGCGGGCGTCCTTGTGGATCAGCCCGCGTTCGCCCAGCGCCCGCAGCACCGCCGGCAGGCCGCCGGCATAGTAGAAGTCCTCCATCAGGAAGCGGCCGGAGGGCATCAAATCGACGAGGCAGTGGATGTCGCGGCCGAGGCGGTCGAAATCGTCGAGGGTGAGGTCGATGCCGACGCGGCCGGCGATGGCCAGCAGGTGGACGACAGCATTGGTGGACCCGCCGATCGCCGCCAGCGTGCGGATGGCGTTCTCGAAGGCGTCGCGGGTCAGGATGTCGGAGGGTTTCAGGTCCTCACGCACCATCTCGACGATGCGCCGGCCGGCCATGCGGGCGAGCAAGGCGCGGCGGGCGTCGGCGGCGGGGATGGCGGCATTCTCCGGCAGGCCGATGCCGAGCGCCTCGACCATCGAGGCCATGGTGGAAGCGGTGCCCATGGTCATGCAGGAGCCGGCGGAGCGGTTCATGCCGGCCTCGGCGGCGTGGAACTCCTCCAGCGTCACCTCGCCGGCGCGCAGCTGCTCGCTCATCGAGATGATGTTGGTGCCGGATCCAATGATCTGGCCGCGATAGACGCCGCGCAGCTGCGGGCCGCCGGAGACGCCGATGGCCGGCAGGTCGGCGGAGGCGGCGCCCATCAGGAGGGCGGGCGTGGTCTTGTCGCAGCCCATGAGCAGCACCACGCCATCGAGCGGATGGGCGCGGATGGCTTCCTCGACATCCATCGAGGCGAGGTTGCGGAACAGCATGGCGGTGGGGCGCATCGTCACCTCGCCGAGCGAGGAGACCGGGAATTCCAGCGGGTAGCCGCCGGCATCCAGCACGCCGCGCCGCACGTGCTCGGCGAGGTCGCGGAAATGGATGTTGCAGGGCGTCAGCTCGGACCAGGTGTTGCAGATGCCGATCACCGGGCGGCCGTCGAACTGGTCTTGCGGCGTGCCGGAGTTCTTCAGGAAGGAGCGGTAGTAGAAGCCCATCTTGTCCTGCCGGCCGAACCAGGCCTGGCTCCGCAACGGCTTGCCGCCGCCGGGCTGCTTCTTCTTGTCGTTGGACGGATGGTCGCTCATCTCGGCACCTGTTCAGCCCGCCGCGCCGTGGCGGCGCAGGCCGTTGAAGATCACATTGGTCATCGCCACGCTGGCGGCCTCGGCATCCTTGTCGGCGATGGCCTCGACGATGCGCTCATGCGCGGCCACCGCGATGTCGCGCTCACGCGTATCCACCGGGGCGGAGAGCACGAAGGAGGCGCGCAGCGCCGCCTCGATCACCGCGCCGATCGAACGCATGAACGGATTGCCGGAGGCGTTGGCGATGGCGATGTGCAAGGCGAGGTCATCCTCGGCGAAGCCTTCCGACGCGCCGGGCACCTCACCCATATGGGCGACCGCGGCGCGCATCAGCACCAGATCGGCCTCGTTGCGGCGCTCGGCGGCGAGCGCGGCGGCGCGCGGCTCCACCGCGAGGCGGATCTCGGCGAGATCGCGCAGGAAGCGGCGGTCGATGCCGGCATCGAGATGCCAGGCCAGCACGTCCGGATCGAACATGTTCCACGCCGCCCGCTCGCGCACCACCGTGCCGACGCGGGCCTTGGTGGACAGCAGGCCCTTGGCGACCAGCGTCTTGACACTCTCGCGCAGCACCGGGCGGGACACGCCGAACAGCAGGGTCAGCTCGGCATCGCCGGGGAGCTTCTCGCCCTCGCCATAACGGCCGGCGATGATGTCGATGCCGATGGTGCGCGCCACCTCGGCATGGTTGGAATGCCCGCGGCGGGCGGGGATGACGATGATCCGCGAGTTCATGCGTGCGCGCCTCCGGTCGCGTGACGGCGCGAACGCCGCGCCAGCCGCAACGTAGCCTGCTGGAAGCCGATAAAGGCAAACAGAAGCAGGCCGGTGGCGATCTTTGCCCACCAGCTCGACAGCGAGCCATCGAAGGAGATGTAGGTCTGAATCAGCCCCTGGATCAGCACGCCGACGAAGGTGCCGAACACGAAGCCGTAGCCGCCGGACAGCAGCGTGCCGCCGATGACCACCGCGGCGATGGCATCGAGCTCCACCCCGACGCCGGACAGCGAGTAGCCGGACGAGGTATAGAGCGAGAACACGATGCCCGACAGGCCGGCGAGGCCCGCCGACAGCATGTAGATGAGGATGGTGGTGCGGGTGACGTTCACCCCCATCAGGGCGGTGGAGACCCGCGAGCCGCCCAGCGCATAGACATTGGCGCCGAAGCGGGTGAGGTGCAGCAGCACCATGCCGCCGATCACGACGAGGATCATGATCATCGCCGGCACGGTGAGGCGGGCGCCGCCGGGCAGCCGCAGCGCATGGTCGGCGAGGTGGGAATACAGATCGGCGGTGATCGGGATCGATTCCGTCGACATCAGGAAGCTGGCGCCGCGGGCGAGGAACATGCCGGCCAGGGTGACGATGAAGGGCGGCAGCTCGAAATATTCGATCGCCGCGCCCATGGCGGCGCCGAACAGCGCGCAGATGACCAGCACCAGCGCGAAGGCGACCAGCGGCGGCACGCCCCAGCGCTCGATGGCGATGGCGAGGAACACGGTGGTGAAGCCGATCACCGAGCCGACCGACAGATCGATGCCGCCGGAGATGATGACGAAGGTCATGCCCACCGCGACGATGCCGAGAAAGGCGTTGTCGGTGAACAGGTTCATCACCACCCGCAGCGAGGCGAAATTGGGGAAGGTGAGCGAGCAGATGAGGAAGCCGAGCAGGAACACCGCGGTGGTGGCGGCGACCGGCAGCAGCCGGTTCAGGGAATTGCGACCGGCGGCGTTCATGCGCGCCTCCCGAACAGGCTGGAGCCGAGGACGGCAAGGCTGCCCTTCAGCCGCGGCGACTGGGCGAGCAGCACGGCGAGCACCACCACCGCCTTGACCACGAGGTTGGTCTCCGGCGGGAAGCCGGACAGCAGGATGCCGGTGTTCATCGCCTGGATGATGAGCGCGCCGATCACCGCCAGCACCAGCGAGAAGCGGCCACCGAACAGCGAGGTGCCGCCGATCACCACCGCCAGGATGGCGTCGAGCTCCAGCCACAGCCCGGCATTGTTGGCATCGGCGCCGAGAATGTCGGCGGCGGCCACCACGCCGGCGATGGCGGCGCACAGGCCGCACCAGGCATAGACGGCCAGGGTGATGAGGCGGGTGCCGACCCCGGCCAGCGCGGCGGCGCGGGCATTGCCGCCGGTCGCCTCGATGAGCAGGCCGAGCGCCGTGCCGCGCACGATGAGGAGCGTCAGCGCCAGCAAGGCGAGGGTGATGACGATCGGGGTGGGCAGGCCCAGCACCGAGCCGCCGCCGAGAAAGGCCAGCTCCGGCGAGGTGAAGGTGACGATGCGCCCCTCGGTGATCAGCTGCGCGATGCCGCGCCCGGCCACCATCAGGATCAGCGTGGCGACGATCGGCTGGATGCCGAGCACCGCGACCAGGAAGCCGTTCCACAGGCCGCAGGCGAGGCCGGCGCCGAGCGCGGCGGCCAGCACCACCGGCAGAGAATGACTATCGGCAAGGCTGGCGGCGATGGCGCCGCAGATCGCCATCACCGCGCCGACCGACAGATCGATGCCGCGCATGGCGATGACCAGCACCATGCCGAGCGACAGGATCGCCACCGGCGCGCCGCGATTGAGCACGTCGATGAGGCTGCCGAACAGCCGGCCGTCCTGCAGGCGGATGTCGAAGAATTGCGGCGACACCACCCAGTTGATCGCCAGGATCGCGAGCAGTGCCACCACTTGCGAGGTGCCGATGCGGGGAAGGCGAAGCGACATGATCCCCTCCCTCACGCGGCCCGCCCGGCGGCGGCCGGCGGCGGCTGCACCGGATCGGCTTCGGCGATGGCGGCGAGGATGCCGGGTACGGTGATGTCTTCGCCGGTGAGCCGGGCGACATGGGCGCGATCACGCAGCACGATCACCTCGTCGGCATAGGTGACGATCTCCTCCAGCTCAGAGGACACCACCAGCAGCGCCATCCCCTCGGCGCAGAGCCGGCGGATCAGCGCGATGATCTCGGCATGGGCGCCGACATCGATGCCGCGCGTCGGCTCGTCGAGGATCAGGAGGCGCGGCTCGGTCGCCAGCCAGCGGGCCAGCAGCGCCTTCTGCTGGTTGCCGCCGGACAGGAGGCCGATCGGCCGCTCCGGATCGGGCGGGCGAATGTCGAGCAGGCGGATGAACCTTGCCGCGATCTCGTCCTGCTCGCGGCGCGACAGCGGCCGGGTGACGCCGCGACGGGCCTGCAAGGCCAGCACGATGTTCTCGCGCACGGTGAGCTCGGCGACGATGCCCTCGGTCTTGCGCTCCTCCGGGCAGTAGCCGAAGCCGAGATGCAGCGCCTCCGCCGGGCTGGTGAGCGCCACCCTGGCGCCGTCCACGGTGGCGGTGCCGCTGTCGGCATGGGCGGCGCCGAAGACCAGGCGGGTGGTCTCGGTGCGGCCGGAGCCGAGCAGGCCGGCGAGGCCGACCACATGGCCGGGGCGCAAGGCGAGATCGAAGGGCGCGACATAGCCGGCCTTGCCGTAATTCTCGAAGGTGGCGAAGGCGGCCGCGCGCCCGCCGGCCACGTCGCGGGCAGCCTCCGGCGCGTGCGCGGCGGAGGCGGTCGCCTGGGCGAGCTCGCGGCCGAGCATCATCCGCACCAGATCGAGGCGGGGCAGCTCGGCAGTGGTGGCGCTGCCGGCGAGGCGGCCATTGCGCAGCACGGTGATGCGTTCGCAGATCGCATAGACCTGATCGAGGAAATGGGTGACGAAGACGATGCCGATGCCGCGCGCCTTCAGCTTGCGCAGCACCGCGAACAGGATTTCGACCTCGTGGGCGTCGAGGCTGGCGGTCGGCTCGTCGAGGATCAGCACCCGCGCCGACTGATCGACCGCGCGGGCGATGGCGACGATGTGCTGCACGGCGACCGAATAGCTCTCCAGCGGCGCGGCGACGTCGAGGTCGAGATCGAACGCGGCCAGCAGCTCGCGGGCACGCCGGCGCATCTCGCCCTCGCGCACCAGGCCGAAGCGGGTGGGCTGGCGGCCGAGGAACAGGTTCTGAGCCACCGAGAGGTTGGGGGCGAGATTGACCTCCTGATAGACGGTGGCGATGCCGGCCTTCACCGCCTCCTCCGCCGAGCGCGGCGCGATGTCCACGCCATCGAGGCTGAGCCGGCCGGCGTCGCGGTGGACGACGCCGGTCATGCATTTGATCAGCGTCGACTTGCCGGCGCCGTTCTCGCCCAGCAGCGCATGCACCTCGCCGGCGCGCAGCGTCAGCTCGACCTGATCCAGAGCCTTGAAGCCGGCAAAGGACTTGGAGAAGCCGGTGAGCTCAAGCAGGGGAGCGCCGGAAGGCGGGGCGGCGGGCGCGTCGTCATGCGGGGAACTTACGGGTACCATATGCGGTCTCGCCGGCGACGGTCGGGCTGGGGACAACCCTGTGGAGAAGGCGGTGCACGAACCCGCTTTCTCCACAGGCAGAGGCGGCGGGCGATGCCGGCGGGCCATCAAGGTCCGCCGGGCGGTCGGAGGGCATGCGCCCCACGCCTCCCCGCAACGACCCGGTTCGGTGCAGGGATCGGGGAGACACCCCGTCCCGCATGCTCCGCCTCAGTAGCCGAGGTCCTTCTTGCTCTCGTAGACCGCCTTCGGACTGTCGGCCTGGGTGTAGAGCTTGGATTCGGTCTGGATCCACTTCGGCGGCACCGTGCCCTTCTCCTTGAAGGCGACGATGGCGTCGAAGGCCGGGCCGGCCATGTTGGGCGTCAGCTCGACGGTGGCGTTGGCCTCGCCGGCGGCCATCGCCTTGAAGATGTCCGGCACCGCGTCGATGGAGACGGTCAGCACCTCGGTGCCCGGCTTCAGCCCGGCTTCCTTCATCGCCTGGATGGCGCCGACCATCATGTCATCATTATGCGCGTAGACGGCGCAGATGTTCTTGCCGCCGCCCTCGGCCTTGATGAAGCTTTCCATGACTTCCTTGCCCTTGGCGCGGGTGAAGTCGCCGGTCTGCGAGCGGACGATCTTGACGTTGGAGGCGCCGGCGATGCCGTCCTCGAAGCCCTTCTTGCGGTTGGCCGCGACGCTGGCACCCACCGTGCCCTGCAGCTCGACCACGTTGCACGGCTTGCCGTTCACCGTCTTCACCAGCCATTCGCCGGCAACCTTGCCTTCATGCACCGAATCCGAGGTGACCGCGGTGAGGTAGAGGCTCTTGCCGGCGGGATCGATGTCGCGGTCGAGCAGCACGACCGGGATCTTGGCCTCCTGCGCCTCCTTCAGCACCGTATCCCAGCCGGTGGAGACGACGGGCGCCAGGAAGATGGCGTCGACGCCCTGGGCGATGAAGGAGCGGATCGCCTTGATCTGGTTCTCCTGCTTCTGCTGGGCGTCGGCGATCTTGAAATTGATGTTGCGCTTCTTCGCCTCCGCCTTGGAGACGGTGGTCTCCGCGGCGCGCCAGCCCGATTCCGAGCCGATCTGCGAGAAGCCGATGGTGAGGTCGCTCGCAAGGGCGCCGGTGGCCGCGAACAGGGCGCCGGACATGGCGGTGGCGAGCATCAAAGCTTTGAAAGACATAGCGTTTCTCCCATGAGGTCCAGCTGCGCGCCACTTACGGGCGCTTGTGAGCTGGCGTTTTATGGCATGGTTTCGAACGGTTGAATAGTCATACTGTTTGACTTTTCAGCCATGGAACGTGCGAGGGAGCGGACGCGCGAAAGCACGGCGCAAGGACGCGGCGACGCGCCCTCGCCGACATGAGCGGGGGATGGGAGACGGCGGGAAGCGGCAAAAGCGGGTCCGCACTGGACGCCATGACGCGCCGGCAGCCGGCGTGACGGCAGCCCCCAGGCGTCTCGGCGGTGCGGAGGAGCGGCGGCAGGCGCCGCCGCGGCCGGACGGTCAGCGCACGAAGCCGACGATGTCCTTCACCTCAGCCATGGTGACCTCGGCAATGGCGCGGGCGCGGGCGGCGCCGTCGCGCAGCACCGCGTCGATATGGCCGGGATCGGCGACGAGGCGCTTCATCTCGTTGCCGATCGGGCCGAGACGCTCGACGGCGAGCTCGACCAGCGCGCCCTTGAAGGTGGAGAACTGGCCGCCGCCATAGCTCTCAAGCACCTCTTCCTTGGTGGCGCCGGACAGCGCGGCATAGATGCCGACCAGGTTCTCCGCCTCGGGCCGGCCCTTCAGGCCGTCGAGCTCGGTGGGCAGCGGCTCGGGATCGGTCTTGGCCTTGCGGATCTTGGAGGCGACGGCGTCGGCATCGTCGGTGAGGTTGATGCGCGACAGGTCGGAGGGGTCCGACTTCGACATCTTCTTCGAGCCGTCGCGCAGGCTCATCACCCGCGCCGCCGGCCCGCCGATCAGCGGCTCGGTGAGCGGGAAATAGCCGCCCTCGGCGCCCCTGCCAAAGCCGTTGGACGCGATCGATTCGGCGAAGTCGTTGTTGAACTTCTGCGCGATGTCGCGGGTGAGCTCGATATGCTGCTTCTGGTCCTCGCCCACCGGCACATGGGTGGCGTGGTAGAGCAGGATGTCGGCCGCCATCAGGTTCGGGTAGGCGTAGAGGCCGACCGAGGCGTTCTCGCGGTCCTTGCCGGCCTTCTCCTTGAACTGGGTCATGCGGTTCAGCCAGCCGAGCCGGGCGACGCAGTTGAACACCCAGGCGAGCTCGGCATGGCCGGAGACCTGGCTCTGGTTGAAGATGATGTTCTTCTTCGGATCGATGCCGGCGGCGAGATAGGCGGCGGTCACTTCCCGGATGTTGCGCGACAGCTCGGCCGGCCCGCCCCACACCCGCATATCCGGGGTGATGGCGTGCAGGTCCACCACGCAATAGAGGCAGTCGAAGCTGTCCTGCAGCTCGGCGAACCGCTTGATGGCGCCGAGATAATTGCCGAGATGCAGGTTGCCGGTCGGCTGCACGCCGGAAAACACGCGCTGCTGGACGTTCATTACACCCTCGAAAAGGCTGGCTTCCTCGAAGACACGGGCCCGCCCGGCCGTGTCGACGGGGCAGATGAATCTGGGTCCGCCTCATGGCACGCACGGCCTGACGGCGCAAGGGCGGCGGGGCCGGGGCGCGGCCGGCGGGGAACGGCCTCGCCTCAGCGGCGCGGCAGCAGGCCGAGGCTCCGGGCGGCAAGGCCGTAGACGGCGATGCCGGCGAGCACCAGCAGGCCGAGCGTCAGCGTGCCGTGCAGCCCGCCGGCGGCCAGCGGCGCGGCGAGGAGGTGCGCGCCGAGCCCGACCATGACCGCCATCGCCAGGGTGGCGAGCAGGCAGCCGGCGAGCAGGCGCCACTCCCCGCCGCCCAGACGCAGCAGGCCGGCGCGGGCGAGCCCGACCCACAGCCCGGCGAGTGCCACCAGGCTGGAGGCGACGACGCCGAGCGCCGGGCCGGCGAGCCCGAGCGGGCCGGCGGCGGCAAAGCCGATGCCGCCGCCCGCCAGCAGTGCCGCGACGCTGGTGCGAGTGACGAGGCGCCCGAGCCCCTGGGCGAAGGCGGCGGTCGACAGGATGCGCTCCATCGCCTGCAAGGGCAGGCTGAGCGCCAGCATCGCCAGCGCTTCGGCGGTGAGCGCCGCCGCCGCGGCATCGAAAGCGCCGCGCTGGAACAGCACCCGCACGATCGGCTCGGCGAGCAAGGCGAGACCGGCCGCCGCCGGCGCGGTGAGCGCCAGCGCGGCGACGAGGGCGTCGCCCAGCAGCTTGTGGCCCCGCGGGCTGTGGCCGGCCGGATCCTCCGCCCGTCCATGGGCGGCCAGCGCCGGCAGCAGCACCGCCCCGGCGCTCGCCCCGACCAGGCCGAGCGGCAATTCGACGAGGCGGGTGGCATAGAACAGCGCCGAGACGCCGCCCTCCAGCTCCGAGGCGCCGGCATTGGCGACGAGGATGCGCAGCTGCGGCAGCGCGGCGGCGAACAGCGTCGGGCCGGCAGCGATCAGCACCGGCAGCGCCGCCTTCAACGCCGCGCGGTCGGGCAGCAGGGTGCCGGGCCGGTGCGGCAGCGCGGCGCCGATCACCATCGCCTGGGCGAGCGCGCCGGCCACCGTCGCCACCGCGAGGAAGGCGAGCGCGCGGGAGCCGACGTCTTCGGCGGTACCGGCATGGAAAAAGGCGAAGGCGCCGATCACCGCCAGCACGGCGAGATTGCCGGCGGCCGGCGCGAAGGCCGGGCGCGTCACCCGGCCGGCGGCATTCACCAGCGCCGCCAGCACGCCGGCGCCGGCGGCGAGCGGCAGGGCGAGCATGGCGATGCGCCCGGCCAGCACCGCGCCTTCGGCGCGCGCCGGATCATCAAGGAAGCCAGGCGCCAGCAGCGCCGTCACCTGCGGCATGAACAGCGCCAGCAGCGCGGCGATGAGGACCGCCGCGAGGGTGAAGACGAGGATCAGCGCCCCGGCGAGGCGAGGGGCGGGACCCGCGGACGCGGCCGGCAGCCGCGGCAGGATGGCGGCGTTCAGCGCCCCCTCCCCGAGCAGCCGCCGGGCGAGCTGGGGAATGGCGAGGCCGGCGACGGAGGCATCGGCCACCGCGCCGGTGCCGAACAGCGCCGCCACCGCGGCATCGCGGGCAAAGCCGAGCCCCCGCGAGAGCAGCGTCAGCGAGACGACGGTGGAAGCATGCCGCAGCAGGGACATCAAGGCGCCGGCGATTGGGACCCCGCCAGCAATAGCCGCTCGCACCGCCCGGCGGAAGGGCGAGGCGGGCCGGTACGGCCGAGCGGGGGCGGCGCGGGGTGGCGATCGCCCCCGGCATCAACGGTCAGGGATCGCCGGCAAGGGAGGCGTAGGCCACGTCCGGGACTGCCCTGTCCGGCGCTGCCGCGTCGCGGGAAAGCCGGGCATCGGCGGGAGGTTGTCGCCAAGAGGTCGGCGGCGGAACCAAGGTCGGGCCGAGCCGCTGCGGAAGGGAAGCGGGGGCGACCGACATTGCGGCCACGCGCCGGCTCTGCTACCGCCAGACATCATCTCCCATTCGAAAGGCCCGCATGTGACCGCGCCAACCCTCGATGTGATCGGTTTCGGCAATGCCATCGTCGACGTGCTCGCCCGCGCCGAGGACGACTTCCTTGCCACGCACGGCATGCGCAAGGGCGGCATGACGCTGATCGACGAGGAGCGGGCCGAGACGGTCTATGCCGCCATGGGATCCGGCATCGAGATCTCCGGCGGCTCGGCGGCCAATACCATGGCCGGCATCGCCGAGCTCGGCGGGCGCGCCGGCTTCGTCGGCAAGGTGAAGGACGATGCGCTCGGCGCCATCTTCGCCCATGACATCGGCGCCGCCGGCGTCGCCTACCGCACCCCCGCCGCGGCGGACGGCCCCGCCACCGCCCGCTGCCTGATCCTGGTGACGCCGGATGGCGAGCGCACCATGAACACCTATCTCGGCGCGGCGCAGGACCTGACGCCGGACGACGTCGCCGCCGAGATGGTGGCGGCGGCCACCGTCACCTATCTCGAGGGCTATCTCTGGGACCCGCCGCCGGCCAAGCAGGCCTTCCTCAAGGCCGCCGGCATCGCCCATGCCGCCGGGCGCAGCGTCGCGCTCACCCTTTCCGACGCCTTCTGCGTCGACCGCTACCGGGCCGAGTTCCTCACGCTGATGCGCGAGGGGACGGTCGACCTGGTCTTCGCCAATGAAAGCGAGCTCAAATCGCTCTACCAGACCGCCGATTTCGACACCGCCCTCGCCCAGCTCGCCACCGATGTGCGCCGGGCGGTGGTGACGCGCTCCGAGCAGGGGGCGCTGTGGCTGTCCGGCAACGAACGCGTGGCGGTGCCCGCCTACCCGGTCGAGCAGGTGGTCGACACCACCGGCGCCGGCGACCTGTTCGCCGCCGGCTTCCTGCACGGCTTCGCGCGCGGCTTCGTCCCGGAGGAATCGCTGCGGCTGGGCGCGCTGTGCGCGGCGGAGGTGATCAGCCACATGGGGGCACGCCCCGAGCGCGGGCTGAAGCAGCTGGCGCAGGAGAACGGCCTGCGGGTGTGAACGCTGCAGCCGGGACCGCGCCTCGCCGGCCGGACGCAACTTCGTCACGATTGCCGGCGAAGCTCACCTGTGGCCGGGCGCCGGAGCGTCTTGGCAGAGGTGCGCCCCCGATGAGCGTCGTCCGTCTGGAAACCCCGCCCATTCCCTATGATGCCGCGCGCTTCCGCTCGACGGCGGAATTCTACGGCCGCTACCGCCAGCCCTATCCGCTGGAGCTGATCGCCGCGGTGGCGGCGCGGATCGGGCTGGAGGCCGGCGACCGGCTGCTCGACCTCGGCTGCGGGCCGGCGCCGCTGGCGATCGGCTTCGCCCGGCTGGGCCTCGACGTCACCGGCATGGATCCCGAGCCCTCGATGCTGGCGGCGGCACGGGCCGAGGCGGAGGCGGCCGGGGTCCGGCTCGATCTGGTGCAGGGCTCGTCCTACGACCTGTCGGCAACGCTCGGACGGTTCGGCGCGGTGGTGATGGGCCGCTCCTTCCACTGGATGGACCGGCCGGCGACGCTGCGCGCGCTCGACGCGCTGATCGAGCCCGGCGGCGCGGTGGTGCTGATGGGCGACCGCCGCCTGTACGGCACCCCGGACTGGCATGCGGTGCTCGACCGGCTGGCCGAGCGGCACGCCCCCCAGCGCTATGCCGACCGGCGGGTGCGCCGGCAGCCGGACTGGGTGCCGCATGAAGCGGTGCTGATCGCCTCGCCTTTCGCCGTCGTCGAGCGGATCGGCCGCATCCTGCCGCGCGAGCGCAGCATCGAGGAGGTGGTCGGGCTGGCCTATTCCCGCTCGCTGACCTCGCCGGCGGCGCTGGGCACGGCGCAGCCGGCGTTCGAGCGCGAGCTGCGGGACGAGCTGGCGCGCATCGCCCCCGACGGGCGCTTCCACGACGTGATCGAGATGACCGCGGTGCTAGCCTTCCGGCCGACGCCGGAGGGGTGAGGGCGGGCCCCGGAAGGCCAGGCGGCTGCCTTCAGCGGGGCGACGTCATGGCAGGACCGCCCAACGCCTTCGGCCCGCTCAGCGTGGGGCGCGCTTGGCGAGGATGCGCTGGAGAGTGCGGCGGTGCATGGAAAGGCGGCGGGCCGTCTCCGACACGTTGCGCCCGCACAGCTCGTACACCCGCTGAATGTGCTCCCAGCGCACCCGGTCGGCCGACATCGGGTTTTCCGGCAGCTGCGGCTTGTAGTCCGCCTGCGCGTTCAGGGCGGCGCAGATGTCGTCGGCATCGGCGGGTTTGGCGAGATAATCGACCGCGCCCATCTTCACCGCGTTCACCGCGGTGGCGATGTTGCCGTAGCCGGTGAGGATGACGCCGCGCGCCTCCGGGCGGCGGCGCTTCAGCGCCGAGATGACGTCAAGGCCGTTGCCGTCGCCGAGCCGCATGTCGACCACCGCATAGGCCGGGGCGCCGCCTTCGACGCGGGCGAGGCCATCGGCGACCGATTCCGCCGTCGTCACGGCGAAGCCGCGCGTTTCCATGGCACGGGCCAGACGCTGGAGAAAGGGCCGGTCGTCGTCGACGATCAGCAGCGAGCGGTCGATTGTATCGGCGGTTGCGTCAAGCATGGCGTTTTCCGGCAAGGACTCCCTAGCGGCCGGCCTCGGCGCGGCGGCCTTTAATATTTTGCGTGAGGCTACACCGCAGGGCCGGCGATGCACAGCACCGTGGCATTATAGCGCAGCGGCGGCGCTTGTCATTTCGGCTCGCCCTCGCCGGGCTCGCGGTCGGAAATATCGACCAGCCGGCGCGGCCAGCGCACGGTGACGCGGGCGCCATGGCGGGGCGCCGGCACGTTCACATAGGCGAGTTCGGCGCCGGAACGCTCCAGCAGCGTCTTGGCGATGAACAGGCCGAGGCCGAGGCCCTGCTCGCCATCCTCGCCCTCGCCGGCCCCCTCGCGCCGCCAGCGATGGCGGCCGCGGCTGGTGAGATAGGGCGCGCCGATGCTGTCGATGAGCTCGGCCGGGAAGCCCGGCCCGTCATCGGTGACGGTGACCACCAGATCGCGATCGGTCCAGTTGGCGGCGATCTCCACCCGCCCGGCGGCGAAATCGACGGCGTTCTCGACGATGTTGCCGAGGCCGTAGATCAGGCCGGGATTGCGGGCGATCACCGGCTCGCCGATGCGCGTCGCGGTGGTGACGTCGACCTCGATGCCGAAATTGCGGTGCGGCGACGCCACATCCTCGAGCAGATGCGTGACCTTCATGCGGTCGAACGGCGCCTCGCCGGCATCGAGCGTGGTGAGGCGGCGCAATATGGCGCGGCAGCGCTCGGACTGTTCGCCCAGCAGGCGGATATCGTCGGCGATCGGGCTATCGGGCGCCAGGCCGCGGGCCAGTTCCTTGGCGACCACGGTGATGGTGGCGAGCGGGGTGCCGAGCTCATGGGCGGCGGCGGCGGCAAGCCCGTCCAGCGCCGAGAGATGCTGCTCGCGGGCCAGCACCAGCTCGGTGGCGGCGAGCGCCTCGGAGAGCTCGCGCGTCTCCTCGGCGACGCGCCAGGCATGGCTGCCGATGAAGGCGATCGCCACCGCCAGCGCGCTCCAGATGGCGGCGAGATAGAGCGGCGGCAGCAGCGGCCCGGCCCCGAGCGCCTCGCTGTGCCGCCACGGCAGCGGCATCTGCCACAGCCCGACCAGCGCCGCGAGGCCGCCGGCGAGCAGGCCGAGCAGCAGGGTGGAGCGCGGCGACAGCGCGGTGGCCGAGATCAGCACCGGGGCGAGGAACAGCACCGCGAAGGGATTGGCCAGGCCGCCGGTGAGAAACAGCAGGGCCGCGAGCTGAAGGATGTCATAGGCGAGCAGCCAGGTCGCCTCGGTGTTGGAGAGCCGCCTTGCGCCGGGGCTGCGCAGCCGCAAGGCGAGGTTCAGCCATGCGGAAAGCGCCACCACCGCGAGGCAGGCGCCGATCGGCACCGTGAAGCCGAGCAGCCACTGCACCACCACGATGGCGGCGGTCTGGCCGGAAATCGCCAGCCAGCGCAGGCGGATGAGCGTATCGAGCCTGAGGCCGAAGAAGCGCTCGCCGATCGGATGATCCAGCGAAAGTGGCATTTGGTTCCCCCCTGCGCGCCCTCTATACAGGTAAGCGCGGCGCGGCGGGAATGCGCTGATTCGTTGACGTGCGGCCGAAAGCGACTATGTGTTGCAGTGCACAACGATCCCGCCGGTCTTCTCGCTATCGCAGGAACCCGGGCGGGACCTCGGGAATTGCCCGAAGGAATTGCCGGGGAATTGCCGAAGGAATTGCCGACCTGCCCCGTGACACGCTGCCGGCGGGAAAGCCCGCGGCGCCAGCGGTACGGGCGAGTTCAGGACTGTCGTTTTCAAATCGGAGGCGCGTATGGCGATCGGGGTTTTCGGGGCCGTGCCCGATGCGGAGGCGACCGCAGGGACGCCGACCGACTTGCTGGAGGCGGCCTCGGTCTTCTCCAAGCCGCTCTACTGGATGTTCGAAATGGGCCAGGCGGCGCTCGACCCGTTGCGGGCGATGGCGGATGCCGGGCGGCTCTATTACCGCCATCCGGCCAACCCGCTCTCGCACACCGATTTCGGCCGCACGCTGCTGGCCGGCTTCGAGATGTTCGAGCGCACCACGCGGCGCTATGGCAAGCCGGACTGGCGGATCGAACACACCACGGTGGGCGGCGCCAAGGTGCCGGTGCGCATCGAGACCGTGTGGGAAAAGCCGTTCTGCCGGCTGCTGCATTTCGAGCGGGTGTTCGCCCGCCCGCCGCGCCGGCCGCAGCCGCGCATGCTGATCGTCGCCCCGCTCTCCGGGCACTATGCGACGCTGCTGCGTGGCACGGTGGAGACGCTGCTGCCCAACCACGACATCTACATCACCGACTGGACGGATGCCCGCGAGGTGCCGCTGAGCGCGGGGCGGTTCGGCCTCGACGACTATATCGACTACCTGATCGAGATCTTCCACTTCCTCGGCGGCGGGGTGCATGCGCTCGCCGTGTGCCAGCCGGCGGTGCCGGTGCTGGCCGCCGTCGCGGTGATGGAGGGCCGGGGCGACCCCGACGTGCCGGCCTCCATGGTGCTGATGGGCGGGCCGATCGACACCCGGGAAAGCCCGACGGCGGTGAACGATTTCGCGCAGGCGCGCGGGCTCGATTGGTTCCGCCGCAACGTCATCACCACCGTGCCCTGGCCGCATCCGGGCGTGATGCGACAGGTCTATCCCGGCTTCCTGCAGCTGCACGGCTTCATGAGCATGAATCTGGAGCGGCACCTGCAGGCGCATGCCGACATGTTCCGCCATCTGGTGAAGGGCGACGGCGATTCCGCCGCCAAGCACCGCGAGTTCTATGACGAGTATCTCTCGGTGATGGATCTGCCGGCGGAATATTACCTGCAGACGCTGCAGGCGGTGTTCATCGACCATGCACTGCCCAACGGCACGTTCACCCATCACGGCGAGAAGGTGGATCCCGGCGCCATCCGCAACGTCGCGCTGCTGACCGTGGAAGGCGAGAACGACGACATTTCCGGGGTCGGCCAGACCCGGGCGGCGCACGAATTGTGCACCAACCTGCCCGACGACAAGCGGGCGCACTACCTGCAGCCGACGGTCGGCCATTACGGGGTGTTCAACGGCTCGCGCTTCCGTGCCGAGATCGCCCCGCGCATCTCCGACTTCATCTTGAGCCATAACTGGCCGACCAAGGGGCACAACCAGCCGGCCCCGGCGGGCGACGCCAAGGCCGCGGCCGCGCCGGACGCCGGCGCGCCGAACAGCTGAAAAGGGCGGGGCCGGCCGTGTGGCCTGCCCCGCCCGTCCGGCTCGCGCCGTCAGTCGCAATCGATGGTCCCGGGCGGGATTTTGGGAGCCGCCGCCCAGGCAATATGCTCCGACGGGCGTTCCGGCACCCCTGGGCCCCGACACGGCGACCGCGAAGAACCTGCCGCCCGCGCCCGTCTCCCTGCTGAAATCGACGATCCTCCGCCGGCGCCGCACGCCCCCCGGCGAACCGCGGACGGCAACCCGCCGCCGCGGATGCGGCCACCGGCGGAGGCCACGCGCCGGCGACTACTCGCTGGCGACGTCCTGCGGCATCAGCCGGTCGAGACGCGGCATCAGCGGATGCACGATCCCGGCATTCGGCCGGCCGGCGGCCCGCCATTGCGCCAGCCGCTGTTCGTGCTCGTCGACGAAGGCGATGGCGGCCGCCCGCTGCTCGGGCGTCATGCGCGGGGCGTGCACGAGGCGCTTGCGCATCTGGGCGAAGCGCGCCTCGATCGGCCCCTTCGGCAGATTGGCGAGATAGCCGCACAGGGTGGCGTCGAAGGCATCGCGCCAGCTCTCGCGGGTGAAGCCGGCCTTGGCGATGAGCCCGTCGCGCAACGCATCGCGGGCGAACCATTCCTCGGCAGTCTCCTCATTATAGGCGATCGGACCGAGCTCGGGTTCGAGCGCCTCGATGAGGGCGACCACCTTGGTGGCGTCGGCAGCGGTCAGGGCGGCAGCGTGGGTGACGAGGCCGGCAAGCATGACGAGCGCCAGCGTGACGATGGCCGCACGCGTCCGCAGCCGCAAGGACGACAGGCGCGGGCACGGGAGGCGCAGACCTGGGAGGCGCAGACCTGGGAGGCGCAGACCTGGCAGGCGCAGACCTGGGAGGCGCAGACCTGGGAGGCGCAGACCTGGGAGGCGCAAGGGCAGGAGAGACATGGAGGGCACTCGCTGGTGAAACGCGAGCGTCTTGCTAAACGGACCATTCGGTCCGGTCTCGGCGTGGCGCGCAGCAACTGGGCGTGGCGCGCAGCGGCGTTCAGTTACGTCGCGTCCTCAGCGCCCGCGCCCGCACATCGGAGGGCGTGCAGCCATAGCGGCGGCGGAAGGCCCGGTTGAAGGTCGACAGGTCGGTGAAGCCGGCGTCGAAGGCGATGCCGGCAACTCCATCGCGATTGGTGGAATCGCCGAGCTGGCGGAAGGCGCGGTCGAGCCGGGCTTCGCGCAGGAAATCGGAGAAGCTGGTGTCCTCCTGCGCGAACAGCAGCTGCACATAGCGCGGCGAGATGCCATGGCGGCGCGCGACCATGGCGATATCGAGCGCGGGATCGTCGAGCCGCGCCGCGATGTCCTTCTTGATCAGGGCAAGCCGGGCGTGGCGCAGCGCCGAGCCATGCTCCCGCGCCGGCTCCGCCGGATCGGCGGCGAGGGTGAGCGCCGCGAGCTTGACCAGATGATCGGCCGCAAGCCGGATGGCGGCCGGCGTCGCCGGCGGCTCGCGGCGCAGCAACCGGGCATAGCCGACCAACAGGCCGAGCCCCGCCGTCCCCCGCCCGGCCTTGCGGAAGGCGCGGGCGCCGAGGCCCGGCACCAGGCCGGCGAGCGCGCGGCGCGGCAGCACCAGCACCTCGTAGCAGCTGGCCGGAGCGCGGGTGACGAAGCGCGCCGCCTGGTCGAAAGCCAGCAGCTCGCCGGCGCCGACCGCGAGCGTGCGGCCGCCGTCGATCTCGGTCTCGTAGCCGGTCGGGTTGATCAGCAGCTGGTAGTCGTCGCGGCCGTCGGCGAGCAGTTCGCGCGTCCTGACGCCGGTGAAGGCATCGTAGCAGGCATCGCCGACCAGCACGCCGTCGAGCGGCAGGATGGAGAAGCGGGCGCGGAACGCCTCGGTATCGACCGGCCGGAAGCACATGCCGGCGGCATGGCGGCCGACCACATCATGGACGAAGGCGAGGCGCTCGTGCCGCGGCACGTCCTCGGTCGACAGGCGTTGCATGGCGTTCCCCCCGGGGCGGCCTCTTCGCGTGGCCTTGTTTGGCCCTCTTTCGGCGCGAGAGGTGTGACGCAACGGCAGAAAAGTCAATCCGGCCGGCAGGGGAAGATCTCGCGCCCGGCGGCGGCGGATCAGGGCTCCCAATAGGGCGGATCGCCGAAGGCATGGCGCAGCCAGTCGGCCAGCGCCCGCAGCTTCGCCGATGGCCGGCGGCCTTCGGGATGCGCGACATAGATGAATTCGGGCTCGGTGGCGGCCCCGACTTCGACGGCGACCAGCGTGCCCGCCTTGAGCGGAGGGCCGGAGATGAACAGGGGCAGCAGCGCGATGCCGAGGCCGGCAAGGGCGGCGTCGCGCATCAGTTCGCCATTGTTGACCCGCAGCGCCGCCGGGGCGCGCAGATGCACCGTTCCGCCCTCGGTGAGGAAGCGCCAGTCGGCGATGCCGCGGCCGGTGTAGAAGATGCCGCGATGGCCCTCCAGCTCGGCGAGGCTGGCGGGGGTGCCGTGGCGGGCGAGATAGTCCGGCGAGGCCACCAGCACCCGCCGGCTGCGGGCGAGCCGCCACGCCACCAGCCGGCTGTCATGCAGCGGCCCGTGCCGCACCACCCCGTCATAGCCTTCCGAATGGGCGTCGATGCGGCGGTCGTCGAGATCGAGGGTGAGCTCGATCTGCGGATGGCGCGCCAGGAAGGGATAGAGCGCCGGGCCGAGATGCAGCCGGCTGAAGGTGACCGGCGCCGACAGCCGCAGCGGCCCGGCCAGCGTGCTGCGCCGCTCGGCCAGCGCGGCGGCGGCGGCGTCGAGCTCGCGCAGCGCGCCCGATGCCCGCTCCAGGAACGCCATGCCGTCCTCGGTCAGCGACAATTTGCGGGAGGAGCGGTGGATCAGGCTGGCGCTGAGCTGATGCTCCAGCTCCCTGAGCCGGTCGCTGACCACCGATTTCGACAGCCGCAGCCGGCGGGCGGCCTCGCTGATCGAGCCCGCCTCGGCGATGGCGACGAAGGCGGCGATGCCGTCGAGCTTCATCGTTCGGTTTTTCCGGACATGAGTTCCATCGATCGCAGGCTAATCCGAACGCATCGGCATCGCCATACTTCCCGGCGACAGGATGACAACCACGTTGTCACGGTGCCTGGCCACCCCGGAAGGCGCGGCGGCCGGCAGACAGGAGAAGATCGATGGGACGTCTGGATGGAAAAATCGCGCTGATCACCGGCGCCAGCGCCGGCATCGGCCGCGCCACCGCCGAGCTGTTCGCCCGCGAGGGCGCGAAAGTGGTGGTCGGCGCCCGCCGCCAGGCCGAGCTCGACACGCTGGTGGCCGAGATCACCCATGCCGGCGGCGCGGCGGCGGCACTGGCCGGCGACGTGAAGGACGAGGATTATGCGAAGGCGCTGGTGGCGCTGGCGGTGGAGCGCTTCGGCCGGCTCGACGTCGCCTTCAACAATGCCGGCACGCTCGGCGCCAGCGGCGCCAGCACCGAAATCTCGGCGCAGGGCTGGGCCGACACGCTAGCGGTGAACCTCACCGGCGCCTTTCTCGGCGCCAAGCACCAGATCGTCGCGATGCTGACCAGTGGCGGCGGCTCGGTGATCTTCACCTCGACCTTTGTCGGCTATTCGACGGCGTTTCCCGGCCTTGCCGCCTATGCCGCCTCGAAATCCGGGCTGATCGGCCTCACCCAGGCGCTGGCCGCCGAATATGGGCCGCAGGGGATCCGGGTGAACGCGGTGCTGCCCGGCGCGGTGGAGACCGAGATGTTCCGCCAGGCCAACGGCACGCCGGAGGCGCAGAGCTTCGTCACCGGCCTGCACGCGCTGAAGCGGGTGGCGCAGCCGGAGGAGCTGGCGCGCTCGGTGCTGTATCTGGCCTCAGACGATTCGTCCTTCGTCTCCGGCACCGCGCATCTGGTGGATGGCGGGTTGTCGATCACCCGCACCTAGGAACACCACGACCCTTCAGGGAGAGAGGCCCGCGCAGCAGACCGGCGAAGGGCGGCGGATCGCCGAGCGTCACTCCCTCACCCCCCTCCCCCTCGGGGAGAGGAGAAGGCAGTCAGGCTCAGCAGCCCTGTCCGAACCATCGCCGCCCGAGCCGCGCCCGCTCAGCCGCCTCGCGCCGGATCGACGGCGATCGGGGTGGTGCGGGCGACATGGTGATGATCGGAGGCGCGGAAGCGCACCACGGCACGGGCCTGGTCGAGGAAGGCCGTTTGCTCCACCAGCCCCTTGGCGACCAGCAGTTCCACCGCCGCCTCGTGCCAGCAGACATAATAGGGCTGGTCCGGGTGAGCGTGGATCTCGGCGCTAAGGCCGGCGGCGAATTCCGGCCATTCGAACAGGCCGCGCTCGTGCAGCTTCACCACCAGCGCGAAGGCCTGAGCCTCCCATGGCGCGGCGAAGGCCTTCGGCCGGTCGAGGTCGGGCAGCAGAGTGCCGGTCATGGCACGACCTCCGAAGCGGGAGAGGCCGGCAGGGCCGGCAGCAGATAGCTGTCCCACAGATCGATGGTGAGGCTGTCGGCCGGCGCGCCCTGCGGCCCCCACAATTCGCGCATGGAGAAGCGCACGGCGTAGCAATATTCACGCGTTTCCTCGTCGCCGAGCGCCCGGACATCGGGCAGGGCATAGAGGCCGTGCACCTTCACCACCACCCCGCGCTTGCCGCGGCAATAGCGCGGCAGCCGCGTATGGGTGAGCGGGCTGAGCGTGCGGGTGACGACGTGATCGCCCGGTGCGAAGGCCGGCACGCGCGAGGGGTCGTCGACCCTGGTGGTGGCGCCGGTCTTCAGGAGATCGAGAATATCGGCGGCGCTGAGCATCAGGCGTCCCCGGCAAGAATATCGGCGCTGCCGGCGGCGGCGCGTCCGGCGGCGAGGTGCCGGGCGAAGTCCTCCGGCGTCAGCAGGCCCTTCTCCATCATCAGCCGCGCCACCGCGAACCACCATTGCTCGTAATAGGGGCGGGTGAGATATTTCACCGGCTCCAGCCGCTCGCGCGACTGGCGGAACTCGTCGTCCGAGTAATGCGCGCCGATGGTGATCATGAACAGCCCGCACATGCGGCGCTCCCACTCCTCCTTGAACACCGGCTCGCGCCCGTCATAACCCTCCGGCACCACCCGGCCGAAGCCGTCGAAGCCGCCGCAATCATGCACCGAGTTCATTCGGCCGGCTCCGGGGTCAGGGCCTCGGTGACGCCGATCATGCTGTCACGGGTGACGAGGGCGGCGAGCGCCGCCTCGTCCATGCCCTCGGTGCCCTCCGGGCGGCGGGGAACGACGAGGTAGCGGACTTCCGAATTGCTGTCCCAGACGCGGATTTCGGTGGTGTCCGGCAGCACGGTGCCGAATTCGGCCAGCACCGAGCGCGGATCGCGCACGATGCGGGTGCGGTAGGCCATGCTCTTGTACCAGACCGGCGGCAGCCCCAGCACCGGCCACGGGTAACAGGAGCACAGGGTGCAGACGACGACATTGTGCACGCTGTCGGTGTTCTCCAGCGCCACCATGTTCTCGCCCTGCGCGCCGGTGAAGCCGAGATCGGCGATGGCGGCGTTGGGATCCTCGAGCAGCCACGTCCTGTAGGCCGGATCGGCCCAGGCGCGGGCAATCACCCGGGCACCGTTCTTCGGGCCGATCTGGTTCTCATAGAGATCCACCACCGCATCAAGCGCGGCCGGATCGACCAGCCCCTTCTGTGTGAGCAGCTCCTCCAGCGCCTTGACGCGGGCGCTGATCTCGATGTCGGCGATCGACATCAGCAGCGCGTCCGCCTCCTCGGAATGGATGCGGTGGAAAGGATCCTCATGCGGGTGATCGTGAGGCGCATGATCATCGTGATCGTGGTCGTCGTGCTGCCCTGCCATGCGAAGCGATCCGTCCCTGCGCCGCGAGGAGGGCATTATGCGGACACGCCGCGCGCGTGTCGACGACGCAGGAGTAGAAAAGCGGCACGGTGAAAAGATGGGCGACGCCTCGGAAAACGACGTTGGCGCCGGGGGTCGCGGCAGAAGCACGTGCGACGCCCACAGGCCGCCATCCCGTCCGGACCTTCGGCCCGCCGGTACTCCCCCGACGGATGAACGGAGAAGAGGCCGGCGGCGTGCTGTCGTGAGGCAGAGGGGAGCCTGCGAGACAGGGCGCCGGCACCAAAGACGAAAATCCGCCGGGGATTGCGCGCCAGCGGATCGGTTCCGAGTGCCACACGCGCGGCGGCGAGGCCGCCTCAATGGGTGCGGGCGAACATCTCGTTGAAGGAATAGCCGGAGCCGCGCACGGTGCGGATCGGATCGGGCTGGCGCGGGCGGTTGAGCGCCTTGCGCAGCCGGCCGACATGCACGTCCACCGTGCGCTCGTCGATATAGACGTCCTGGCCCCAGACGCCGTCGAGCAGCTGCTCGCGGGAATAGACCCGGCCGGGCGACTGCATGAGGAACTCCAGCAGCCGGAACTCGGTGGGACCGAGATGCAGCTCGCGGCCGGAGCGGTGCACCCGCTTGGTCTCGCGGTCGAGCTCGATGTCGCCGGCGCGCAGCAGCGTCGAGATGTGGTCCGGCTTGGCCCGGCGCAGCAGCGCCCGCACGCGGGCGACCAGTTCCGGCACCGAGAACGGCTTCACCACATAATCATCCGCCCCGGTGGCGAGGCCGCGCACGCGCTCGGTCTCCTCGCCGCGGGCGGTGAGCATCAGGATCGGCATGCGCTCGGTTTCCGGCCGGGCCCGCAACCGCCGGCACAGCTCGATGCCGGACAGGCCCGGAAGCATCCAGTCGAGCAACAGAAGATCCGGCACCTTCTCGCGCAGCCGCGTCTCCGCCTCGTCGCCGCGCGCCACGCTCTCCACCGAATAGCCTTCGGATTCGAGGTTGTAGCGCAGCAACAGGGTGAGCGGCTCCTCGTCCTCGACGATGAGAATATTGGTCGGCATCGCTTTTCCCGTGCGAATGATGCGAAACCGCGATCCGGCCCGCCTCAGGACGGGAACGGAACCGCGGTCAGGCTGGTGGTGTCCTGCTTCGGCCGCTCTTCGGTGAGCAGCTGGCCGGTCGCGAGGTAGTGCACGGTCTCGGCGATGTTGGTGGCGTGGTCGCCGATGCGCTCGATGTTCTTGGCACAGAACAAAAGATGCGTGCACAGCGAGATGTTGCGCGGATCCTCCATCATATAGGTGAGGAGTTCGCGGAACAGCGAGGTATAGAGAACGTCGACCTCGCCGTCGCGCTTCCACACCTCGATGGCGCGGGTGTCCTCGCGGCTGGCATAGGCGTCCAGCACCTCCTTAAGCTGCTCCAGCACCATGCTCGACATGTGCTCGACGCCACGCACCAGTTTCTGCGGATGGAACTCGCCGGTGAGCGCCAGCACCCGCTTGGAGGTGTTCTTGGCGAGGTCGCCGATGCGCTCCAGATCGTTGGCGACGCGCATCGCCGCCACGATTTCGCGCAGGTCGCCGGCCAGCGGCTGGCGACGGGCGATGGTGAGCACCGACTTTTCCTCGATCTCGCGCTGGAGCAGGTCGATGGGACCGTCCAGCACGATCACCTTCTGCGCGAGCTCCGTATCGCGCTTGACCAGCGACTGCACGGAATCGGCGACCAGCTGCTCGGCCTGGCCACCCATCTCCACCACGCGGCGGCTGATCTCCTTGAGATCGGTATCGAAGGACGAGACGATATGTTCGGAGGGCATGGGCTGGTCCTCTTTCCCGTCGCACTCAGCCGAAGCGGCCGGTGATGTAGTCGCGGGTGCGCGCCTCGCGCGGATTGGTGAAGATCTCGTTCGACGCGGCCACCTCGATCAGCTCGCCGAGATAGAAGAACGAGGTGATGTCGGCGCAGCGGGCGGCCTGCTGCATGTTGTGCGTCACGATGACAATGGTGAATTCCTGCTTCAGCTCGTCGATCAGGTCTTCGATCTTCGAGGTGGAGATCGGGTCGAGCGCCGAGGTCGGCTCGTCGAGCAGGATCACCTCCGGCCGCACCGCGATGGTGCGGGCGATGCACAGGCGCTGCTGCTGGCCGCCGGACATGCCGAGCGCCGAGGTGTGCAGCCGGTCCTTGGTCTCTTCCCAGATGGCCGCCTTGCGCAGGCACCACTCGACCCGCTCGTCCATCTGCGACTTGGACAGGCTCTCGTGCAGCTTCACGCCGAAGGCGATGTTGTCGTAGATCGACATCGGGAACGGCGTCGGCTTCTGGAACACCATGCCGATGCGCGAGCGCACCACGGTGGAATCGAGATCCTTCGACAGGAGGTCGCCGCCGTCGAACAGGATCTTCCCTTCCGCGCGCTGGCCCGGATAGAGTTGGTACATGCGGTTGAAGATGCGCAGCAAGGTCGACTTGCCGCAGCCCGAGGGCCCGATCATCGCGGTGACGCGCTTCTCGGGAATCTCGAAGTTGATGTTCTTCAGCGCGTGGTTGTCGCCGTAGTAGAAATTCAGCTTCTCGACCTTGAGCTTCGGCTGCGCGGACGGCGCGGTGGCGCGGTTGACGGCGGAAGCGATGTCGATGGAGGTATCGGGTGCGAAATTCATGGCCGTCTCACTTCATCTTCGCCAGAACCAGGCGGGACAGGACGTTCAGGGTCAGCACCCCGACGGTGATGATGAGGGCGCCGGCCCAGGCAAGGGCGACCCAATCCTCGAAGGGGCTGGCGGCGTATTGATAGATGGCGATCGGCAGCGACGCCATGGGCGCCGACATGTTCAGCGACCAGCCATTATTGCCGAGCGAGGTGAACAGCAGCGGCGCGGTCTCGCCGGCGGCGCGGGCCAGCGCCAGCAGGATGCCGGTGACGATGCCGGCGCGGGCGGCGCGCCAGGTGATGAAGGTCACCACCTTCCACTGCGGCGCGCCAAGAGCGAAGGCCGCCTCGCGCAGGCCGATCGGCACCAGGTTCAGCATGTCCTCGGTGGTGCGCACCACCACCGGGATGACCAGGATGGCCAGGGCGATCGAGCCCGCCCAGCCGGAGAAGCCGCCGAACGGCACCACGAGGAGCTGGTAGACGAACAGGCCGATCAGGATCGACGGCGCCGAGAGCAGCACGTCGTTGACGAAGCGCACCACATTGGCGATCTGGGTGCCGCGGCCGTTCTCGGCGAGGAAGGTGCCGCACATCAGGCCGATCGGCGTGCCGATCACCAGCGCGACGCCGATCTGGATCAGCGAGCCGACAATGGCGTTCAGCAGGCCGCCGCCGGCGCCGGGCGGGGCGGTGATGCGGGTGAAGACGTGCGGGCCGAGCGCCGGCAGGCCGCGGGAGAGCAGCGTCCACAGGATCCAGGCGAGCAGGATGAGCGACAGCGCGGCGAAGGCGGTGGAGATGGCCTTGACGGCATAGTCGGTGGTGCGACGGCGGGCGAGCGATGACATGGTTTCCTCTCCCCTCAGCCCTTGAGCTTCGAGCGGACGAGCAGGCGGGACAGCGCCAGCACGATGAAGGAGATGACGAACAGGATGAAGCCGAGCTGCAGCAGCGCCTGCAGCTTCAGCGAGCCGATCGAGGCTTCCGGGAACTCGTTGGCGATGGTGGAGGCGATGGTGGCGCCCGGCGCGAACAGCGAGGCCGACATGCGCGTCGCGTTGCCGATGACGAAGGTGACCGCCATGGTTTCGCCCAGCGCACGGCCGAGGCCGAGCATCACCGCGCCGACCATGGCCGTGCGGCCATAGGGCACGGAGACGTTGCGATAGACCTCATAGGTGGTCGCGCCGACGCCATAGGCGGATTCCTTCAGCATCGGCGGCACCGATTCCAACACCTCGACGAACATGGCGGTGATGAAGGGCAGGATCATCAGCGCCAGGATCAGGCCGGCGGTGAGCATGCCGGCGCCGAGCGGCGGGCCCTGGAACAGCGCGCCGATCAGCGGGATCGGACTGAGCCACTCGATGAGCGGCGGCTGCACATAGGCGGCGATCAGCGGCACCACGACGAAGAAGCCCCACATGCCGTAGATGATCGAGGGAATCGCGGCGAGCAGCTGGATGGCGACGCCGATCGGCCGGCGGAACGGACCGGGGGCGATCTCGGTAAGAAAGAAGGCAATGCCGAAGGACAGCGGCAGCGCCACGATGACGGCGATCACCGCGCTCGCCACCGTGCCGAACACCATGACGCCGGCGCCGAAGCGCTCGGTGACCGGGTTCCAGGTGGTGGACCAGAGGAAGGAAATGCCGAATTCGCGCAGCGCCGGCAGCCCGCCCTCGAACAGCATCGCGATGATGAGCCCGAGCAGAACCAGCACGAAAATGCCGCTGGCCCAGAGCAGGCCGACGAAGATGGGATCGCTGACGCGCCCGGTCGGCTTATGCGCGGCGATCAGGGCCGTGTCGGCCTCGGTTCCGCTGATGGAGGCAGCCATGTCGAATTTCCTTGAGCGCTGTCGCCGCTGATGCGCTTGAAACGGGATCAGCCTGTCACCGGCGGGCGCAGGCTGCATCTGTAAATGACGCTAGCCTCTCCGGGCGGCAGGCAGGACGCGGAAGGCACGGCACGCTTGTTCAGGCGAGCGAAAGGCGAGGGGGCGGCCGCATGGCGGCACCCCCTCGCCGGTCGGCAATACCAGGCTCAGTTGGTCCAGACCGACTTGCCGTCGGCCTTGATCTCGGCCTTCCAGGCGTCGCGGATGGTGGTCACAACCGCGTCCGGCAGCGGGATGTAGTGCAGCTTCTCGGCGATGGCGTCGCCCTCGGCGCCATAGGCCCAGTCGAAGAACTTGATCGTCTCGGCCGACTGCGCGCCATTGCTCGGGTTCTTCGGCAGCAGGATGTAGGTGGCGCTGGTGATCGGCCAGGCCTTGTCGCCGGCGGTATCGATCATCGAGGCGGCGAAGTTCTTCGCGCCCTTCCAGTCGGCGGCGGCGGCGGCGTCCATGAAGGCCTCGGTGGTGGGCTTCACGACCTTGCCGGCCTTGTTGACGAGGTTGGTCGAGGTCAGCGCATTCGCCGCGGCATAGACGAACTCGACATAGCCGACCGCGCCCTTGGTGTTCTTCACGGTGCCGGCAATGCCCTCATTGCCCTTGGCGCCCGCGCCGGCCGGCCACTGCACCGAGGTGGCGGCGCCGACATTGGACTTCCAGTCCGCGCTCACCGAGGTGAGGTAGGAGGTGAACACGAAGGAGGTGCCCGAGGAATCCGAGCGGTAGACCGGGACGATGGCCAGATCCGGCAGGGCCACGCCCTTGTTCAGCGCCGCGATCTTCGGGTCGTTCCACTTGGTGATCTTGCCCTGGTAGATGTCGGCCAGGGTGGCGCCGTCGAGGGTCAGCTGGCCGTCGGCGATGCCGTCGATGTTGACGATGGCGACCACCGAGCCGATCACGGTCGGGAACTGCAGCAGGCTGGCCTGCTCGAGCTTGTCGTCCTTCATCGGCGCGTCGGAGGCGCCGAAATCGACGGTGCGGTTGACGATCTGGTTCTGCCCGCCGCCCGAGCCGATCGACTGGTAGTTGAGGCCGGTGCCGGACTTCGCCTTATACGCGGCGGCCCAGGCCTGGTACACCGGAGCGGGGAACGAGGCGCCGGCGCCGTTGATGTCGGCGGCGAAAGCCGCGCCGGTAAAGCTGGCGAACGAGATCACGGCGACGCCGAGGAGGCGGTTGAACTTCAAGGGTCTTCTCCCAGTGCTTCAGCGGTTCGCGCGGCGCGCGAACCGGGCCGGAGGTGTTTGCCCGTGGGCGGTGAAAGAGAGCACACCGGACTCTTAACGACCGGACGCCACCGTTCTATGACCATGCAATGACAACTGGATGACACTTCAAGCTATTGATTTAACCGATATTTTCTTAACTTCAGCCGGCAGTGCCGCCAAGCGCACCGAGAATGTCGAGCCCTCGCCCGGCGTGCTGTCTATGCCGAGCCGGCCGCGATGGCGGGCAACGATGTGCTTGACGATGGCAAGGCCCAGCCCGGTGCCTCCCTGCTCCCGCGAATGGGCGGTATCGACGCGGTAGAATCGCTCGGTAAGCCGGGGTACGTGCTCCGGGGCGATGCCGGGACCGTAATCGCGCACCGCGACCAGCGCGTCGTCGCCGTCGCGCGACAGGGTGATGTCCACCCGGCCGCCGGACGCCCCGTATTTCAGGGCGTTCTCGACCAGGTTCTCGAAGACCCGGATCAGCTCGTCGCGGTCGCCCAGCACCATCACCGAGGCGTCGGCGTGGTGGAAGGCGATCTCCAGCTGCCGCTCGGCGCCGAGCGGAGCGAGGGCCTCGCGCACATGGCCGACCACCGCGACGAGATCGATCCGCGCCTGCGGGCGCAGATGCGCGTTCAGCTCGATGCGCGACAGCGACAGCAGGTCGTCGATCAGCCGCGACATCCGCCGCGCCTGCTCGGCCATGATCTTGAGGAAGCGCTCGCGGGCGGTGACATCGTTGCGGGCCGGGCCCTGCAACGTCTCGATGAAGCCGGAGAGCGAGGCGAGGGGGGTGCGCAGCTCGTGGCTGGCATTGGCGATGAAGTCGACCCGCATCTGCTCGACGCGGCGCTGCGGGGTGAGGTCGGTGAAGGTCAGCAGCAGCGATTCCACCTTCTCCGCCCGGCCGCCATTGCCGCCCGGCCCCATGACCGGGACGATGTCGGCGCGCAGCCAGCGGTCCACCGGCACACGCTGGCTGAACTCGACGCGGCGGGCCTGGCCATCGGCGCTGGCGGCGCGGATCGCCTCCAGAACCTCGGGCACCCGCACCGCGAAGGAGACCGGATCGCCGACCCGCACGGCGGCGAGCATGCCGGAGGCGCGGCTGTTGGTGGCGCGCACCGTGCCGCGATGATCGAGCAGCAGCGCCGCCTCCGGCAGCGCCCCCACCAGCGAGGCGAGCCGATCCGGCGGCGGGGCCGGCGGCTCGCGGAAGCGCGACAGCGCCGCGGCGACGGGCCGACGCAACCGCCAGCGCCCCGCCGGCACGCAGGCGGCGACAAGGATGACCGCGCCGAGGATCAGCGCCGGCCCGGGCGCGAGCACCTCCTGCACCACCGCCACCGCCAGACCGAGACCGCCGGCGAGCAAAATCCAGCGCGCCGCAGCCAGACGCTCGCCGAGCGTCTCGCGGGCGAACGGGCCGGATTCGTCGATGCTCATGGCGGTTTCCTCCCCGGTACGCCCGAAATTGGCTATGTTGTCCTCGACTTCCCGGATGGATTCGCCGGAATCAGGTCCGGCGGCAAGGGAACGATTCACCGTCTCCTTATGGTCTCATCGAGAGGCTTCCATATGACGAAGAAGCCGAACCGGCCCGCGGTCAAGCCCGCAGCGGCCAAATCTTCCGCCACCGACGCCACCACGGTGCAGGCCGCCGCTCCCGTCGCGCCGCAGGACGGGGCGGATGCCGCCCTTCCGCCGGCCGCCACCCGCAAGGGCGCCGACGGCGGCAAGAAGGCCGCCCCCCGGGATTCCGCGCGCAAGAACGGTGGAAGTGCCGACCGCCTCGCCGCGGCTCTCGCCACCTTCTCGATGGATTTGCCGGCGCTGCCGGCGATCATCGACGAGCGGGCCTATCGCAGCGGCAACTATCCCTATGCCGACCGACCCAAGCGCAAGCACTACCAGAAGGAGCTTCGCGCCCTGCAGATCGAGCTTTTGAAGCTGCAGCGCTGGGTGAACGACACCGGCGAGCGCATCGTCATCGTGTTCGAGGGCCGCGACGCCGCCGGAAAGGGCGGCACCATCCACCGCCTGGTGCAGCACCTCAACCCGCGTTCGGTACGGGTGGTGGCGCTCACCAAGCCGACCGAGGCCGAAGCCGGCCAGTGGTACTTCCAGCGCTACATCGCGCATCTTCCCCGCCGGGGCGAGATCGTGCTGTTCGACCGCTCCTGGTACAACCGCGCCGTGGTCGAGCCTGTCATGGGCTTCTGCACGCCGCAGGAGACGGCGCATTTCCTCGAACAGGTGCCGACCTTCGAGAAGATGCTCGCCGATGACGGCATCCGCCTGTTCAAGATCTGGCTCGACATCGGCCGCGAAATGCAGCTGAAGCGGCTCTTCGCCCGCAAGAAGGATCCGCTCAAGCACTGGAAGCTGTCCCCCGTCGACCTCGCCGCCCCCTCCCGCTGGGAGGCGATCTCGGCGGCGCGCGACGCGGTGATCGCCGCCACCGACCAGCCGGCGGCGCCGTGGACGGCGATACTCGCCAACGACAAGATGCGGGCGCGGCTCGGCGTGATCCGCCAGCTGCTGGCCCAGCTTCCCTATGCCGAGCGCGACGACCGGGTCATCGGCGTCCCCGATCCGCAAATCGTGCTCGGCGGGCGCAACTTTCTGCATCGGGCCGATGCATGAGCCGCGTTGACGCCCAGATTGCCTGCCAGTGCTCGTCGACGTAAGAGCATGACGCTGCGTCGGTCACAGGGGGCGGATGCACGACAGGTGCCAGGACGGCCGGCAGGTGCCGGGCGGATGGCGGCACCTTGCCGTGCCGTCCGGCGCCTGGAACGCCCGCGGCGACACCCCCGCCGCGTTTCCGCCCGACCCGATTCCGTCCGATCCAGGACCGTAACCGAGCCATGATCTTCTTCCGGCCGATGCAGCGCTTGCTGACCACGGGCCTGTTCGGCCTGTGCGCGAGCGCGGTCGCGGCGACGGAGCCCGCGCCTTATCGGTCGCCACCCGCGCCGCCTCCTGCCTTCGGGCCGCCGCCCGGGCCGCCATCGGACGCGTTCACGCCGCCGCCCTTCGCGCCTTCGCCCTTCGGCCCCACCCCGTTCGGCCCGATGCCGTTCGGGCCGCCGGCGCTGGGGCCGCTGCCGCCGCGCCCCACCGTCGACTTCACGCTGCGCGGGCGCACCCTGCCGGAGGGCGGGGATGTGCGCATCGCGCACCGCCAGGGACGGCTGCGCGTCGATGTCCGCGTCGCCGCCGTGACGACGACGCTGACCGGCTTCATCGACCTGAAGGCACGGAAGCTGGCGGTGCTCTCCAACCTTCCCGGCCTCGGCCGGGTGGCGGTCGAGATGAAGCTGCCGCAGGAATATGTCGCGATCGACATGCCGGCCGACAGCCGGTATTGGGGCACGGATACGGTGGCCGGCGAGCCCTGCGACATCTGGCGCAGCCTCGACCCGGTCAGCTCGGCGCCGATCGAGGCCTGCATCACCCTCGACGGCGTGCCGCTGCGCTCGCTGAGCTATACCGACACCGGCAAGAAGGTGATGTTCGAGGCCGTGGAGATTTCGCGCGCGCCGCTCGGCGCCGAGGCGGTGGCCCTGCCCAAGGGGGTGAAGGTCACCCGCCTGCCCGGCGCCCTCGAGAGCATGGTGCCGAGCCTGACCCGCTGAGCCCGGTGGCCGGGGGCCATCACCCAGGACGGCGGGCCGGATTGGACCGGAAACGCCCCGCCGGCCGTCAGCCGACGGCGCGACGCGGCGGCTCGGCCTCGCCATCGGCCGGCGCGGCGGCCAATTGGGAGGCATCGCCGAGATGCGGCGGCGTGTCCTCGATCAGCGCCGGCACGGCGGCGGCCGCCAGCGCCGCATCAAGCGAGGCCGGAGGCGCGAAGCGGCGGCGACGGCTGACCAGCAACTCGCGCACACCCATGGTGACCAGAGCGATAGCGAACGGCGTGACGTAATAGAGCAGGCGCAGCAGCAGCAGCGCGCCGAGCAGCGGCTCGGTCTCGAATTGCGGCAGCGCGACCAGCATGGCGGCGTCGAACACGCCGAGCCCGCCGGGCGCATGGCTGGCGAAGCCGAGCAGCGTTGCCGAGATGAACACCACGCCGAGCGCGATCGGATCGATGAACGGCGTCTGCGGCATTAGCACATACATCGCCATGGCGCAGAAGGAGAGGTCGACGATGCCGATGCCGATCTGCAGCAGCGTCAGCTTCCAGCCCGGCAGGGTGACCTGCCAATGGCCCTTGCCGACGCCGATGCGGCGCGGCTTCAGGCCCACCCACACCACATAGGCGGCCAGCGCCGCGAGCAGGCCGAGGCCGATCAGCCGGTTGATCCACGCCGGCAGCTTGTCCACCGCGCTCGCCGCCCAGGGCTCGACGGACACGCCGAGGCCGAGGATCGCCATGTTGCCGAGCCAGAAGGTGAGCCCGGTGATGAAGCACAGCTTGGCGACATCCACCGCGCCGAGCCCGTGCGCCGAATAGATGCGATAGCGCACCGTGCCGCCGGTGAAGGCGGAGAAGCCGATATTGTGGCCGATGGAATAGGAGGTGAACGAGGCCAGCGCCGCGGTGCGATAGGGCACGTGGGTCTTGCCGATGGTGCGCAGCGCGAACCAATCATAGAAGGTGAGGGTGAAATAGGCGCAGGCGACGAACAGCGCGGCCAGCGCCACCCGCCAGGGCGCGGTATCGGTGAGCGCGTCGAACACCTCGCCGGGGCGGATGTTGCGGAGCATCTCATACAGCACGACCGCCGCGATGCCGATGATGACCAGGCTGGCGACGACGCCCACGCCATGCCAGCCGACACGCTCGCGGAAGAACCTCGCTATCGTGCTCAGCTTGCTGCTCATGGCGTTCCCGTCATCCTGTACCTCGTCATGCGCATTCCCCTTTCAGCCGTAGCAGACCTTGGCCGGCGGCGGAACCTGCCTTGAGTGCGGCGGCACCGCGCGGGGGAGGCCTTACGCAAGGGCCGGGGCGGGAGCCGGAGCGGCGATTGCCGGACCTATCCGCCCGGAACGCGGCAAGGCCATGGCAGGCGTCTGTCGGCGGCGCGCCGCCGCCTGCGGGTGCACCGCACCGAGCGCTCACAGGCGCACCGGATAGCCGATCTCGATGGTACGCGGGCGCGGCAGGCCGAAGCGGTCGACCGAGCGTTCGGCATTGCGCGCCAGGAAGGCGAACACATGGGCGAGCGCGTCGCGGATGCCGAGGATCTCCTCCGGCGGCATGATGCGCTCATGGCCGATGACATAGACCGCCTCGTCCGGATCGATGCCCAGCGAATACAGCGCCGGGCCGAGCACCGAGGGCACGTCGATCTGCTGCATGTAGCCGAAGCGCACATCGACCCGCACATGGCCGGCATCCAGCACGGTGACGCGCACCCGCTCATCCACCGGCACCCGCGGGCGCGAGGCGATCCACACCGAGGCGATGACCGATTTGGTGAACTGCACGTTGAGCAGGTCGGACAGCCGGCCGAGCGCCACCGGGGTGAGCGCGCCACCGCGCGACAGGAAGATGGCGGTGCGCGGGCTGGTGGCGCTGCCGGCGGGCTTGCCGCGGGCGATGAATTCCTCCAGCGGCTCGGCGAAACGCTTCTGCTGGATGCCGAGGCCCTCGAGCCCGCGGCGCCAGCTCACCATCACCACCAGCACCAGCGAGGCGATGGCGACCGGCAGCCAGCCGCCATCATGCAGCTTGGTGAGATTGGCGGCGGCGAAGGAGAGATCGACCACCAGCAGGCCAGCGGCGAGGCCCACCAGCGCGAGCACCGGCAGCCTATTGAGGCGCTTGACGAAGGCGACGAACAGAATGGTGGTGGCGATCATCGCCATCGCCACCGCGATGCCATAGGCGGAGGCAAGGCTGTCCGACGAGCCGAAGGACACCACCACCGCGGTGCAGGCCAGCATAAGCAGCCAGTTGAGCCGGCCGATATAGATGTGCTGGTCATTGTGCTCGCTGGTGTAGCGGATGCGCATCGGCGGCAGATAGCCGAGCTCGATCGCCTGCTTGGCGAGTGAGAACACCCCGGTGATGATCGCCTGCGAGGCGATGACGGTCGCCGCCGCCGCCAGGAACAGCAGCGGCACGTCGAAAATGTCCGGCGACAGGTCGTAGAACGGGTTGCGCACCGCCGCCGGATTGACCAGCACCGTGGCCCCCTGCCCGTAATAGTTCAGCAGCAGCGCCGGCATGGCGACGAACAGCCAGGCCCGGGTGATCACCGGCCGGCCGAAATGGCCCAGATCGGCATAGAGCGCCTCGCCGCCGGTGATGGCGAGGAAGGTGGCGCCGAGTACCGCACCGGCCAGCCAGATATGATCGGCGATGAGGGCGATGCCGTAGCGCGGATCGATCGCGACCAGCACGCCGGGCTCCTGGACGATGCCGTAAAGGCCGAACCCGCCGAGCGTGAGGAACCAGACCAGCATGATCGGCCCGTAGAACGCGCCGATGCGATCGGTACCCGCCCGTTGCGACACGAAGACCGCCATGATCACCACCACGGTGACGGCGACGATCCAGTGGTCGAGCGCCGGCGCTACGACCTCCAGGCCCTCGATGGCCGAGAGCACCGAAATGGCCGGGGTGAGCACGCCGTCGCCGATCAGCATCGCCGCGCCGACCAGCCCGGCAATGAGCAGCCATATCCGCCCGCCATTGGCGCTGCGGTGCAGGTCGAGCAGTGTCACCAGCGCCAGGATGCCGCCTTCGCCGTCATTGTCGGCCCGCAGCACCAGCAGCACATATTTGATGGTCACCGACAGGATGATCGCCCAGGTGACGAGCGAAAGCAGGCCCAGCACCTCGTCATGGGTCACCGAGGCGCCGCCGACCGCCAGAAGACCCTGCTTGAAGGCATAGAGCGGACTGGTGCCGATATCGCCGAAGACCACGCCCAGCGCCGCAAGTTCGGCGGTAAACGGAATCACGCGTTTCGCGCTGGTCGAAGAAGAGGATCGGGCCATAATGCCTCGTTATGCCCCTGACGGCCGGCGCAGCTGGCCGCGGCCGCCGTTGCGGCCTTTGCGGCCGCATTTTACCAAACTGGCCCTTGGCATGATCGACGCCGGCGATGAGGAGGAAGTAGCGCACCGCAGCAATAGCGCGGCAGGCTGCCGCCGCCAAGCGGAGTTTCCCCGAAAGACCGCGACCGAAAGATCGAACGCCGCTTTCCGCGCGGCGAAGCCGTAGGGCGGGGCAATGGCGCGATGGGTTTGAGGGAGGAGAGCATGGGGGGCGGAAAGCTCCCCTCCCTCGACCATCCGTCGGAGCACCCCGAGGGCTTGCGGGGGCCATTCGGACTCACGACGGCGGGTGACGGACCGGGGAATGGCGGATCGAAATATTGGATCCAATTCGCCATCCGAACCGTTCGGTCATTGGTTCCGAATTATATAGTCTCCAAACGGGGCTTTGTCAGGCATTTGCCGAGGCCGCTCGCGGTCATAGCGACAACGTGATCGCAAAAATTCGGAAATGTAATAGATTTCCGATCGTTTCCCGCGCCGCGACGGATCGATATGGCAGCCTCCCTCACCCTACCGGATGCCTGGGCCTTTTCCTCCTACGGCACGGAAAAACGCCGGCAGATTCTCGACGGCGCCAGCGACGTGTTCCTGGCGAGCGGTTTCGACGGCGCCAGCATGGGCGAGATCGCGCGGGCGGCCGGCGTGTCGAAGGGCACGCTCTATACCTATTTCGCCTCGAAGGAGGAGTTGTTCCGCGCGCTGCTGCGGGAGAAGTGCGCCAGCACCGCCGAGCGCTGCTTCGTGCTGCGCCCGGAAGGCGACGTGCGCGCCGAGCTGACCGCGGTGGCGGGGCGCTATATCGCGGCGATGGCGGAACCGGAATATATCGCCACGGTGCGTGTCGTGATCGGCGTCGCCGACAGGTTCCCGGCGGTGGGCGCCGCCTATCACGAGGCCGGCATCGAGACTGCCGTGGCGCTGCTGCGCGACTGGCTCGCCGCCAAATCGGCCGGCGGCGAACTTGCCGTCGAGGCTCCCGAACTGGCGGCACGGCAGTTCATCTGCAGCTGCTACGCCCAGACCGTCACGCCGATGCTGTTCGGCCAGATGGAGCAGCCGGCGCCGGATGAGATCGCCAAGGCGATCCGCTTCACCGTGAACGCCTTCCTGCGCGCCTTCGGCCCGGCGGCGTGAGCGGAAGTCAGTCGCGCGTCCCGGCGCTTCCCTCGCCTTGCGCGAACAGCGCGTCGAGCCCCTCGCGATAGCTGGGAAAGGCGAGATCGACGCCGAGCTCACGCCGGAGCCGGGCATTGCGCACCCGGCGGTTGTCGGCCCAGAAAGACAGCGCCATCGCCGACATGGCGGGCGCGGCCTGCGCGAACGGCACCGCCACCGGTTCCGGCCGGCCGAGCAGGCGGGCGGCATGGCGCACCGGGGCGCATGCCGGCGAGGGCTCGTCGTCGACGACGTTCACCACCCCGTCGAAACCGAGGCGGAAGGCGGCGTCGATGGTGCGGGCGATGTCGTCGACATGGATGCGGTTGAACATCTGGCCGTCCCGCTCGATGCAGCGGGCGCTGCCATCGGCGACGTCGACCAGCGCGTTGCGACCGGGCCCATAGATGCCCCCCAGCCGCAGGATCGCCACCGGCCGGCCGGCGCGGGCGCCGAGCGCGCGCCACGCCGCCTCCGCCTCGATGCGGCGGCTCGCGCGGGGTTTCGCGGCGGCGAGAGGGGCGCTCTCGTCGATCCAGGCCCCGGCGCTGTCGCCATAGACGCCGATGGTGGAGAGATAGACGATCGGGCCGGAGCCCCGCTCCAAGGCACCGGCGAGGGCAGGCAGGAACGGGTCGCCCGCTTCCCCCGGCGCGGCACTGGCCAGCACCGCCGCCTCGCCGGATATCGCCGCGGCGAGGCCCGGCGAATCCGGTGCCAGCAGTTCCACCGGCCCCTGCGCGCCGGCGCCCTGCCGCGAGGTGCCGAGGACACGGGAGAAGTGCCCGGCGAACAACGCGGCATAGCCGCGGGCGCAGAAGCCGTAGCCGAGACAGATCAGCGTGGTCACGCGGCGCTCTCCAAGGAAGTCTCCCATTCCGCCCGCACGCCGGCATCGGGCTCGCCCGGCGCATGGCGGGCGGCGAGGCCGGCGAAGGTGGCGGGCGGGACGAGGCGCGACAGCGCCCAGACCGCCGCGCCACGGATCAGCGGCTCGGAATCGGCAAGCAGGCGCTCGGCCTCGCCGGCCAGCGCCGGATCGCCGGAATTGCCAATGGCGGTCAACACATTGCGCAGGAAACGCACCCGTCCGGTCCGCTTGATCGGGCTCTTGCTGAAGCGGGCGCGGAACTGCGCATCGTCGAGCCGGGCGAGTTCCGCCAAGGCGGGATTGCGGTTCTCGTCGCGGGCGGCGAGCCGGGCCTCGCGGCCCAGCTGCGCGAACTTGTTCCACGGGCAGGCGGCGAGGCAATCGTCGCAGCCATAGATGCGGTTGCCGATCAGCGGGCGCAGCGCGCGCGGGATCGGCCCCCGATGCTCGATGGTGAGATAGGACACGCAGCGGCGGGCATCGATGCGATAGGGGGCGGGGAAGGCCCCGGTCGGGCAGGCATCGAGGCAGGCGCGGCACGAGCCGCAATGGTCGCCCTCCGGCGCGTCCGGCGGCAGTTCCAGCGTGGTGGCGATGGCGCCGAGCAGCAGCCAGGACCCCTTCTCGCGCGAGACCAGATTGGTGTGCTTGCCCTGCCAGCCGAGGCCGGCGGCGGCGGCCAGCGGCTTTTCCATCAGCGGCGCGGTATCGACGAACACCTTCACGGCGACGTTCTCAGGACCGCCAGCGCGCGGCACGAAGCGCGAGCAGATGCGCTTCAGCTTGCCTTTGACCAGCTCGTGATAGTCGTCGCCGCGGGCATAGACCGAGATGGCGCCGCGCGCCCGGTCCGCCAGTGCCGCGCGGGGATCCTCGTCCGGGCCGTAATTGAGGCCGAGCATGACGACCGAGCGTGCCTCCGGCCACAGGCGATGCGGCGAGGAACGGCGCGCGGCGGTCTCTTCCATCCACTCCATGTCGCCCTGGGCGCCGGAGGCCAGCCACTGCGCGAGGCGCGGCGCGGCCTGCGGGATGGAATCGGCGGCGCAGATGCCGATGGCGTCGAACCCCTCGTCGCGGGCCAATTGCTGGAGCAGCGCCCTGGCAGCGGCAGCGGGCGGTGCGTCGGACGCCCGCGGGTTCAGAAATCCAGATCCGCGTAGCAGGCGGCCGGCGGCATCCCCGCCATGGTCACGGCGAGCAGCGGCCGGAAGGCCGGGCGCGACTTGATGCGCGCGTACCAGATCTTCGCCGTCTCGTCCTCGTGCCACGGCACGTCGCCCAGGTAATCGACGCAGGAAATATGGGCGGCGGCGGCGAGGTCGGCATAGGTGAGCCGGTCGCCGCCGAGCCAGTTCCGCGTCTTCAGAAGCCAGCCGATATAATGCAGATGATAGCGGATATTGGCGCGCGCGGCACGGATCGCCGGCATGTCCGGCGGCCCCCCGCCGGCCTCGCGCGGCATGTAGCGCTTGTAGACCTTCTCGCGCACCAGCGGCTCGGAGACCTCGAAGTAGAACTTCTCGTTGAACCACGCCATCAGCCGGCGCACCTCGACGCGGTCCTCGCGGCCGGCGGGCAGCAGCCGGCGATCGCCCATCACATGGCCATAGGTCTCGTCGAGATATTCGGCAATCACGGTCCCGCCCGGCACCACCAGCCCGTCCGCCTCCGTCAGCACCGGCGTCTGGCCGGCCGGGTCGAGCATCAGGAAGCCCGGGCGACGTTCCCACACCCGTTCCTCGATGAGTTCGGGGTCCATTCCCATCTCGCCGAGGGCGAGACGGATCATGCGCGAGAACTGGCAGAAGGGGTGATGATAGAGCTGCATTTTCCGGGATGCGCCGCGCGGCTGCTTGAGACAAGCGCCGTCCATTGATCGGTCTAGAGAGGTTCCGGCGACATCGCAAGCGATGACGGCATCAAGATGGCCGAGGAGAACGGGTTGCCGCTACGCCACGGAGCGCCTTTCTCGGGTTATCGTATCCGGACGGTTAACATCGCCGCACCGGCCCTTCCGCCGGCCGGCGCCGCACGGGAGGAACCCGCCCATGTCCGAGACGCCGCAGCACGGCAGCTTCGTCTGGAACGAGCTCAACAGCCCCGATCCCGCCGCCGCCAAGGCCTTCTACGGTCGGCTGATGGGATGGAGCTTCACGCCCTTCCCCATGGCGGAGGGCGAGTACTGGCTCATCAGGAAGGGCGACACGGAAATCGGCGGGCTGTTTCCGCTCGCCGGGCCGGACTTCAAGGACATGCCGGCGCACTGGCTGACCTACATTGCCGTCGACGACGTCGATGCGCGCGCCGGCGAGGCGGAGGCCGCCGGCGGCACCATCGCCCGGCCGCCCTTCGACGTGCCCGGCGTCGGCCGGATCGCCATCATACGGGATGCCGAAGGCGCCTATATGGGCTGGATCACGCCGAAAATGTAAGGCGGCTCAAGGCCCTGATGACCCTAGGGCATTAGGCGATTCCGACATTCGCATGTCATGCTGGAGGCGCAGGTGCGTCGCCCGAGCGGCGCTCCGGCGTCCGCATGACCTCTATCAACCTGCGAAGTGAAGGAAATTCCGAACGATGCAGATGCCCCTCCCGGTTTCCCCCATCCGTGCCTGTGGCTATTCCCTGCGTGAAGGCAGTCCCGAGTTCGACGATCTCGGCCTCTCTCTCGACGAAGCGGAGGCGCTCGGCGTCGATGTGGTGGAGCTGCCGGCGTATGCGTGGCACCTCATCGTCGGCGGCCGCGTGCTCACCAGCCGGCTCGCCGACCTCACGAGCCACCTCGCCGGCCGCAATCTGCGCTACACGGTGCACGGCCCGCTCTCCATCAACCTGATGGACCTGCCCGAGCGGCTGCCGCGCCATGAAGCGGTGCTCGATGCCGCGATCGAGATCGCCGGCACCATCGGCGCCGATAATCTGGTCATCCATACCGGCATCGTGCGCGAACAGGGCGACGACATCGAACTCGCCTATGCCCGCCAGCGCGAGGCGCTGGTGCGCGCCGGCGACCGCGCCGCCGCCGCCGGGCTGACGCTGTGCGTCGAGAACATCTTCCGCTTCGCCGGCGCGCGGGAGACCGCGACCCCGCTGAAGCTGGCCGGCGAGCTCGCCGCCATCGACCACGAGGCGGTAAGGGCGACGCTCGACGTCAGCCACGCCTTCATCCGCTGCGCCGATACCCGGCACGACCCGATCGCCGAGATCGCGGCACTGGCGCCCTATGTCGCGCATCTGCATCTGCACGACAGCTTCGGCCGGCCGAACGACCTGTGGACCTATCATCCCGCCGAGGCGGTGGCCTTCGGCGAGGGCGACCTGCACCTGCCGATCGGCTGGGGCTCCATCGACTGGCAGGCGGTCGCCGAGGCGGTTCCGCTCGCCTCCGCGGCGACGGCAATCCTCGAGCTCAACCCGCGCCACTGGCGGGAGATCGGCACCCAGGTGCCGGTGCTGAGGGAGCTGGCGGAGCGGTTCCGCGGCGTCGCCACCGCCGTGGCGGCCTGAGGCGTGGCCCCGGCCTGCCGCTGCGCGTTGCCCAAGGAAGCCGCGGCCAGTCGCCCGCGGCCCCGCTTCAATCCAAAATGGCTCGGATTCAACCCGAGAAGGCTTCTTGCAGGCGCGTAACGCCGCCCCTATATCGGCGAGCGAACGACGCTCGGAAAAGGCGTCGTACCCAATCTATCGGAGGCCGGTCCGGAGGGACGGCGTGGCGCAACGAGCGCCGGTGTCGTTCCTCTCCGGGTGCTTCATGAGGCCCGGCCGGCCTGCCAGAAGGAGAATATGCATGTCTAAAGTCATCGGTATCGATCTCGGCACGACCAATAGCTGCGTCGCGGTCATGGAAGGCACCTCGCCCAAGGTGATCGAGAACGCGGAAGGCGCCCGCACGACGCCCTCCATCGTCGCCTTCACCGAGGACGGCGAGCGTCTGGTCGGCCAGCCGGCCAAGCGCCAGGCGGTCACCAATCCCGAGCGCACCTTCTTCGCGGTGAAGCGCCTGATCGGCCGCCGCTACGACGACCCGATCATCGAGAAGGACAAGAAGCTCGTCCCCTATTCGATCGTGAAGGGCGACAATGGCGATGCCTGGCTCGAATCGGACGGCAAGAAATATTCGCCCTCGCAGATCTCCGCCTTCACGCTGCAGAAGATGAAGGAGACCGCGGAGGCCTATCTCGGCGCCAAGGTCGACAAGGCGGTGATCACCGTCCCGGCCTATTTCAACGACGCCCAGCGCCAGGCCACCAAGGACGCCGGCCGCATCGCCGGCCTCGAGGTGCTGCGCATCATCAACGAGCCCACCGCGGCGGCGCTCGCCTACGGCCTCGACAAGAAGTCGGCCGGCACCATCGCGGTCTACGACCTCGGCGGCGGCACCTTCGACGTCTCGGTGCTGGAGATCGGCGACGGCGTGTTCGAGGTGAAGTCCACCAATGGCGACACCTTCCTCGGCGGCGAAGACTTCGACATGCGGCTCGTCAACTATCTCGCCGACGAGTTCAAGAAGGAGCAGGGCATCGACCTGCGCAACGACAAGCTCGCCCTCCAGCGGCTGAAGGAAGCCGCCGAAAAGGCGAAGATCGAGCTGTCGAGCGCGCAGCAGACCGAGATCAACCTGCCCTTCATCACCGCCGACGCCTCCGGGCCGAAGCATCTGACCATGAAGCTCACCCGCTCCAAATTCGAGGCGCTGGTGGACGACCTGATCCAGCGCACCGTCGAGCCGTGCCGCAAGGCGCTCAAGGATGCCGGCCTCACCGCCGGGCAGATTGACGAAGTGGTGCTGGTCGGCGGCATGACCCGCATGCCGAAGGTGCAGGAGATCGTGAAGCAGTTCTTCGGCAAGGAGCCCCACAAGGGCGTCAACCCGGATGAAGTGGTCGCCATCGGCGCCGCCATCCAGGCCGGCGTGCTGCAGGGCGACGTGAAGGACGTGCTGCTGCTCGACGTCACCCCGCTCTCGCTCGGCATCGAGACGCTGGGCGGCGTGTTCACCCGCCTGATCGACCGCAACACCACCATCCCGACCAAGAAGAGCCAGGTGTTCTCCACGGCGGAAGATGGCCAGACCGCGGTGACCATCCGCGTGTTCCAGGGCGAGCGCGAAATGGCGGCGGACAACAAGATCCTCGGTCAGTTCGACCTCGTCGGCATCCCGCCGGCGCCGCGCGGCGTGCCGCAGATCGAGGTCGCCTTCGACATCGACGCCAACGGCATCGTCAACGTGTCGGCCAAGGACAAGGGCACCGGCAAGGAGCAGCAGATCCGCATCCAGGCTTCGGGCGGCCTCTCGGACGCCGACATCGACAAGATGGTGAAGGATGCCGAGGCGCACGCCGCCGAGGACAAGAAGCGCCGCGCCGCCGTCGAGGCGAAGAACCATGGCGAGGCGCTGATCCACTCGACCGAGAAGGCCCTCGCCGAGCATGGCGACAAGGTCGGCGCGGCCGAGAAGGGCGCCATCGAGACCGCGATCGCCGAGCTGAAGACCGCGCTGGAAGGCGACGACGCCGAGGCGATCACCGCCAAGACCAATGCTCTCGCCCAGGCCTCCCTCAAGCTGGGCGAGGCGATGTATGCCGCCCAGCAGGGTGGCAGCGAGGCCGAGGCCGGCGCGCCGAAGGACGACGTGGTGGACGCCGAGTTCACCGAAGTCGACGACGACAAGAAGAAGTCGGCCTGACAGGCTTCTCCGACACCCCGCCCCGGGAGTCCGCTTCCGGGGCGGCTTTGTAATGACGATGCAGGCGAGCGAGCGCCCGGGCCCCGGCAGATTTGCTGCCGGACGAGGTCTCCGGCGGCAAGCTTCCTGCATGTAACGGGCCCGAACGTCCCTCCAGCCTGCGCATCCATGACGGATCCGAACGGCGCGGCTGGCCGGTGGACACAACGATTCGGCGGCACGGCGACCCATGGCCAAGATCGACTATTACGAACTGCTCGAAGTGGACCGCACCTGTTCGGACGGGGAACTGAAGTCGAGCTATCGCAAGCTCGCCATGAAGTGGCACCCCGACAGGAACCCCGGCGATGCCGCGGCCGAGGCCCGCTTCAAGCAGATCAGCGAAGCCTATGATGTGCTGAAGGACCCGCAGAAGCGCGCCGCCTATGACCGCTTCGGCCACGCCGCCTTCGAGAATGGCGGCGGCGGGGCCGGCCCCGGCTTCGGCAATGATTTCGCCTCCACCTTCTCCGACATCTTCGACGACCTGTTCGGCATGGGCGGCGGCGGGCGCCGCGGCGGCGGGCGCGGCACCGGCCGCGAGCGCGGGGCGGACCTGCGTTACAACATGGAAATCACGCTCGAGGAAGCCTTCTCCGGCAAGGATGCCACCCTGCACCTGCCGACCTCGATCACCTGCGAGGCCTGCACCGGCACCGGTGCGAAGCCGGGCACCCAGCCGACCACCTGCCGCACCTGCGGCGGCGCCGGCCGCGTGCGCCAGGCCCAGGGCTTCTTCACCCTGGAGCGCACCTGCCCGAGCTGCCAGGGCCGCGGCCAGGTGATCGAGGATCCCTGCCCGGCCTGCGCCGGCGCCGGGAAGGTGACCAAGGAGCGCACGCTGGAGGTCGCGATCCCCGCCGGCGTCGAGGACGGCACCCGCATCCGCCTCGGTGGCGAAGGCGAGGCCGGGACGCGCGGCGGCCCGTCGGGCGACCTCTACATCTTCCTGTCCATCGCCCCGCACGACTTCTTCCAGCGCGACGGCGCCGACCTGTTCTGCCGGGCGCCGATCTCGATGGTGACGGCGGCTCTGGGCGGCTCCTTCGAGGTGCCGACCATAGATGGCGACACCTCCAAGGTGAAGATCCCGGAGGGTACCCAGTCCGGCAAGCGCTTCCGCCTCGGCGGCAAGGGCATGCCGGTGCTGCGCACCCGCACCCGCGGCGACATGTATGTGCAGGTGGTGGTGGAGACGCCGCAGAACCTCACCCGCCGCCAACGCGAGCTGCTCGCCGAATTCGAGGCGGAATCCTCGACGGAAAACCATCCCGAGGCGCACGGCTTCTTCGCCAAGGTCAAGGATTTCTTCGCCGGCGACGCCGAATGACCTCGACGCATGACGTATCGGCAGCGGCCGGAATGTCCGGCCGGTGTAACGCCCGCGTCATCGCGATGACTTAACATTGCCCGATAGCGCGCATAGTCTTCCAGGATTGCATATCGTCCCCTTCATTCACGGCCGTTCCGTTTCGGCGCTCTGGAATCCAAGTGGCATGCTGCATCGTTCCTGCTCCGACGGCCAAAAGGCACGTCCCGACGAAGTCCGCTTCCTCCAATCCTGGCTGCAGGATCCGCTACGTACCGGGGCGGTGTCGCCGTCCGGCCGGGCGCTGGCGCGCACCATGGCCGGCTATGTCGACCCGGATTCCGATGGCCCGGTCATCGAGCTCGGGCCCGGCACCGGGCCGGTAACGGCGGCACTGATCGCCCGCGGCGTGGCGCAGGAGCGGCTGGTGCTGATCGAATACAACCCGGAGTTCTGCAAGCTGCTCAGGACCCGCTTTCCCGGCGCGACGGTGATCCGCGGCGACGCCTATGGCATCGGCAAGACGCTCGACGGCTCGCTCGACAAGCCGGCGGCGGCGGTGGTCTCCTCGCTGCCGCTGTTCACCCGGCCGGTCGCCGAGCGCTACAGCCTGCTCGACCAATCCTTCGACCTGTCCCGGCCGCAGGCGCCGTTCATCCAGTTCACCTATGCCGTGGTCTCGCCGGTGCCGTTGCAGCCCGAGCGCTTCGATTCCCACCGCAGCCCGCGCATCTGGGCCAACCTGCCGCCGGCCCGGGTCTGGGTGTACCGTTCCCGCACCGCCTGACGTCCCGCCCCCGGCGACAGAGCGGCGGCGGACACTACCCCGCCCCCGCCCGCCCTCATCACGCTCCCGCGGAGAGAGCCATGCGCCCGCCAAAGATCCTCAGCTTCGCCGGCTCGATCCGTACCGGCTCCTATTCGGCACATCTCGCGGCACTGGCCGCCAAGGAGCTCGCCCTGCTCGGTGCCGAGCCGGTGCTGATCTCGCTGCAGGACTACCCGCTGCCGATCTACGACGCCGATCTCGAAGCCGAGGAAGGCGTGCCGCAGGCCGCCGAGCAGCTGCGCGACCAGCTGGCGCTGGCCGACGGGGTGTTCATCGCCACGCCGGAATACAATGCCTCGGTGCCGCCGCTGCTGAAGAACGCCATCGACTGGGCGAGCCGCGCCAAGGGCATAAGCGGGGGAAGCGCTGCGGGCGGCGGCGGGCACGACCCGTTCAAGGGACCGGTCTTCGCCATCGGCTCGACCTCGCCGGGCGCGCTCGGCGGCTACCGCGCGGCGATGATGCTGCGGCAGGTGCTGGCGCTCGGGCTGAGTGCGCTGGTGCTCGCCGAGCAGGCGATGGTGCCCGCCGCGCACCAGGCCTTCACCGACGCCGGGGATTTCAAGGACGATCGGCAGCTCGAACGCTTGCGCGGAACGCTGCGCGCGCTTATCGACCAGTCGGCGCTGCGCGCAGGCCTGCGCGCCTAGCGCCAGGCACCGCCCGAAGCCGCCGTGCGCCGCACGGGGCCCGAGGACCAGTCGACCGGAGACCGCCGATGAGCCCCGCCGCGCGCCTAGCCGTTGCCGATCCGCGCGACCGGTTGATCGTCGCCCTCGACCTGCCCTCGCTCCGGGCGGCCGAGGACGTGGTCTCGAAGCTCGGCGACACCGTCAGCTTCTACAAGATCGGCTATGAGCTCGGCTTCGCCGGCGGCCTCGGCTTCGCCCGCGAGCTGATCGGCGAGGGCAAGAAGGTCTTCATCGACTTCAAGCTGCACGACATCGGCAACACCGTGGCGCGCGGCGTGGCGAGCGTCGCCGGCATGGGCGCCAGCTTCCTCACCGTGCACGCCTATCCCCAGACCATGCGCGCGGCGATGGAAGGCAAGGGCGCCAGCCCGCTGCGTATCCTCGCCGTCACCGTGCTGACCTCCTATGACGAGGCCGACCTCGCCGAAGCCGGCTATGCCGCCGGCGTCGAGGCGACGGTGCGGCGGCGGGTCGAGCAGGCGCATGAAACCGGCATTGACGGCATCGTCTGCGCCCCCACCGATGCGGCGATGGTCCGCGAGGTGCTGGGCCCCAAGCGCGCCATCGTCACCCCGGGCGTGCGCCCGCAGGGGGCCGCCGCCGGCGACCAGAAGCGCATCGCCACGCCGGCCGCCGCCATCCGCGCCGGCGCCGATCATCTGGTGGTCGGCCGGCCGATCGTCGCCTCGCCCGATCCGGCCGCCGCCGCCCGCGCCGTGCAGGCCGAGATCGCCGCCGCGCTCGCGGGCGCCTGAGTTTTCCGAACGGGAAGGTTTCGACAGCATGGCCAAGGGTTACTGGATCAGCCGCATCGACGTGAACGACGCCGAGGCCTACAAGCCCTATGTCGCCGGCGCCGATGCGGCGATCGCCGCCTATGGCGGCCGCTTCCTGGTGCGCGGCGGGGCGTTCGAGGCGCCCGAGGGTATTGCCCGCGCGCGCAATGTGGTCGTCGAGTTCAAGGACTACGAGACGGCGCTCGCCTGCTTCAACTCGCCGGAATACCAGGCCGCCTACCAGCACCGTCTGGCCGCCTCCGATGGCGAGCATCTCGTCATCGAGGAATATGAGGGCAACCAGCCGGCGGCGGGCGTGATCGACGGGCCGGCCTCCGGGCCGGGCACCGCCTATTGGGTGATGCGCATCGACGTTCACGACGCCGAGGGCTACAAGCCCTATATCGCCGCCGACGCCATCGCGGTGGAGCACGCCAAGGGCTGGTTCCTGGTGCGCGGCGGCAAGCATGAGGCGGTACACGGCCCCGCCCGCTCGCGCAATGTGGTGCTGGCATTCAAGGACTATGCGACCGCCGTCGCCGCCTATCATTCGCCCGAGTACCAGGCGGCGCTCGCCTTCCGCAAGGCGGCCGCCGAGGCCGAGGTGATCATCATCCACGGCGCCGAATAGCGGCGCGGCACCTGAAGGCACCGGCCGGCGGCGGATTCGCCCGGCCTCACCACCACCGCTGTGGACAAGGCGGGGCGGGTCTGCTATGTGCGCACACCTTGATCGGATCTGCGCGGTTTCTGCCTGAAGGCGGAACGACGCCTCCGGTCGCCGATATTCAACGCATACGCGATAGCGAAGGCACGAAGAGGAAGACACGTGCAGGTTCTCGTTCGGGACAACAATGTCGATCAGGCCCTGAAGGCCCTCAAGAAGAAGATGCAGCGCGAAGGCATTTTCCGCGAGATGAAGCTGCGCGGCCATTACGAGAAGCCCTCCGAGAAGCGCGCCCGCGAGGAGGCCGAGGCCGTCCGTCGCGCGCGCAAGCTGGCCCGTAAGCGCGCCCAGCGCGAAGGCCTGCTGCCGTCCAAGCCGAAGCCGACCGTCGGCGGCCGCTGATCGCGCCGCCCCTCTCGGGGCTCCCGTCGACCATCCGTGAAGCGCGGTGACGATGTCGCCGCGCTTTTTGGCGTTTCCGAACCCGATGACCGCGGATCACATTTGCCGGCACCGCCGAACGGCACGACCGGGGGGCGAGGCGAGATGGCCAACAGCGCGAAGACGCAGGCGTGCGATCCGGCCAGGCTCCCACCCGCAGGCAGCGGAGCGGGCATCTGCGACCTGCGTACGGCTCCACATTTCGTCCCGGTCGTGGCCGATCGGGTCTGGCGCGCTTGGTGGCAGGACCAGGGAGTGTCGCTGGATGCCCTGCGCCTGCGGCTGGAGGAAAGCCTCGGCACCCAGCCGGTGCCGACCGCTCTGGTGGCCCATCGCGACGCGCAGTTCCTCGGCACCGTCTCGCTGATCGCCACCGATGTGGAGCAGCGCCCGGCGCTATCGCCCTGGGTGGCGGCATTGTGGGTGGAGCCGCCGCACCGGCGGGCCGGCATCGGCGCGGCGTTGGTCGAGACCGCGAGCCGGCTCGGCTTTCGCCTCGGCCATCGACGGATCCATCTGGCGGCGCTGCCGGCAAATGCCGGCTACTACCGCCGTCGCGGCTGGACCACGCTTGAAGCTGATGTGGGCGGGCTGGACATCCTCAGCCGGGCAGCGCCGCCCGACTGACGGGCATTACTGGCGGTTCATCGGCACCGTGTATTCGCCGGCACGGATGCGCTCGGCGAGGCGTCCGGCGAAATCGGCGGCCGCGTCCTCGCCATAGGTGGCCACCATCGAGCGGATGGCGGTGAACAGCGCCGCCTGGGCGAGACAGTCCTCGTCGAGACCGTCATAGACCGCCTCGTTCCACGCCTCGTCGAGATAAGCGAGCGCGGCATGGCGCTCGTCTTCCTGCGCCCGCTCGGCGGCGGGATCGATGGCGGTCGGATCGGTAATCTCGGACAAACTGGCACCTCCGCGCGTGCTGGCCGCGCCCCGACTCACCATAGCACGACGATCCCGATGGTCTGCCCATGTTTTGAACAAGGGTTAACGACGCTCGGTAATTCGCCGGCCTGTGTCTTTTCAGCCGCGACTGTTGCCCAATAGCCGCAGAATGCGGCCGGAGCATGATCCCTCGGCACTCACTTCACGGGATGGAAATCGCCGGAGCGATCCGCGATCAGAGCGCGATCTCGAACGGCTCGCCCAGCATCGCCTCGCTGCCGCGGCCGATGCCGGCGATCGCCGCGCTCATCCGCCCCTGCCGGCCGAGCGCGGCATCGGCGAGCGAGACCAGCAGCGCGTTGGGAGTGGCGCTGGGCGAGGCGGCGCGCAGGGCGCGGGCGATCGCCGCCTCGTCGCGCTCGGGGGCGAGCGCACAGGCGGCGATGAAGGCCGAGGCGGTGGAGCGGCTGATGCCGGCGAAGCAGTGCACCACCAGCGGCGCCTGGCGCGGCCAGCGGCTGATAAAGCCGAGGATCGCCTCGACATGCTCCGCCGCCGGATGGATCAGCCCTTCCTGCGGCTCCACTATGTCGTTGAAGCCGATGAAAAGATGGTCCTCGGCGCGGATGGCGGCCGGACGCGGCACCGTCGTGCCGCGATTGATCACGGTGAGCACATGCGAGGCGCGGGTGCGCGCCACCGTCTCCTCGAGACGCGAGAGCGGGCAGACATGGATCATGGCGGGCCTCCGGCCGACGGGCCATGCGAGGATATCGACGCGAGTTCGGTGAAGCGGGCGAGGAAACGCGCCTTGGCTTCACCCGCGCTCCAAGGCGAGAGATGCTCGCGCTCGACGGCCGGGTCGAGCGGAAACGGCGTGCCGAAGAACCGTCTGGCTTCATTGACCTCGAAGCCGGCGAGGCGGGTGGCCTCCAGGAAGGCGCTGGCGCGGTCGGCGGCCTTCACCTTCTTCACCAGCACCGCCGGCCACTGCACCGGCAGGCCGAAGCGCAGGCTCACCGCCGCCAGCAGGCGTGCCTCGACGCCCTTATAGTCGCCGCCCAGCACCGCCTTGAAGGGGCTGATCATATCGCCGACCACATATTCCGGCGCGTCGTGCAGCAGCATGGCGAGGCACCAGCGGCGGTCGAGTTCAATGCCGGCGGCCTCGGCCTGCCGGCGGGCGATCAGCTCGACCAGCACCGAGTGCTGGGCGACGGAGAAGATCTGCTCGCCGCGGGTCTGGCCGTTCCAGCGAGCGACGCGGGCGAGGCCGTGGGCGATGTCCTCGATCTCGATGTCGAGCGGCGAGGGGTCGAGCAGGTCGAGCCGCCGGCCGGAGAGCATGCGCTGCCACGCGCGCGGCGCGCGGGGTGGGCTCAACGTCGGCCTCCGAATTCCCGCGCCCCATGCCGGTGGCAGGTGAGGTCATGGTCGTCCACCATGCCGACCGCCTGCATGAAGGCATAGACGATGGTCGGGCCGACGAAATTGAAGCCGCGGCCCTTCAGCTCCTTCGACATCGCCTGCGCCACCGGCGAGGTGACGAGCGGCGGCGCGCCCGCCTCGCGGCGATTGTCCAAGGTCGGGCCGTTGATGCCCCAGAGCAGCGCCGAGAAGCCCGGCCCCTTGTCCATGATATCGAGCCAGGCGCGGGCGGAGCGGATGGTGGCCTCGATCTTGGCGCGGTTGCGCACGATGCCGGCATCCTGCATCAGCGCCTCGACCTTGTCCGACCCGTAACCGGCGATGATCTCCGGCTCGAAGCCGTCAAAGGCGCGACGGAATCCGTCGCGCTTGCGCAGGATGGTGATCCAGGCGAGGCCGGCCTGGAAGCCGTCGAGGATCAGCTTCTCGAACAGCGCCCGGTCGTCGCGCTCCGGCACGCCCCATTCCTCGTCGTGATAGGCGATATAGAGCGGGTCGGTGCCGCACCAGCGGCAGCGATGCCGGCCGTCGGCGTGCAGGGGGTTGGCGTTCTTGGACATTAGGCGGCGCTCCCGGCGCCGGGAATGGCGAAGCTCGCCCATTCGAGCCGCTCGGGCACCAGCGTCGCGCCGTCCGCCTCGATGGCCAACCCGGAATCACGGGCTTCGGCGAGACGGTCGAGGCGGATCAGCGCCAGCAGCCGTCCTTCGACACCCGAGCCTACGGTGCCGAGCGTCTTGCCGCCGGCGATGATCGGCGTGCCGGGCGCCGGCGGCTGGCCGCAAATGGCGAACGGCACGATCCGGGTGCGGGCGGTGCCGCGATGCTGCATGCGGCTGACGATTTCCTGGCCGACATAGCAGCCCTTGTCGAAGTCGATGCCGTTGAGTTGGTCCATATCCGCCTCATGCGGGAAGGCGTCGGCATAGGCGAAGTCGCGCCCGCCTTCCGGCACGCCGAGCGCCACCCTGTGCGCCTGCCAGTCCGCCTCGTCGGCATCCGGCGCGACGGCGGCGTCGGGAGCGAGCAGGAAGCGGGTGCCGAGCGCCGGCAGGCGCGGATCGGCAAAGGCGGCAGCCCCCGCGGGCGGCACATCATCGCCCCAGGCGACGCCGACGCGCCAGCCTTCCAGCGCCGCGATCTCCACCTTGGCGCGCAGGCGGTAAAGCGTCAGGCGCTTGAGCAGATCGGCAAGCCGGTCGGCGGGCAGGTCGAGGCGGAAACCGCCATCGACACCGAGCACGAACATGTCGGCGATGATCTTGCCCTGCGGGGTCAGCAGCGCGGCATAGCGCGCCGCCCCCGGCGCCGGGGTGCGGGCGGTGAGCAGATTGTCGAGGAAATGCGCCGCATCGGCGCCGTCGATCCGGGCTAGGGCGCGCTGTTGGAAAAGAGCGATGGGCATTCAGCCGTCTCCCGGCACCATGGACGCCGGTAGAGGCACCGACTCGGCCGGCGGACCGACCGTTCCGCACAGGTAAGGCGCCCCGACGACGCGGGCAAGAGCCGCCGCACATCGGCCGGGCACGCTGTCGGACGGAACGCCCGGTGACGCCGGCGATGCGCCGGCTTTCACGTCCGGCGCGGGGCGGCCGGCGCACCGATGTCGACGCCGTGGCCGGTGAGATCGCCGCCGGGATAGACCCCGTTCAGCACCTCGTCGAAATGACGGCGCACCGCATCGGAACAGTCGCAGCTGATCTGCCGCAAGCGCGTCGCATCCTTCACCACCAGCCGGCCGCGGCGGGTATCGACGGCACCCGCTTCGCGCAGCGAATTCAGCACGCGGCCAATATAGGAGCGGCCGACCGCCAGCATGGCGGCGAGTTGCTCCTGGGTGAGCCGGACATTCTCGTCGCCGGTGCGATCCATGGCACCGAGCAGCCATTTGGCCGTGCGCTGCTCGATGGAATGGGCGGCGTTGCAGGCCACCGACTGGAAGATCTGCGCCAGCAGGCAATCGGCATAGCGCGAGAACAGGTGACGCAGGGTGAGCGAGTGTTCCTTGGCGCGCTCGAGGTCGGCGCTGTCGAGGCGCAGCAGCGCCCCGCCGATCTGCACCTGCGCCCGGCAATAGGCCGGCAGCCGGCCCTGGCTGACGATGCCGCCGACGGCACCCTCGCGCCCGACCATGCCGACCTCGGCGGGACGGCCATCCTCCAGCATCACCATGAAGGAGACGAGCGTCGGGCCGCAGGGGAAATAGACGGTGCGCACATCGTCGCCCGGCTCGTAAAGCACCGCGCCGGCCGGCCGCTCCAGCCGCATCAGATGGCCGCGCAGCAAGGCGAAATCCATCTCCCGCACCGCGGCGAGAAGATTATTGCCGGTCGCCGCGCCGTTGATCGGAATATTGGTCGCCCCCGCCATCGCCATCTCTCTCACCCCTGTCGCCTTTCGACAGATAGGCAACGCAGTAGGGGGAGAAATGTTCACCAGTGTGCAGAAGCCGGCCCCGAGGGTCTCTACAAGACGGTATCTCAGGCCGGCAACCATCGGGCATGCACGTGGCACGGCGAATCAGGAGCCTTCGGATCGATGGCAGTTCAGGACACGGCATGGCGCCGGAGCGGCGCTCGCCGCACTTCACTGCGGAATGCCCGCCTAGCGGTCATCCCGCGACATGGCTGAGCCGCATCGGCCCGGATCGCCCAGGGTTTCGCTGTTCTGGAAGCTGGTCACCGCGGCGCGGCCGCTGCGCCACCATCCCTGGCTGGGCGACGCCGTCGGCATCGCCATGTTCGTGGCCGCGGTGGCGCTGCGCTTCGCCGTCGACGGCGTGCTGCCGCCAGGCTTCCCCTTCCTCACCTTCTTCCCGGCGGTGATCCTGGCCACCTTCTTCTGCGGGCTGCGGCCGGGCATCACCTGCGCGGCGCTGTCCGCCCTCGCCGCCTGGGCATTCTTCATCGGCCCGGCGACCGGCATGAACATCGCCGACGGCCAGGCTTTGATCGCGCTTGCCTTCTTCGTCGCCATCGCCTCGATCGACATCGCGCTGATCCACTTCACCTTCGGCGCCGCCGAGCAACTGCGCGAGGAGGAGGCGACCACCGCACGGCTCTATGAGAGCCAGCACATCATGTTCCAGGAATTGCAGCACCGCGTCGCCAACAACATGCAGTTCGTGGCGGCGCTGCTGAACCTGCACAAGCGCCGTGCCGCCGACGAGCCGCGGCATGCGCTGGTGGCGCTCGACGAGGCGCGGATGCGGCTCGACACCATCTCGCGCATCCATCGCCATCTCTACGCTCCCGAGCGGCTGGACATGCCGACCGCCCAGTTTCTCCGCGAGTTGTGCAGCGATCTCATTGCCGCCGCCGGCGTCGAGGGCATCGCCAGCGAGGTCTCCTCGCCGGACCTGCCGCTGAACGTGGCTCAGCTCACCACGCTCTCCATGCTGGTCGCCGAGATCGTCACCAATTCGCTCAAGCACGCCTTTGCACCCGGCAGCGGCGGCACGGTGCGCATCATTGTGACGCCTCAAGGAGAGCGGCGCTTCGAGATCACCATCTCCGACGATGGGCGCGGCCTGCCGCAGGGGGTGGATCTGGTCGGCAGCAAGAGCCTCGGCTGGCGGATCATCCAAGGGCTCGCCACCCAGCTCGGCGGCAAGGCGCGGCTTGCCGAGGCGGCCGGAGGCCGCGGCACGGCGGTGCGGGTGGAGTTCGCCCTCGCCTGAGCCGATACACGACCCAGCCGACGCGTCGGGCAGGGTCGTGGCACGGCCGCCCCGGACATGGTCTTGCGGCCGGAACTGGGTTAAGAGCCCGGAAGGGCTTCCATCACCAGCGGGGACACCATGAGCTTGACCTTCGACCTTCTCCTCAAGGGCGGCACCGTGGTGAATCAGGACGGCATCGCCCGGCGGGATGTCGGCGTGACCGGCGGCCGGATCGCCGGCATCGGCTCCTTCGACGCCGCCCGGGCCGGCGAGACGATCGACTGCACCGGTCTGCATGTGCTGCCCGGCGTGATCGACACCCAGGTGCATTTCCGCGAGCCCGGCATGGAGCACAAGGAGGATCTCGAGACGGGATCCCGCGCGGCGGTGATGGGCGGGGTGACGGCGGTGTTCGAGATGCCGAACACCAGTCCGCTCACCACCTCGGCGCGCGCGCTCGAAGACAAGATCGCCCGCGCCACCGGGCGCATGCATTGCGACTTCGCCTTCTTCGTCGGCGGCACGCATGAGAACGTCAACGACCTGCCGGAGCTGGAGATGCTGCCCGGCGCCGCCGGCATCAAGGTGTTCATCGGCTCGTCCACCGGCTCGCTGCTGGTGGCCGACGATCCGGGCGTGAAGGCGATCCTGCAGGTGATCCGCCGCCGCGCCTCGTTCCACTGCGAGGACGAGCCGCGCCTTGCCGAGCGCAAGGGTCTGCGCGTGCCGGGCGACGCCTCCTCGCACCCGGTGTGGCGGGACGAGATCGCCGCGCTGACCGCCACCACCCGCCTCGTCAACCTCGCCCGCGAGGTCGGCAAGCGCGTGCATGTGCTGCACGTCACCTCCGCCGAGGAAATGGCCTTCCTGCGCGACAACAAGGACGTTGCCACCGTCGAGGTGACGCCGCACCATCTCACCATGGATGCGAGCTGGTACGCCCGGCTCGGCTCGCTGGTGCAGATGAACCCGCCGGTGCGGGAGGCCCGCCACCGCGCCGCGCTCTGGCAGGCGCTGGCCGACGGCGTGGTCGACGTTCTCGGCTCGGACCACGCGCCGCACACGCTGGAGGAGAAGGCCAAGCCCTATCCCGACAGCCCCTCGGGTATGACCGGCGTGCAGACGCTGGTGCCGATGATGCTCGACCATGTGAATGCCGGGCGGCTGACGCTGGAACGCTTCGTCGACCTGTCCTCCGCCGGGCCGGCACGCATCTTCAACATCGCCACCAAGGGGCGGATCGCGGTGGGCTATGACGCCGATTTCACCGTGGTCGACCTCAAGCGGCGGCAGACCATCCGCAATGGCTGGATCGCCTCCAAGCCCGGCTGGACGCCCTATGACGGGGTGGAGGTCGCCGGCTGGCCGGTCGGCACCTTCGTGCGGGGCACAAAGGTGATGTGGGAAGGCGAGCTGGCGACACCGTCGCAGGGCGCGCCGGTGCGCTTCATGGACGCGCTGAAGCCGCTGTGAGTTTCCTCTCCTCTTCCGGCGGGGAGAGGAGCAGGCCCCGCGCCGCGCTCAATAGGTCACTTCCGCCAGATACAGCCCCGCCGAGGGCGCCATCGGGCCGCAGCGTGTGCGGTCGGTGGCCTCCAGCGCCGCCCTCACGTCGCCGGGCGTCCACGCCCCCTCGCCGACCTTCACCAGCGTGCCGACCATCGAGCGCACCTGATGGTGCAGGAACGACCGCGCGGCCGCATGCACGCGAATCTCGCTGCCGAAATCGAGCGGCACCTGCTCCACCTCCAGCCGGTCCAGCGTCTTCACCGGCGAGGCGGCCTGGCAGCCTCTGGCGCGGAAGGTGGTGAAGTCGTGCCGGCCGACCAGCTGCCGCGCGCCTTCGGCCATTGCCTGCGCATCGAGCGGGCGCAGCACCCGCCACGCCCGGTCGCGGTCCAGCGCGAGATCGGCGCGGCGGAGGATGATCCGGTAGACATAGCGGCGGCCGACGGCCGAGAAGCGGGCGTGGAAATCATCATCCGCCGCCTCCGCCGCCAGCACGGCGACCGGCAAGGGCCGCAGATGCGCGTTCATGGCGTCGCGCACCGTATCCGGGCGCCAGTACTTCGACAGTTCGATATGCGCCACCTGCCCCGTGGCGTGCACGCCGGCATCGGTGCGACCCGCCCCCTGCACATGCACGCGCTCGCCGGAAAAGCGCTTCACCGCATCGGTGAGCGCGCCCTGCACGGAAGCGCCGAGCGCCTGGATCTGCCAGCCGACGAAGGGCGTGCCGTCATATTCGATGGTGAGCTTGTAGCGGGGCATGATCGTATCCTCGCGGCTCTGTAGCGCCGGACGGCCGCGCCGTCACTATCTCGTCCCGCGCTCTTGCTCCGGAGGACCGGGTTCGGCATCGTGCGCGCCCGACAGGAGCCCGCCATGACCGCCCCGACCACCGACCGCACCGACATCGTAGACCCGAACGACCATGTCGTGCTGATCGACGGCTCGGCCTATATCTTCCGCGCCTATCACGCGTTGCCGCCGCTCACCCGCACCTCCGACAAGCTGCCGGTGGGCGCGGTCGCCGGCTTCTGCAACATGTTGTGGAAGCTGGTGCGGGCGCAGGGCTTCTCCCCCGCCCCGACCCATCTCGCGGTGGTGTTCGACAAGAGCGAGCAGACCTTCCGCAAGGACATCTACCCGCTCTACAAGGCGCAGCGCCCCGAGCTGCCGGAAGACCTGATCCCGCAATTCCCGCTCATTCGGGAAGCCACGCGCGCGTTCGACCTCGCCTGCGTCGAGCAGGCGGGCTTCGAGGCCGACGACATCATAGCCACCTATGCCGAGCAGGCGAAGAAGCGCGGCGCGCGCGTCACCATCATCTCCTCCGACAAGGACCTGATGCAGCTCGTCGACGACAATGTCCGCATGTACGACCCGATGAAGGACAGGACGATCGGCACTGAGGAGGTGTTCGAGAAATTCGGCGTCGCGCCGGACAGGGTCATCGACGTGCAGTCGCTGGCCGGCGATTCGGTGGACAACGTGCCGGGCGTGCCGGGCATCGGCATCAAGACCGCCGCGCAGCTGCTCGCCGAATATGGCGACCTCGACGCGCTGCTGGCCCGCGCGCCGGAGATCAAGCAGACCAAGCGGCGCGAGAACCTGATCGCCTTCGCCGACCAGGCCCGCCTGTCGCGCGAGCTGGTGACGCTGAAGCGCGACGTGCCGGTGGAGGTGCCGCTCGACGAGATCGCGGTGGTGGAGCCGGAAGGCAAGCGGCTGGTCGCCTTCCTCAAGGCGATGGAGTTCACCACCCTCACCCGCCGTGTCGGCGAGACCTACGAGATCGAGATCGCCGCCATCGAGCCGGATGAGCGGCTGAAGGCCGGAGCGCCGGCCTCGCTGGCCTTTGCCGAGGCCGCCGGACTGGGACCGCAGGCCGAGGAGAGCGGAGAAGCCGGCGCGGCAGCCGGTTTCTCCATCGGCGGTGGCGACGACCAGTTGCTGTCGCCAACCAGACGTGCCGTGGCGCGCGTCAAGGAAGCCGGCAAGACCCCGGTGGACCGCTCCCGCTACGAGACGGTGACGAGCCTGGCCCGCCTGCAGGCCTGGGTCGGCAAGGCGTTCGAGACCGGCTGCGTCGCCATCGACACCGAGACCAATTCGCTCGACACCATGCAGGCCGAGCTGATCGGCTTCTCGCTGGCGCTGGCGCCCAACGAGGCCTGCTACGTGCCGCTCCAGCATGTCGGCGCCGGCGACGGGCTGTTCGCGGAAGGGTTGGTCCCTGGCCAGATTCCGCTCGACGCGGCGCTCGCCACCATCAAGCCGCTGCTGGAAGACGAAGGCGTGCTGAAAATCGGCCAGAACCTCAAATATGACTGGCTGATCCTCGCCCGCCACGGCATCGAGGTCGCCCCCTATGACGACACGATGCTGCTCTCCTATGTGCTCGACGCCGGCGCCTCGCCGCACGGCATGGACCCGCTCTCCATGCGCTGGCTGAACCACACGCCGATCAAATATGAGGAGGTCGCCGGCAAGGGGAAGGGCGCCGTCACCTTCGACCGCGTCGCCATCGAGAAGGCGGTGGAGTACGCCGCCGAGGACGCCGACGTTACGCTGCGGCTGTGGCGCGTGCTGAAGGCGCGGCTGGTGGCCGAGCACAGGAGCACGGTCTACGAGACTCTGGAACGCCCGCTCGTCACCGTGCTCGCCAATATGGAGCGGCGCGGCATCCTCATCGACCGGCAGATGCTCTCCCGGCTCTCCGGCGACTTCGCGCAGGGCATGGCGCGGCTGGAGGCCGAGATTTCCGAGATGGCCGGCGAGACCTTCAATCCCGGCTCGCCCAAGCAGCTCGGCGACATATTGTTCGGCAAGATGCAGATCCCCGGCGGGCGCAAGACGCCGACCGGCGCCTGGTCGACCGGTGCCGACGTGCTGGAGGAGCTCGCCGAACAGGGCCACGAACTGCCGCGCCGCATCCTCGACTGGCGCCAGCTGCAGAAGCTGAAATCCACCTATGCCGACGCACTGCCGACCTATGTGAACCCGCATTCGGGCCGGGTGCACACCTCCTTCGCGCTGGCGGCGACGACGACGGGCCGGCTGTCCTCCTCCGAGCCAAATCTGCAGAACATCCCGGTGCGCACCGAGGAGGGCCGCAAGATCCGCAAGGCCTTCGTCGCCGCGCCCGGCCACAAGCTGGTCTCGGCCGACTATTCGCAGATCGAGCTGCGGCTGCTGGCCGAGATCGCCGACACGCCCTCGCTGCGCCAGGCGTTCCAGGACGGGCTCGACATCCATGCCATGACCGCCTCCGAGATGTTCGGCGTGCCGATCGCCGGCATGCCGAGCGAGGTGCGCCGCCGCGCCAAGGCGATCAATTTCGGCATCATCTACGGCATCTCGGCCTTCGGGCTCGCCAACCAGCTGTCGATCCCGCGCGAGGAGGCGGGGGCCTATATCAAGCGCTATTTCGAGCGCTTCCCGGGCATCCGCGCCTATATGGACGAGACACGCAACTTCGCCCGCGAGCACGGCTATGTGGAGACGCTGTTCGGCCGGCGCTGCCACTATCCGGACATCGCCGCCAAAAACCCGTCGATCCGCGCCTTCAACGAGCGGGCGGCGATCAATGCCCGGCTGCAGGGTTCGGCGGCCGACATCATCCGCCGCGCCATGGTGCGCATGGATACGGCGCTCGCCCGCGCGAAGCTGGACGCCCGCATGCTGCTGCAGGTGCATGACGAACTGATCTTCGAGGTGCCGGACGATCAGATCGCCGCCACCATCCCGGTGATCGCCAAGGTGATGGAGGAAGCGCCGCTGCCGGCAGTGGCGCTCAAGGTGCCGCTGAAGGTCGACGCCCGCGCCGCCGCCAATTGGGACGAGGCGCATTGAGGCGACGCACTCCCTTTCGCTCTTCCATCAAGCTGTCGCCTTGACCGGCAAGGCGGCTCCCTCTCCCCGTGGGGGAGAGGGATGGGGTGAGGGGTCTTCTTCGCTTCCCGATCGCGTCTCCCCTCACCGACCCGCTACGCGGCCACCTCTCCGTCGAAGCCGGATGTTTCCGGCTTCGACCTTGCCGAACGGAACTCGGCAACAGCCGAGTTCCGGCGGGGAGAGGAAAGGAAGGGAGACGCTCCCCATGGACGAGCCGCCCGCTCAAATGTCGTTCAATGCGCGGCTTCCCGCGCGCGGTCCAGCCGCTCGATGATCGCCTTGGCGATCAGCGTCACCAGCGCCACCGCGGTGAGCAGCGTGGCCACCGCGAAGGCGGCCACCGCGTTGTTGTCCTGGTACAGCAGCTCGATCTGCAAGGGCAGCGTGTTGGTCTGGCCGCGTATGTTGCCCGAGACGATCGACACCGCGCCGAACTCGCCCATCACCCGCGCATTGCACAGCGCCGCGCCGTAGAGCAGCGCGAAGCGGACATTGGGCAAAGTCACCGTGCGCAGGATGCGCCAACCGCCGGCGCCCAGCGTCACCGCCGCCTCTTCCTCCTCCGACCCCTGGGCGATCATCAGCGGGATCAGCTCGCGGGCGACGAAGGGGGCGGTGACGAACAGGCTCGCCAGCATGATGCCGGGCACCGCGAACATGATCTTGATGTCCCACGCTTCCAGCGTCGGCCCGAGCAGCCCCTGCGCGCCATAGACGAACAGATAGGCGACGCCGGCAATGATCGGCGAAATGGAGAAAGGCAGCTCCACCAGTGCCACCAGGAGGTTGCGGCCGGGAAAGCTGAACTTGGCTATGCACCAGGCGGCGGCGATGCCGAAGCCGATATTGACCGGCACCACCACCAGCGCGGTGATCAGCGTCAGCCAGATGGCGTATTGGGTGTCGGGCGCCGCGAAGGAGCGGGCATAGGCCTCCCAGCCATGGCGCAGCGCCTCGGCGAAGATGGCGACGAGCGGCGCCACCAGAATGAGAGCGGTGACCAGCAGCACGGTGCCGATCAGCACCCGCCGGGTGGTCGCCCCCGAGCCGACGCGCACGCGGGCGCCGAGAGCATCCTTGCGGGGGCGGGGAATGGTGGGCGGCGCGGCCATGCTCAGTCTCCCGACGCGCCGATCCGCCGCTGCTGCCAGAGCTGGATCATGTTGACGAGGAACAGCATCACGAAGGCGGTCAGGAGCAGCGTGGTGGCGATGGCGGCGGCGGCGGGGTAGTCATATTCCTCGATGCGGATGAAGGTGAGCAGCGACACCACCTCGGTCTTGCCCGGCAGGTTGCCGGCAATGAAGATGATCGCCCCGAATTCGCCGAGCGAGCGCGCGAAGCTCAGCGACGCCCCGGTGAGGAAGGCCGGGAAGATCGCCGGGAAGATCACTCTGGCGAAGATGCGCGCGTCCGAGGCGCCCAGCGTGGCGGCCGCCTCCTCGACATCGGCCTGCAGATCCTCCAGCACCGGCTGCACGGTGCGCACCACGAAGGGGATGGAGGTGAACGCCATGGCGATGGCGATGCCGAGCGGGGTATAGGCGACCTCGATGCCGAACGCGGCCAGCGGGCCGCCGAACCAGCCATTCTTGACGAACAGGGCCGACAGCGCGAGGCCCGCCACCGCCGTCGGCAGGGCGAAGGGCACGTCGACCAGGGCGTCCAGCAGCCGCTTGCCGGGAAACTCATAGCGCGCCAGCACCCAGGCAAGCGCAAGGCCGTAGACGCAGTTGAAGGCGGTGGCGAGCGCGGCGGTAGTGAACGTGATGCGGAAGGCGTTCGCCGTGCGCGGGCCGGCGAGAATGGCGAGGTAGCGTTCCCAGCCGACGCCGAGCGCCTGCCAGACCAGGGCGCCGAGCGGCAGCAGCACGATCAGGCTGAGATAGGTAAGGGTGATGCCGAGCGACAATCCGAAACCCGGGACGACGCGGTTCAACGGCTCGGCTCCTCAAGCTCGGCAACGGGCACGGCACGGCCAATCGCCGACACCGCTCCGGCCATGCCGCACTTATCCGGCAATGTCCAGTGCGAGGACACTTTTCACGGCGGCGGGACGGGGATCAGAGCTTTCCCCGATATGCGCCATCCCCGAGCAACGTCATGGCCGGACCTGATCCGGCCATCCAAGCCTTTCCACCCCGGCACCGGCCGGAGACGTGGATGCCCGGGACAAGCCCGGGCATGACGGGTCTTCTGCTTCTTCGGAAGAATCAGCAGAAGATCACTTGCCGACGAAGAGCTGGTCCAGCTTGCCGTCGGAGACGAAATGCTCCTTCTGCAGCTCGGCCCAGCCACCGAACACGTCCTCGACCTTGACGAGGCGCACCGGGGCGAACTTCGCCTTGAACTGATCGGCAACCTTGGCATCGACGACGCGGTTATTGGCCTGCGCGGCGATGGTCTGCCCCTCCGGCGAATAGAGCCAGGTGAGGTAATCCGTCGCTTCCTTGCGCGAGCCGCGCTTGTCCACCACCTTGTCGACCACCGCGACCGGGAACTCGGCCAAGAGGCTCACCGGCGGCACCACGACCTGGAAATTCTTGTCCTTGTAGGCGTCCTTCACGCTGATGACCTCGGCCTCGAAGGTGATCAGCACGTCGCCCTGCTCGCGCTCGACGAAGGAGGTGGTGGCGCCGCGCCCGCCGGTGTCGAAGACGACGACGTTGGAGAGCAGCTTCTTGGCGAAGGCATCGGCCTGCACCTTGTCGCCCTTGAACTTCTCCAGCGCGAAGGCATAGGCGGCGATATAGGTGTAGCGCCCGTTGCCGGACGTCTTCGGGTTGGGGAACACCAGCTTGACGTCGTCGCGGACGAGGTCGTCCCAGTTCTTCACATTCTTGGGATTGCCGGCGCGGACCAGGAAGGCCGGGAAGGAGTACCAGGGCGAGGAGGCATTGGGCAGGCGGCCCTGCCAGTCCTTGGCGACGAAACCCTTGTCGACCAGGAACTGGATGTCGGTGATCTGGTTGAAGGTGACGACGTCCGCTTCCAATCCCTCGACGATCGAGCGCGCCTGCTTCGAGGTGCCGGCATGGCTCTGATTGACCTTCACCTCCCTGCCGGTTTCCGCCTTGTAGGCGGGCTCAAACTTGGCGTTGATCGCCTCGAACAGTTCGCGGGCGATATCGTAGGAAGCGTTGAGAATCGCATTGGGCTCGGCGGCGCGGGCGGACGGCACGGCGGCCGACAGCACGAGGGGCGCCAGGGCGGCGGCAAGGACGAGGCGGCGCGACAGGCGCATGGGAGTCTCTCCAGACGGGCAGCTATTTATCATTTACAATTTGTGGAAATTTCAATTCCACAGTCGAAATTGATGTAGCATGGCGGTTGTCGTGGCGGAAGGGTGAATCGGTACCGACCCGCATTCGTCGCCCTGCCATTCGCTTGGCGTCGCCGCGGTGCGCGGAGGGCTGCGGGACGCGCCACCCGATGCCATATGACAAGCAAAACCTCGCCTCGGCCGATGGTTCCGTGCTAGTGGCAGGCCCCGAGGAGAGACGCGCGTGGCCATCGAGATCAAGATCTGCGGGCTGAAGACGCCGGAGACGCTGGACGCGGCGCTTGCCGCCGGCGCCGACATGGTCGGTGCGGTGTTCTTCACGCCGAGCCCGCGCCATCTCGACCTCGCCACCGCCGCCCGCCTCGGCACGCGCGCGCGCGGCAAGGCGCAGATCGTCGCGCTCTCGGTCGATGCCGACGATGCGGCGCTTGCCGACATCATCGCCGCGCTCGCCCCCGACGCGCTGCAGCTGCACGGCCGCGAGACGCCGGAACGCGTCGCCGCCGTCAAGGCCCGCTTCGGCCGGCCGGTCTGGAAGGCGATCGGCATTGCCGGACCGGAGGACCTCGCTAGGCTGCCGGCCTATGCCGCGGTCGCCGACCGGCTGCTGCTCGACGCCAAGGCACCGAAGGGCGCGGCGCTGCCGGGCGGCAATGGCGTGCCGTTCGACTGGAATCTGCTCACCGGCCTTGACCTCGCAAAGCCCTTCATGCTGTCAGGGGGGCTGACGCCTGAAAATGTCGGGCAGGCCGTGGCCATCACCCGCGCGCGGGCGGTCGATGTCTCGTCCGGCGTGGAAAGCGCGCCGGGCGTGAAGGATCCGGCGCGGATCGCCGCCTTTGTGCGCCATGCGCGGCACGCCGCGCACGACGTCGCCCACGCCTTCGAAACCGCCGCCGGCACGCCGGCGGACCACTTGCCGGCCGCGCCGACACGCCCTGCCAACCTAACGAGCTCCACGTCGTGAACGCACCCAACTCCTTCCGCACCGGCCCCGACGAGAACGGGCATTTCGGCATGTTCGGCGGCCGCTTCGTCGCCGAGACCCTGATGCCGCTGATCCTCGACCTGGAAAAGGCCTATCAGGACGCCAAGGCGGATCCCGCCTACAAGGCGGAGATGGATGCCGGGCTGAAGCACTATGTCGGCCGGCCGAGCCCGCTCTATTTCGCCGAGCGGCTGACCAAGCATTTGCGCGCCGGGGCGCCCGATGGCTTGGGCGCCAAGATCTATTTCAAGCGCGAGGAACTGAACCACACGGGTTCGCACAAGGTGAACAACGTGCTCGGGCAGATCCTGCTCGCCCGGCGCATGGGCAAGCCGCGCATCATCGCCGAGACCGGCGCCGGCCAGCACGGCGTCGCCACCGCCACGCTGTGCGCGCGGTACGGGCTGAAATGCGTCGTCTATATGGGCGCGCTCGACGTCGCCCGACAGGCGCCGAACGTGTTCCGCATGAAGATGCTCGGCGCCGAGGTGGTGCCGGTGCAGGCGGGCGCCAAGACGCTCAAGGACGCCATGAACGAGGCGCTGCGCGACTGGGTGACCAATGTGCACGACACTTTCTACTGCATCGGCACCGTGGCCGGCCCGCATCCTTATCCAGCAATGGTCAGAGACTTTCAAAGCGTGATCGGCCACGAGACCCGCGCGCAGATGCTGGAGCAGGAGGGCCGGCTGCCGGACAGCCTGATCGCCTGCATCGGCGGCGGCTCCAACGCCATGGGCCTGTTCCACCCCTTCCTCGACGATCCCGCCGTGAAGATCTGGGGCGTCGAGGCTGCCGGCCACGGCATTCCGACCGGCCAGCATGCCGCCTCGCTGACCGGCGGTCGTCCCGGCGTGCTGCACGGCAACCGCACCTATCTGCTGATGGACGATGACGGCCAGATCGCCGAGGCGCATTCCATCTCCGCCGGGCTCGACTATCCCGGCATCGGGCCGGAGCATTCGTGGCTGCACGATACCGGCCGCGCCACCTATATCTCGGCGACCGACCAGGAGGCGCTGGCCGCCTTCCAGCTGGTGTCGCGCCTCGAGGGCATCATCCCCGCGCTGGAGCCGGCGCATGCGCTGGCCAAGGTGATCGAACTCGCGCCGACGCTGCCGAAGGACCATCTGATGGTGGTCAACCTCTCCGGCCGCGGCGACAAGGACATTCCGCAGGTGGCGGAGATTCTGGGAACCCGCATATGAGCTCGCGCCTCACCCAACGCTTCGAGGCCTGCGCCCGCGAGGGCCGCGCCGCGCTCGTCACCTTCGTCACCGCCGGCGACCCCGATTACGACACCTCGCTGGCGCTGCTGAAGGCGCTGCCGGCGGCGGGGGCCGACGTCATCGAGTTCGGGGTGCCGTTCACCGATCCGATGGCCGACGGCCCGGCGATCCAGGCCGCTGGCCTGCGGGCGCTCAAGAACGGCCAGACGGTCGCCAAGACGCTGGCGATGGTGCGCGCCTTCCGCGAGACCGACTCGACCACGCCGGTGGTGCTGATGGGCTATTACAACCCGGTCTACATCTATGGCGTCGAGCGCTTCCTGGTCGACGCCAAGGCCGCGGGGGTGGACGGGCTCGTCGTCGTCGACCTGCCGCCGGAGGAAGACAACGAGCTGTGCCTGCCGGCGCTCGCCGCCGGGCTCGCCTTCATCCGGCTCGCCACCCCGACCACCGACGACAAGCGCCTGCCGACAGTGCTGAAGAACACCGCCGGCTTCGTCTATTATGTCTCGATCGCCGGCATCACCGGCGCCGCCACCCCGGATGCGGACCGGGTGACGCGGGCGGTCGCCCGCATCAAGGCGCATACGCCGCTGCCGGTGGCGGTCGGATTCGGGGTGAAGACCCCGGCACAGGCCGCCGCCATCGCCGCCGGAGCCGATGGCGTGGTGGTCGGCTCGGCATTGATCGACGCCCTGCGCGGCACGCTCGATACCGAGGAGAAGGCGACATCGGCCACCATCCCGGCCGTGACCCAGCTGGTCTCGGCGCTGGCGACGGCGGTGCGCGACGCGCGACCGGCCGCCGCCGAGTAGCGCGCCCGCCTTTTCCTCGCCTTGCTGCATGATTACTTGCTGCGTGACTAGATGAAGGCCGGCGCCGCAGCGCGCCGCCTCGACCACCCCGGAGCCGCGCCCTTGAACTGGATCTCGAACGTCGTCCGCCCCAAGCTCAACAGCTTCCTGAACCGTCGGGAAGTGCCGGAGAATCTGTGGGTGAAGTGCCCCGAGACCGGGCAGATGGTGTTCCACAAGGATCTGGAAGCCAATCTGCACGTCATCCCCGGTTCCGGCTACCATATGCGCATGGAGCCGACGGCGCGGCTGCGGACGATGTTCGACGGCGGCAAATGGTACGACGTGGCTCTGCCTTCAGTCGTCGCCGATCCGCTGAAGTTCCGCGACGAGAAACGCTACACCGACCGGCTGAAGGACGCCCGCACGAAAACCGGGGCGCAGGACGCGCTGAAGGTCGGCTATGGCAAGCTCGACGGCCTGCCGGTGACGATTGCGGTGCAGGATTTCGGCTTCATGGGCGGCTCGCTCGGCATGGCGGCCGGCGAGGCGATCGTCACCGGGCTGGAGACCGCCGCGGCGCGGCAGACGCCGTTCATCATCTTCGCCTCCTCGGGCGGCGCGCGCATGCAGGAAGGCATCCTCTCGCTGATGCAGATGCCCCGCACCACCTGCGCCGTGCAGGAACTGCGCGAGGCGCGCCTGCCCTATATCGTGGTGCTCACCAACCCGACCACTGGCGGCGTCACCGCTTCCTACGCCATGCTCGGCGACGTGCACATCGCCGAGCCGGGGGCGCTCATCGGCTTCGCCGGCCCGCGCGTCATCGAGCAGACCATCCGCGAGAAGCTGCCCGATGGTTTCCAGCGCTCGGAGTTCCTGCGCCAGCACGGCATGGTGGACATGGTCGTGCATCGCCACGAGATGCGCGCAACTCTCGCCCGGCTGTGCCGGCTGCTGATGCGCGCACCCGCCGCCGAGGTGGCTCCGGCCAGGGCGGAGAAGCTGGACGAAACCCCGGACGCAGCCACCGCATCCGCTGCCCCGGCGACCTCCTGACGCGAGGACGACAGCCGTGCCTGCCCTCCCCATCGCCGGCGGCGCGCCCATCGACGCCATCTTCGAGCGGCTGCTGGCGCTGCATCCCAAGCTGATCGACCTGTCGCTCGACCGCATGGAGCGGCTGATGGCGCGGCTCGGCCATCCCGAACGCCGGCTGCCGCCGCTCATCCATGTCGCCGGCACCAATGGCAAGGGCTCCACCGTCGCCTTCATGCGGGCGATCCTGGAGGCGGGCGGCAAGCGGGTGCATGTCTACACCTCGCCGCATCTGGTGCGCTTCAACGAGCGGATCCGTCTCGCCGGGCATCTGGTCGAGGACGCGCAGCTGGTCGACGCGCTCGACCGCGCCGAGCGGGCCAATGGCGGCGAGCCGATCACCTTCTTCGAGATCACCACCGCTGCCGCCTTCCTGCTGTTCGCGGAGGTTCCCGCCGACGTGCTGCTGCTGGAAGTCGGCCTCGGCGGCCGGCTCGACGCCACCAATGTGGTGGATGCTCCGCTGGTCAGCGTCATCACGCCGGTCTCGATCGACCATGTCGATTTCCTCGGCGAGACCGTCGCCGCCATCGCCGGCGAGAAAGCCGGCATCCTCAAGCGCGGGATTCCGGCGGTGCTCGGCCGGCAGAACGAGGCGGCGCTTCGGGTCATCGAGCGGCAGGCGGCGCGGCTGCACGCGCCGCTCACCATCATGGGCGAGCACTTCCAGGCGCATGACGAGGGTGGCCGGCTCATCGTCGCCGACGAGAACGGCCTGATCGACCTGCCGCGTCCGCGTCTCGTCGGCCCGCACCAGATCGAGAATGCCGGCCTTGCCGTCGAGGCGCTGCGGGTCGCCGGTCTGGCCATGCCGTCGCTGGCGCTGCCTTCCCATGCCTTCGAGGAGGGGGTGCGCGCGGCGGAGTGGCCGGCGCGGCTGCAGCGGCTCGGCCCCGGCCCGCTGACCGCCCGCGCGCCGGAAGGTGTCGATGTCTGGCTCGACGGCGGTCACAATGCCGCCGGCGGACAGGCGCTTGCCGCCGCGCTGGCCGATATCGAGGATCGGGTGCCGCGGCCGCTGGTGCTGATCGTCGGCATGCTCGGCACCAAGGATTCCGGCGCCTTCCTCGCTCCTTTCGCCGGACTGGCACGCGAACTCATCGCGGTGCCGGTACCGGGCGATCACAAGGGTCGTTCGCCGGAGGAGGTCGCCGCCACCGGCGCGGCGCACGGCCTGTCGTCCTCGACGGCGCCCAGCGTCGCGGCAGCGCTCGACGGACTTGCCGCCTTTCCGGTCACCCCGGCGCCGCGGGTGCTGATCGCCGGCTCGCTCTATCTTGCCGGCGCGGTCCTGGCGGAAAACGGCAACCTGCCGGAGTGACCCGGCCCGGCCGTCCCAGCCAGGGGGCCGGCCAGGCGGAGCGGTGAGCCTTCCACCCGCGGCCGGCTCGGTCACCCTCTCCCGGACATGCAAAAGCACCGGCGCCCGCACGGCCCGGTGCTTGCAGTTCACGGGAGAAGGACCCGTTCCGTCGGAAGACGGCCCGGCGTCCGCGCTCAGCGCGGCGCCAGCACCATGATCATCTGCCGGCCTTCCAGCAGCGGCTCCGACTCGACCTTGGCGATCGTGGCGAGCTCTTCCTTGACCTTGTTGAGCAGCTTGTAGCCAAGCTCCTGATGCGCCATCTCGCGACCGCGGAAGCGCAGGGTGACCTTCACCTTGTCGCCTTCGTCGAAGAAACGATGGATGGCCTTCATCTTCACCTCGTAATCATGGGTGTCGATGCCTGGGCGCAGCTTGATTTCCTTGATCTCGACGACGTGCTGCTTCTTGCGCGCCTCGCTGGCCTTCTTCTGGTTCTGGTATTTGAAGCGGCCGTAATCGAGGATCTTGCAGACAGGCGGAACCGAGTTCGGCGCGATCTCGACGAGATCGAGGCCAGCCTCCTGCGCCAGGGCAATGGCATCGCGCGTCGGCACGACGCCACGATTCTGCCCGTCCTGGTCGATGAGCTGGACTTCACGGATGCGGATATCTTCGTTGACGCGCGGGCCTTCCTTCTCGGGCACGGCGGCTCTCATAGGGCGACGAATGGCGGTCTTCTCCTCTGACGTTCCGGGTACATCTCACCGCGCGTCTCGGGACAGGCCGGCCGGCTCGCTCACGCGCGTGTAAAACGGTCGCAGAACATCGGTATAAACCCGCCGGAAGTCAACGGTCTTACCAAGGGTAAGAGGCCCTCAAAGCCGCGAAAATAAGCAATTTCCTCCTCCGCACTGCCTTTTGATGTTGCTTTTCGGCTCTCGGCACGCCTTGAGTGCGCCCCGGGCCGGTCGATTTTCGCCGCGCCGGTGCGAGAACGGGTACGGGCAGCGAGGACGGGAATGGCCGAAGACACGCCGGATGTCATCGAGACAGGCTTCTCCGGGGCGAGCTTCATCGAGGTCGGCCTGCCGGCGCGACGCATCGCCGTGCGGACGACGCCCGGGCGCAGCGAACAGGGCGCCCCCGGCATCCTGTGGTGCGGCGGCTATCTCTCCGACATGCGCGGCACCAAGGCCGAGGCGCTGGCCGAATGGGGTATCGCCCAGGGCCGGCAGGTGGTGCGGTTCGACTATTCCGGCCATGGCGAATCTGCCGGCGCCTTCATCGACGGCACGATTTCCCACTGGGCCGAGGACGCGCTCGCGGTGTTCGACCGCTGCACCAGCGGGCCGCAGATCATCGTCGGCTCCTCCATGGGCGGCTGGATCTCGCTGCTGCTGGCGCGGGCGCTCGCCGCGCGCGGCGACAAACGGCTTGCCGGCCTGGTCCTCATCGCCCCGGCGCCCGATTTCACCGAAGAGCTGATGTGGAAGGCGATGACGCCGCAGGTCCGCGCCGAGCTGCTCGCAAACGGGGTCTGGTACCGCGAAAGCGAGCATGGCCGCAGTCCGATCACCTTGAAGCTGATCGAGGATGGGAGGCGGCACCAGGTGCTGGGCGAGCCGTTCGCGGTGGGCTGCGCGGTGCGCATCCTGCAGGGCATCGCCGACGACGTCGTGCCGTGGCGCCACGCGATGAAGCTGGTCACCTGCCTCGCCGAGGACGACGTGGTGGCGACGCTGATCAAGGACGGCGACCACCGGCTGTCGCGTCCGGAGGACATTGCCCGCATCCTGGCGGCGGTCGAGCAATTGGGTTAGGCCGCGCCGCCGCCCGGCGCACGCAGGAAGATGACTTCCGTCGTATCGTAGCGCCGCCGCTCCAGCTCCTCGAAGCCCTCCGGGGGGGCAAAGGCGGCTTCCACCGCCTCCTCGACGAGGACGAGGGCGCCCGGCGCCAGCCAGCCGCCGTCGCGGACGCCGGCCAGCGCCTGCTCGGCGAGGCCGCGCCCATAGGGCGGGTCGCAGAAGACGAGGTCGAACGCATCGCTGGCGAAGGCGGTACCCAACCGCGTGGCGTCGCGGCGGAAGATGCGGGTGACCCCGCCGAGCCCGAGCGCCTCGACATTGGCACGGATGAGGCCGCGCGGCTCGGCGGCCTCCTCGACGAACACCGCGAGCTTCGCGCCGCGCGACAGCGCCTCCAGGCCCAGCGCGCCGGTGCCGGCGAACAGGTCCAGCACCCGGGCGCCGTCGGCCGCGTCGCCATAGGCATGGGCGAGCACATTGAACAACGCCTCGCGCAGCCGGTCGCTGGTGGGCCGGGTCGCATTGGAGGTCGGCCCCCGCAGGGGCCGGCCGCCGAACCGGCCGCCGACGATGCGCATCGCAGAGTTCCCTTGGCTCAGCTACGCGGCGGACGCGGGCCGCGCGGCTTCGACGGGCCGCCGGAGGGACGCTCCCCGCGCGGCTTGCCAGCACCGGGCCGGCCACCGCTGGGCTTGGCATCGAAGCTCTTGCCGCCGGAGCTCTTGCCGCCGGAGCTCTTGCCGCCGAAGCTTTTGCCGCCGAAGCTTTTGCCGCCGCCCGGCTTGCCGGCGAACTTGCCGGCCGGACGCCCGCCGGGCTTGTCGCCGAAGGAACGTTCGCCGCGCGGCTTGTCCCCCGCGGAGCTCTTGCCGGCGAAGTTCTTTGCCCCGAAGCTCTTGCCTTCCGGCCGGCTGTCGCGACGCTCGGTCCCCTCGCTGGAACGGAACGAACGGCCGCGCCCGGCCTCCTCGGACTTCACCCGGCCGCTATAGGGCCGGTTGCTGCCCTCGCCACGGAAGGAGCGCTCGCGGAACGGCCGCTCGCCCTGCTCGCGACGCGGCGCGCGCGCCGGGCGCTCCTCGCCGTCCCGGTTGCGGAACGGACGCTCGCCCTCCGCACGCTCGGTGCGGGGACGGAACGGGCGCTCGCCTTCCGCACGTTCCCCGCGCGGGCGGAACGGACGCTCGCCGCGCTCGCCCTCCTCGCGGGGCGGCCGAGGACGGGACGGGCGCTCGCCCTCTTCCCGCTTGCGAAAACCATCTTCTGCGGAACGCGCGCGGAAGGGACGTGCGGCGGCCGCCTCCTCACGCGGCGTGCGCGGACGGAAGGCGCGCTCGGTGCGCTCGCCCTCCTCGCGGCGTGGGCGCTGCGGGCGCTCGCCGCCATCGTCCTCGCGGCGCGGCCGGTCGCCGCGGGCGCGGAACGGCTGGCCGCCGTCTTCACGGCGCGGACCGCGAGCCGGACGCTCGTCGCCGTCCCGGCGATGGGCCGGGCGATCGCCATCCTCGCGCGGGCGGAACGGACGGCCGCCCTCCGGACGCGCGCTGCGCGAACGGAAGGTGCGCTCGCCGGCGTCTTCCTCGCGGCGCGGACGCTCGGTGCGGGCACGGAACGGCCCGTCGCCCTCGTCGCGGCGCGGGCCGCGAGCCGGACGCTCGTCGCCGTCCCGGCGATGGGCCGGACGGTCGCCATCCTCGCGCGGGCGGAACGGACGGTCGCCCTCCGGACGCGCGCTGCGCGAACGGAAGGTGCGCTCGCCGCCCTCCCCCTCACGGCGCGGACCGCGGGCCGTGCGCTCGCCGTCCTCGCGCGGGCGGAACGGGCGTTCGCCCTCGGTACGACGGCCGCGCAACGGCGCGCGCTCGGGCTCCGGCTCCGGCGCATTGCTCTTCACGCGCTGCACCAGCACTTTGCGACCCTTGCGATCGGCGACGATCCCGGCCTTCACCGTGCGCTCGGGCGTCTCCTCAGTATCGATCGGCTTGCGGCGGTGACGATCCTCGGCGCCCTCCGCCTTGGCATAGCGCGCCGCCTTGCCGGAGCGTGCCGGCGCGCGGGGCGCCTCCTCGTCCGAGCCGTCATAGACGAAGACCGGACCTTCGAAATCGGCACCGGCGGCAGCGGCCAACTCGGAACCGAGCTGGTCGGCGAGCACGCGGGTGCGCACCTCCTCGATCGCGCCCTGGGCGATCTCGCCGAGCTGGAACGGGCCGTAGGACAGACGGATCAGCCGGTTGACGTCGAGGCCGAGCGAGCCGAGCACGTTGCGCACTTCGCGGTTCTTGCCTTCGCGCAGGGCGAGGGTCAGCCAGGAATTGGCTCCCTGCACGCGGTCGAGCACGGCTTCGATGGGGCCGTAATGCACGCCATCGACGGTGATGCCGTTGATCAGGGCGTCGAGCTTGTCCTGGGTGATCTCGCCCTTGGCGCGCACGCGATAGCGGCGCAGCCAGCCGGTTTCCGGCAGCTCCAGCACCCGCGACAGGCCGCCATCATTGGTGAGCAGGATCAGTCCCTCGGTGTTGAGATCGAGCCGGCCGACCGAGACGAGCCGGGGCAGGTCGGCGGGCAGGATCTCGAACAGGGTCGGGCGTCCCTCGGGGTCGAAATTGGTCGTCACCACGCCCTTGGGCTTGTGGTAGAGGAACAGCCGCGTGCGTTCCTTCGCCGGCAATGGGCGGCCGTCGACGGTGATGGCGTCCTGAGGCGTCACGGTGCGGGCGGGGGTGTCCAGCACCTCGCCATTGACCGTCACCCGGCCTTCCGCGATCCAGTCCTCGATCTCGCGGCGCGAGCCGAGGCCGGCGCGGGCGATGACCTTGGCGACGCGCTCGGCCTCCCGCGGCTCGGCGGGGGCGAGGTTGCGCGGCGCACGCGGCACGCGGTTCTGTTCCTTGCGGGGCGCGGAGGGGTTGCGCGGAGGCGGTTTGGGCATGGGGATGATCCGAACTTTGGGCGGCGGTGCTATCACGTCCGGGACGCGGACGCGAGCTTTTGGGGGCATCAAGGGTTGAATGAGGCGACGGCACGGCCGGATTTCATGGAACGGGCCCTCGATGAGGCCCGGAAGGCCGCCGAACGCGGCGAGGTGCCGGTCGGCGCGGTGGTGGTACGCGAAGGCGCGGTGCTGGCCGCGGAGGGCAACCGCACCCGCGAGCTCGCCGACCCGTCGGCGCATGCCGAAATGCTGGCGATCCGCCGGGCCGCGGCGCTTTTGGGCACCGATCGGCTCGGCGACTGCGATCTCTATGTGACGCTGGAGCCCTGCACCATGTGCGCCGGCGTCATTGCCTGGGCGCGGCTGCGGCGCCTCTATTACGGCGCCGCCGATCCCAAGGGCGGAGCGGTGGAGAGCGGCGTGCGGTTCTTCTCGGCGCCGACCTGCCACCATGTGCCGGAGATCTATGACGGTATCAGGGCAAGCGAGGCGGCAACGCTGCTGAAGGCCTTCTTCGTCGCGCGACGCTAGAGCGTTTTCGAGCGAAGTGAATTCCACTTCGCGGGAAGAAACGCGTCATGCTAGAGCATTTCCGGCGAACCGGTGTTCACCGGAAATGCTCTAGGCGGACGGCGCGGAACTAGGCCAGCACCGCCTCGACACGGCGCTTCACCTCGTCCTTTACCGGCTCGGCGGCCTTGAAGATCGCGGGGGAACGGAAGAAGTCCAGCACCCGGAAGCTGTCGACATTGGGCCGGATCAGGATATCCGGCGCGCCGGATTTCAGCTTCTCGGCGACGATCGAGCCGGCCATGATCTGCAATGCCGCGAACATGGCGTCGAAGGGCCGCGGCACGCCGCGCGTCTCGCCGCCATGGCCGCCGGTGATATCCACCGCCAGCACCTTGTCGGCGCGCAGCCGCAACAGGTCGAACGGCAGCGGATTGACCGCGCCGCCATCGACCAGCGTATGGCCGCCATGCACCACCGGGCGGATCAGCCCGGGTATCGCCAGCGACGCCGCCACCGCCGGGCGGATGTCGCCGGAAGAGAATACCTGCTCGCGCCGGGCCCAGTAATCGGTGGCGACGACATGCAGCGGGATCGCCAGTTCCTCGAAGCGCGCCGGCACCGAGGCGGGCAGAAATCCCTCGAGGAAGCGCTCGGCATCGAGCAGCACCGGATTGCCCAGCCCGCCGAACAGGTCGGCGATGCGGCCGACACGGGCCGCCAGCAGGCGGCGCATCACCTCGCCGCGGTCCTTCAACAGGTTCGCCACCATATGGCGCAGCTCCTGCGCCGGGATGCCGGACGCATAGGCGGCGCCGATCAGCGCGCCGATCGAGGCGCCGGCGATGGCGACGGGACGCACGCCGAGCTCGTCCAGCGCCTCCAGCACCAGGATGTGCGACAGCCCGCGCGCGCCTCCCGACCCCAGCGCCACGGCAAGCGACGGCTCGCGCCCGGCCAGCGAGGTGCCGTGCGAGGAAAGAACCGGTTCGTGAGGCGGCGCGTGACGTCCGCGCCCGGCGTGAGGGTCGTCCATGGCGGTCATGTCGCATGATTCCGCGGCAATTGTTTGAAAACGTCGCGACAGCCCCATAGTTCGGCCGGCGCGGCGATCTTGTTTCGCCCCGCCGGCCGGCCCGCTATTGCGCCAGCGCCCGCCAGGCGATGTCGGAGCGGCAGAAGCCCTCCGGCCAGTCGACCAGCGCCACCGCGTCATAGGCGCGCTCGCGGGCTTCGGCGACATTGGCGCCGATGGCGGTGACGTTGAGCACCCGCCCGCCATTGGCGATGAGGTGCCCGCCCTCCAGCCGGGTGCCGGCATGGAAGACATGCACGCCCGGCAGCGCGCCGGCGGCGCCGACACCCCTGATCGGCGTGCCCTTCTCATAGGAGCCCGGATAGCCGCGCGCGGCCATCACCACGGTGATGGCGGCGTCCGCCGCCATGGAGACACCACGCTCCTCGGCCAGCGCGCCGGTGGCGGTGGCATGGAGCAGCTCCAGGAGGTCGCCCTCCAGCCGCATCAGCAGCACCTGGCATTCCGGATCGCCGAAGCGGACATTGTATTCGATGAGCTTGGGCCCATCGAGGGTGATCATCAGCCCGGCAAAGATGATGCCGCGATACGGGCTGCCGCCATCGGCAAGGGCGCGGGCGGTCGGCTTGACGATTTCCGACAGCGTGCGGCGCTCCATCTCGGCGGTGAACACCGGCGCCGGCGAATAGGCGCCCATGCCGCCGGTGTTGGGACCCTGATCGCCGTCGAAGGCACGCTTGTGGTCCTGCGCCGAGCCGAAGGGCAGCACTGTCTCGCCGTCGACCAGGCAGAAGAAGCTCACTTCCTCGCCTTCGAGGAATTCCTCGATGAGGATCTCGGTGCCGGGGGTGCCCATGGCGAACACCTCGTCGACCGCGGCAAGCGCCTCCTCCGGCGTCATGGCGACGACGACACCCTTGCCGGCCATCAGCCCGTCGGCCTTCAGCACGATCGGCGCGCCGCGCTCGCGCACATAGGCCCGGGCGGCATCGGCCTGCGAGAACCGGCCGAAGGCGGCGGTCGGAATGCCGTGCTGGCGGCACAGTTCCTTGGTGAACAGCTTGGAGCCTTCCAGCTGCGCCGGGGCTCGGCGCGGGCCGAACACGTTGATGCCCTCGGCGGCCAGCCGGTCGGCGATGCCGTCGACCAGCGGCGCCTCGGGGCCGACCACCACCAGGTCGATCTTCTCGGCGGCACAGATCGAGACGATGGCGTCGTGATCGGTCAGCGGGATGGATTCGAGGCAGCGCGCATGTTCGGCAATGCCGGGATTGCCGGGAATCGCGATCAGCGCCGTGAGCAGCGGGCTCTGCGCCAGCTTCCAGGCGAGTGCATGCTCGCGGCCGCCCGAGCCCAGCAGCAGAACTTTCATGCCTCGTCTCCCGTTCGCGTCATGCGGCGGCGCGTCAACCAGCTACGCGCCATCCGCTCCGCGCTTCGCCTAGACGACCCGGCGCCGGGGAGCAAGGGGCGGGCGGGCCAGGTCGGGATATCGAGAGCCGGAACGAGCCTACTCGTAGGCCAGCGCCACCACCGGATCCATCCCCGCCGCCTTGCGCGCCGGCAGATAGCCGAAGATCAGCCCGGTGAGGAAGGCGCAACCGAAGGCGAGCAGCGGCGGCAGCAGCGAGAGCACGATGTTGACGCCCAGCATCGCCAGCGCCACCGCTGCGCCGAGGCCGAGCACCACGCCGACGGCACCGCCGACCCCGCACACCACCAGAGCCTCGGTATTGAACTGCAGCATGATGTTGCTCATCCGCGCCCCGGTCGCCATGCGGATGCCGATCTCGCGGGTACGCTCGGTGACGCTCACCAGCATGATGTTCATCACCCCGATGCCGGCGACGATGAGCGAGATGGCGGCGACGCAGCCGAGCACCAGCGTCAGCGTCTCCTGCGTTGCCATTGCCGTCTCCAGGAACTGCGCGGTGTTGCGCACCTGGAAGTCCTCGGCCTGGTGGCGCTCGGTGAGGATGCGGGTGACCTCCCGCTCGACGGCCGGGATGTTGGCGGCGTCGTCCACCTTCAGCGTCACCGAGTTGACGAAGCGGCGGCCGAACACCCGCACGAAGCCGGTGGAGAGCGGCACCAGCGCCACATCGTCCTGGTCCTGGCCGAAGGCATTAGCGCCGCGCGCGCCGAGGATGCCGATCACCTGATAGGGCACGTTCTTCACCAGCACGTAGCGCCCGATCGGATCATCCTCGCCGAACAGGTTTCTCGCCACCGTCTGTCCCAGCACCAGCACCGGCGTATAGGCCTTGACGTCGGCGGCGGAGAACATCACCCCCCGCTCCATCGGCCAATCGCGCGCGGCGAGATAATCCGCCGTGGTGCCGGTGATCTGGGTAAAATAATCCTCCGAACCGAACCGCATGGTGTAGCGCCCGGTCCGTTCCGGCGCCACGGCGCCGAGGCCGGGAATGGCGCGCAGCGCGTCGGCATCCTCCGGCAGCAGCGTGGCATTGTCGCCGGAGGTGCGGATGCCCGCGGCGCCGGGCCGCACGATCAGCAGGTTGGTGCCGATCTGGGCGATCCGCTCCATCACCTGCTGCTTGCCGCCGTCGCCGACCGCCAGCATGGTGATGACCGAGGCGACGCCGATGACGATGCCGAGCAGGGTCAGCACAGTGCGGAACAGGTTGGCGTACATGGAGGCGAAAGCCATGCGCACCGCTTCCGCCAGGTCCGGCACGAAGCGGGCGAGGCCGCCGCGACCCTCCAGGTGGCCCGCCGGCTTGGGCGGGGCGGCGGGCGGCGGCAGCGCCGCGCGCGGGGTCGGCTCGTCGGAGACGATGTGCCCATCCTGGAAGCGCACGATGCGCCGCGCATGCGCCGCTACCTCGGCGTCGTGGGTGATCAGGATGACGGTGTGGCCCTCGGCGTTCAGCTCGGTGAGCAGCGCCAGCACCTCCTCGCCCGAGCGGCTGTCGAGCGCGCCGGTCGGCTCGTCGGCGAGGATCACCGGTGCGGCGTTCATCAGCGCCCGCGCGATGGAGACGCGCTGCTGCTGGCCGCCGGAGAGCTGACTGGGCCGGTGCCCGGCGCGCTCGGCGAGGCCGAGCCTGGCGAGCAGGGCGTGGGAACGGGACACCCGCCGTTCCCGCGGCAGGCCGGCATAGATGGCGGGGATCTCGACATTTTCCGCCGCCGTCAGGCTCGGCAGCAAATTGTAGCGCTGGAACACGAAGCCGAAGCTTGAGCAGCGCAGATGCGCCAGCGCGTCGGGGTCCAGCCCGGCGACATCGACGCCGGCGACGCGGTACTGGCCGCTGCTCGGCCTGTCGAGGCAGCCGACGATGTTCATCAGCGTCGACTTGCCCGACCCCGACTGGCCCATGATGGCGACGAACTCGCCGGGCATGATCGACAGCGACACCCGGTCGAGCGCCCGCACCACCGTCTCGCCGTTCGGATAAAGCCGGCTGACATCGACCAGCTCGACGATCGGCGTTCCCGCCGGCGGGACGGGAGAGGGGAGATCGCGGCCGCCAAGGCCGGCTTCGCCGATCACCCCCTCGCGTGTGGCTCCCTCGCCTGTGGTCCCCTCGCTCATGGCGCTGCCTCAGCCGAGCCGCGGCATCATCGGCGGCCGGCCCTGCCCCGGGGTGGCGCCCGGCGCGCGGTTGCCGGTGATCACCCGGTCGCCCACCGCCAGGCCCTCGACGATCTGCGTCATCGAGCGGTTCGACAGCCCCGTCGTCACCGCGCGCTCCTCCACCGCACCGCCACGGGAGAGCACGCGCACCGTCCTGGCGCCATCGCGGCCGGTGCGCAGGGCGGCGGTCGGCACCAGCGGCACGCCCTTGGCCTCGCCGAGCCGGAAGAACACCTGCGCGGTCATGTCGGTCATCAGCATCAGATCGGCGTTCGGCACGTCGATCAGCACGTTGTAGAGCACCACGTCGTTGACGATGGTGGGGGTCGGTTCGACCTGACGCACCGTGCCCTCCCAGCGCCGATCCGGCAGGCCCAGCGTGGAGAAATAGGCGGGGGTGCCGACCTGGATGCGCGGAATGTCGCCCTCGGCGACCTGCGCCGTCACCGTCATGGTCTGGAGGTCGGCGATGCGCAGCACGATCGGCGCGCTCTGGTTGGCATTGAGCGTCGAGCCCTCACGGGCGGTGATCGACACCACGGTGCCATCCATCGGCGCGTAGATCTTGGTGTATCCGAGATTGGCGAGGTCGCCCTCGAGCGTTGCCTGCGTCTGGGCGATCTGCGCCTTGAGGGCGTCGATCTTGGCTTCGCTGATGCGCGCCGTGGCGGTGGCGGCGTCGGCGGCATCCTTGCTGCCGGACTGGTTGGCCAGCAATTGCTGCGCGCGCTCGTTGCGCAGCCGGTCAAGGGTGAGCTGTGCTTCGGCCTGCGCCAGCTGGGCACGCAGATTGTCGAGGCTGGCACGGTCGCCGGCGACGCGGGTCTGGTAGACAGTGGGATCGATCTCGGCGAGCAGATCGCCCTTCTTCACCACCGCGCCGACATCGGGATGAATGGTGCGCAGCTGGCCGGACACCTGGGTGCCGACATCGACATAGTTCTTCGGCTGCAGCTTGGCGATGGCGGTGACCACGGCCTCGATGTCGCCGAGCTCGACCCTGGCGGTCTGGTAGGCCGGCGTCTCAGTGGCATTGCGCTCACCGGAAAGATAGGCAAAGGCGCCGCCCCCGGCCACCAGAACGGCCGCCAGCGCCAGCCACGGCCAACGCCGCCGCCGACGCGGCGCGAGGCGCGTCTCACCCAATTCCCTACCGGAGCGCTGAAGCATCGCCGTTCCGTCGCTTTCCCTGTCTGTCCAAGGGGATAGACCGGAAGCCGCACAGCATAAAGTGAATTCGCGGTAATGTCGTCCGTGGAGGCGCCCGCCGACGCGTCGCCTTGGCTTGTCTACCGGCCCGGCGAGCCCGCCCGATCGGTAAAGGGTCCTAGCGCTGCTGCGGCCGGTAGTCGCCCGTCGCCGGATCGCGCCGCAGCGTGGCCGGGGGCTGGGCGGCCGCCGACTCGTCGTTGCGGGCCTCGTCGAGTTCGGCATTCACCCGGCGCGACTCCTGCGCCAGCTTCTTGATCAGGGCGGCGGCGCCCAGGGCGCCCAGGGCGACGATCAGGAAAGGGGGCATGGACGGTTTCCTCGGTTACAGGCCGAAGCGGCCCCACAGCGCCCGCGTCTCGGCGGCATGGACGATCTCGTCGGCGAAACTGGCACCGATCGCGGCGGCCGATCCTGTCTGGACGCCGACACCGGGGACACGGCGGCCGAACAGCCCGCCGCCGGACTGGATCAGCGGCGTGACGACCTTGTCGCCGTAGCGGGCGCGCAGGAACGCGCGCAGGTCGCCGATCGAATCGACGAGGCCGAATTCCTGCGCCTGTTCCGCCGTCCAGAACTCGCCGGAGAACAGCGTGGCGTCATCGGCGGTCAACACATCGCCGCGCCGCGCCCGCACCAAGCCGGCGAACACCGCATGGATGTCCTTCTGCAGGCTTTTAAGCCGTTCGACGTCCTCCGGCTTTTCCGGCTGGAACGGGTCGAGCATCACCTTGCGCTCGCCGGCGGTGTAGACGCGCCGGTCGATGCCGAGCTTTTCCAGTGCCTTGTCGAAGCCGAAGCCGGCGCTCACCACCCCGATCGAGCCGACGATCGAGAACGGATCGGCGACGATCTCGTCGGCCGCGCAGGCCAGCATGTAGCCGCCGGAGGCCGCCACGTCCTCGACGAAGCCGATCACCGGCACGTGCTTCTCGGCGGCGAGATCGCGGATGCGCTTATAGATGAGATGCGATTGCGCCGGCGCGCCGCCGGGCGAATTGATGACAATCGCCACGGCCTTCGCGCCTTTCACGGCGAAGGCCTTGTCGAGGCTTTTCGCCACCCCGGCAAGGGTGAGCGCCGGGCGCAGCGGCGTGCCGACGCCGATGGTGCCGGACAGACGGACCACCGGAACGATGGCCGCGTCGTCGCGCAGCGAAGCCGGCAGGATGGGCGCCATGTGCCGGCGCAGCTGGGTAAACAGGGACGCAGTTGCCATCCGCAAGACATAGGGCCGCAGGCGCTCCGGCTCAAGCGCCTCCGCCGGCGCGGGCGATAACGGTCAGGCGAGCGGCCGCCTCACGCGAGGCCGGCGCCGTCCCGCAGCACCGCTTCTGCCGCCGGCGTCGGCCGGCCGCCGGCATCGGCGAGCAGCAATCCGGGCAGCAGCGCCGGCGAGGTGCGCCGCCCCTTCACCGCGCCGATCAGCACGCGGATCGCCGGCGCGTCCGGCCGGCCATGGACCGGGCGGATCGTCACGGCACCGAAACGGCCTGAGAGTGCCGCGAGGATAGTCTCCAGCGCCTCCGGGCGATGGATGAGGGCGAGATGGCCGCCCGGGGCCAGCAGCCGCTCGGCCGCCCGCACCCAGTCGTCGAGCGCGACGTCCTCCGCCATATGGGCGAGCGCCCGCCGGCCGCTGGGCGAGACCCGATGGCGCGCCGGATCGTTGAAGGGCGGATTCATCAGCACCGCATCGGCGGCGCGGGGGCCGGGCTCCGCCGGCCCGCCCGGCCGGGCGAGCGTCGCCATGTCGGCCTCCACCACCGTCACCCGCGCCGAGAGATCGGGCTGCTGGCGCGCGGCGTTGCGCCGGGCAAGCGCGGCCGTCGCCGGGTCGACCTCGACAAGGTGCAGCCGCGTCGCCGGCAGCCGGGCGGCGACGGCGAGGCCGGCCGCGCCGACGCCGGCCCCGAGGTCGACCGCGCGGCGAATCGCCGCCGGCACGCTGGCGGCGAGCAGCAGCGCGTCGTGCCCGGCGCGGTGGCCGCGCGCCGGCTGCAACAGTCGCAGCCGGCCGCCGAGCAATGCGTCGTCGGTGAGCGGCAGATCGTCCGGCGGCGGCGCGTCCACGCTCATTCCGGCACCAGTTCGCCCCCCAGGCCGGCTTCGACCAGCAGCCGGCGGGCGCGATTCGCCGCGTCGTCCTCCACCAGCACCCGGCGGGGAATCACCCCGAGCGAGCCTTCGAGGATGCTCATATGCCGGTCGAGCACCAGATGGCCGATGCCGTCGGCGGCGAGGAGCGACTCGACGGCGCTGATGAGGACCGGATCGTTGGTGCGCATGATTTCCCGCATGCGTGCATCATGGCACGGCGCCCCGGCGCTGGGGAGAGGCGCAGCCGATTCCGCCGGCGGAACCGGCCATCCGTGACGGCGGCGAAACCGGCGATCCAGCGGGCGGCTTGCCCGAGAGGCGGGCCTGTCCTTATTGTGGCGCCGGTTTTCATCCTGTCGGAAAATGACTGTGGCTGTCGTCGTTCCTTTCGATCCCGTTGCCGAACCGTCGCTCGAGACCGTCATCTCTCTCGTCCGCGACGACATGGAGCGCGTCAATGCGCTGATCCTGTCGCGCACCGGCTCCGACGTCACCATGATCCCGGAAGTGGCGACGCATCTCATCTCCTCCGGCGGCAAGCGGCTGCGACCGATGCTCACCGTGGCCACCGCCATTCTCGCCGGCTATCGGGGCGAGGGCCACGTCAAGCTCGCCGCCTCGGTGGAGTTCATGCATACCGCGACGCTGCTGCACGACGATGTTGTCGACGACAGCGACATGCGCCGCGGCAAGCCCGCCGCCCGCATGCTGTGGGGCAACGAGGCCAGCGTGCTGGTCGGCGACTTCCTGCTCGGCCAGGCGTTCCGCATGATGATCGAGGTCGGCGACATGCGCTGCCTCGACATCCTCTCGACCGCCGCGGTGGTGATCGCCGAGGGCGAGGTGGCCCAGCTCGCCGCCGCCAAGAACACATCGACCAGCGAAGACGAGTATCTCGCCGTCATCCGCGGCAAGACGGCGGAACTGTTCGCCGCCGCCTGCGAGGTCGGCCCGGTGCTGGGCAAGCTCTCCAAGGCCGAGCAGGCCGCCTGCCGCAGCTACGGCATGAATCTCGGCATCGCCTTCCAGCTGATCGACGACGCGCTCGATTATGGCGGCCAGCGCGCCAAGCTCGGCAAAAATGTCGGCGACGATTTCCGCGAGGGCAAGATCACCCTGCCGATCGTGCTCGCCTTCCGGCGCGGCAACGAGGAGGAGCGGGCCTTCTGGACACGCTGCCTGCAGGATGGCGAGATCGGCGAGGGCGACCTCGAGCGGGCGATCGAGCTGCTCTCCCGCCACCACGCGCTCGCCGACACGGTGGAGCGCGCCCGTCACTACGGCGCCATCGCCAAGGACGCGCTCGGCCTGTTCCGCGACGGGCCGGCCAAGCAGGCGCTGATCGACGTGGTGGAGTTCTGCGTCGCACGGGCCCGCTGAACAGCAAGGGCTCGCTGAAGGCCGCTCGCTGAAGGCCGCCGCCGGGACGTCTCAGCCGCGCGGCGCGTAAAGGATGATCGCCGCGCCGGCGAGACAGACGGCGCCGCCGGCCAGGTCCCACCGATCGGGCCGGAAGCCCTCCGCCGCCCACAGCCAGACCAGCGAGGCGGCGATATAGACGCCGCCATAGGCGGCGAAGGCGCGTCCGGCCGCCTCGGCATCGACCCGCGTCAGCAGGGCGCCGAAGGCGATCAGGCTCAGCGCGCCCGGCGCCAGCCAGAGCGGGTTCGCCCCCGACCGCACCACCGCCCAGAACGCGAAGCAGCCGGCGATCTCGGCGAGCGCCGCCAGCGCGTAGATGAATGCCGTCGTCATTGGCTTGCCCTCATCCGAGCACGGTGGACTTGACCCACCAGTCCGGCCGCGCCGCGGCGATGATCTTCGCCGCCCGCGTCGCCGCCCGGCAATCGTCATAGAGCCCGAAGAAGGTCGCGCCGGAGCCGGACATCCGCACCAGCCGCGCCTCCGGCGTTCCGGCAAGGCGTTCCGCCACCTCGGCGAGCGAGGGTTCGAGCGCACGGGCCGGCGGTTCGAGGTCGTTGGGCACGCCGGCGAGGAAGGCAAGCACCTCGGCGCGCGTCGCAAAGCCGGCGGGTGGCGGCGGCACCGACCGGCTCCGCTCGCCCGGCGCCAGGCCGAGCTGGCGAAACACCGCGGCGGTCGCCACCGGGAGGCGGGGATTGACCAGCACCAGGCCGAAGCGCGGCAGGGCGACGGGGGAGAGCGCCTCGCCGCGCCCGTGCATCAGGCAGGCGCGGCGATACAGGCAGACCGGCACGTCGGAGCCGGTGGCGAGCGCCGCCGCGAACAGGCGCGGGTCGTCGAGCGCCAGCCGGTTGGCCCGGGCCAGCAGCCGGAGCGCCGCCGCCGCATCGGCCGAGCCGCCGCCGAGACCGGAGGCGACCGGCAGCCGCTTGTCGAGGGTGAAACGGCCGACGGCCAGCCCCTCCACGCGCGCCGCCAGTTCCCGCACCGCCTTCAGCACCAGATTGTCCGGCTCGACGGCGAGCATCGCGGCGCCGGGGCCGGCGAGATCGAGGCCCGGCGCGCCGGCCGGGTCATAGGCCAGCCGGTCCGCCGCGCCGGCGAAGGCGACGAGGCTCGACAATTCGTGATAGCCGTCGGCCCGGCGCCCGAGCACGGCGAGGGAGAGATTGATCTTGGCCGGCGCGCGCTCCGCCAGCCGCGGGGCAGGCGGGGACGAGGCGGTCGTCATGGCGGCGGTCGTCATGGCGGTGGGATGGAGCATGCCCTGCTTATGAGCGGCGCCGGGCCGGCCGGCAAGCGGCGGCGGCGATCGGCCCGCCGAAGCGGCGGCTTGCGCCGAAGGGGGTTTTGGCTGTATATGACGGTCATTCACATATCTCAGATGACCTGACGGTTGGTTGAGAGTGGGTTCCGCCGACGGGACCCGCTCTTTTTGCATTGCCGACCATCTCGGGTCCGGTGAGGACGATGAGCGAGAACGACATCAAGGCCGATACCGCTGCAATCGAGGCCCGGCTCGACGAGCCGCGCCTCGTCACCGAGACCGGCCCGGCCGCGCGGGTGGCGGCGATCGTCGCGCCGGTGCTGGAGGGTCTCGGCTTCCGGCTGGTGCGGGTGAAGATCTCCGGCGGCGACCCGATGACGCTGCAGATCATGGCCGAACGACCGGACGGCTCCTTCGGCATCGACGAGTGCGAAGCGGCGAGCCGTGCCATTTCCCCGGTTCTCGACGTAGAAGACCCGATCTCCGGCGCCTATAACCTCGAAATGTCCTCGCCCGGCATCGACCGGCCGCTGGTGCGGATCAGCGATTTCCGGCGCTGGACCGGCCATGACGTCAAGGTCGAGATGGCGGTGCCGCATGAGGGGCGCAAGCGCTTTCGCGGCCTGCTGCTCGGCGTCGAGGGCGGCGAGGCGGTGGTTCGCCTGCCCGACGCGCCCGCCGGCGCCCCCGACACGCATCGCCTGCCGGTCGCCGATATCGGCGAGGCGCGTCTGGTGCTGACCGATGATCTGATCCGCGACGCGCTGCGTCGCGACAAGGCGCTGCGCGAGAGCGGCGACTTCGACGAAGACGATGAACTGGGCGACGAGCTGAACGACGACCAGCAGGACGAGGCCGGCGACGCGGCGGACGAGCAGGTTCTGGTGCGCATCGTTCCGGCCAAGCCGACGCCGGTGCGCAAGGCGGCGGTGAAGAAGCCGTCGCCGAAGGCCTGGCCGAAGCCGCCGGGCGTCAAGCCCGGCAAGAAATCGAACGCCAAACGCAAAACCCCCGCGAAGGAGACGCACTGATGGCTGTCGTCAGCGCAAACCGGCTCGAGCTGCTGCAGATCGCCGATGCGGTCGCGCGTGAAAAGTCGATCGACCGGCATATCGTCATCGCCGCCATGGAGGACGCGATCGCCAAGGCGGCGCGCTCCCGCTACGGCGCCGAGACCGACATCCATGCGGAGATCAACCCGCGCACCGGCGAGCTGCGCCTCGCCCGTCACCTTCTGGTGGTCGATCAGGTCGAGAACTACGCCACCGAGATCGACCTCGTCGGCGCCCGCCGGCTGAACCCGGCGGCGCAGGTGGGCGATTCCATCGCCGACACCCTGCCGCCCTTCGATTTCGGCCGGATCGCCGCGCAGAGCGCGAAGCAGGTCATCGTGCAGAAGGTGCGCGAGGCCGAGCGCGACCGGCAGTATGAGGAATTCAAGGACCGTATCGGCGAAGTCATCAACGGCGCGGTCAAGCGCGTCGAATACGGCAACGTCGTCGTCGATCTCGGCAAGGGCGAAGCCTCGCTCCGCCGCGACGAGCTGCTGCCGCGCGAAGTGTTCAAGGTCGGCGATCGCATCCGCGCCTATGTCTATGACGTGCGCCGCGAGCCGCGCGGCCCGCAGATCTTCCTGTCGCGCACCCATCCGCAGTTCATGGCGAAGCTGTTCGCCCAGGAAGTGCCGGAGATCTATGACGGCATCGTCGAGATCAAGGCGGTTGCCCGCGACCCCGGCTCGCGCGCCAAGATCGCCGTCACCTCGCGCGACAGCTCGGTGGATCCGGTCGGCGCCTGCGTCGGCATGCGCGGCTCGCGCGTGCAGGCGGTGGTGAACGAGCTGCAGGGCGAGAAGATCGACATCATCCCGTGGTCGCCGGACGTCGCGACCTTCATCGTGAACGCGCTCGCCCCGGCGGAAGTCGTCAAGGTCGTGCTCGACGAGGACCGCGAGCGTATTGAAGTCGTGGTGCCGGATGCCCAACTAAGCCTGGCGATCGGCCGCCGCGGCCAGAATGTCCGCCTCGCCTCCCAGCTCACCGGCTGGGACATCGACATCATGACCGAGGCGGAAGAGAGCGAGCGGCGCCAGAAGGAATTCGCCGAACGCTCGAAGATCTTCGCCGAGGCGCTCGATCTCGACGAGATGATGGGCCAGCTGCTCGCCTCGGAAGGCTTTGCCACCGTCGAAGAGCTCGCTTATGTGCCGATCAACGAGCTGGCGAGCATCGAGGGCTTCGACGAGGACACCGCGCAGGAGCTGCAGAACCGCGCGCAGGGCTATCTCGCCCAGGTGGAAGCCGAGCTGGACGAGCGCCGCCGCGCGCTCGGCGTCGAGGACGAACTGCGCGAAGTGCCGGGCGTGACATCGCCGATGCTGGTGGCGTTCGGCGAGAACGACATCAAGTCCGTCGAGGACCTCGCCGGCTGCGCCACCGACGATTTGATCGGCTGGACCGAGCGCAAGGATGGCGAGACCGTGCGCATCGCCGGCGCGCTGGAGGGCTTCCAGCTCTCGAAGGAAGACGCCGAGGCCCTGATCATGCAGGCCCGTGTGAAAGCGGGCTGGATTTCGGCCGAGGAGCTCGCGCAGGCGGGCGACGAGGCCGAAGAGACGACTGAAGAGGACGCCGGCAACGCGGCGTGAGTCGCGGCGCCCTCGCGTCCGGCCACCTTAGGCGGGTGACGGGCCGGGGTGCCGAACGCACTGTCGGAGCCGGTAACGAACGGAGTAGCGCGCAGCGATGCAGCAGGCGAGCGAACAGGTCGGGGATCACGAGATCCCCGCTGGCGCCGGCGAGCCGGAAGAGACCGATGCCGGTCCCGCCGCGGCGCGCCGTGTGCTGTCGCGCCTGTGCCTCGCCAGCCGCACGGTGCGGCCGGTGGGGGAGATGTTGCGTTTCGTGGTGGCGCCGGACGGGCAGGTGGTGCCCGACCTCGCCGCCAAGCTCCCGGGACGCGGCGCCTGGGTCGGAGCCACCCGCTCCGAGCTGGCGCTGGCGCTGAAGAAAAAGGCCTTCGGCCGCGCGTTCCGCGGCAAGGGCCGGGTCGATCCGGGCCTTATCGACCTGGTCGACACCTTGCTGGAGAAGGACGTGTTCAGCGCCCTCAGCTTCGCCAACAAGGCGGGGCAGCTGGTGACCGGCACGACCAAGGTGGGGGAAGCGCTGGTGGGCGGCGCCGCCATCCTCGTTCACGCCAGTGACGCGGCGCGCGACGGGGCGGCCAAGCTCGACGCACTCGCCCGGCGCGTCGGCGAGGCGGAGGGTAAGGAAATAGCCTTCGTTAACTCTTTGTCAGGCGTGCAATTGGACTTGGCGTTGGGGCGGGCAAATGTGGTACATGCTGCGCTGCTCGCCCATCCGACGAGCGCAGGGTTTCTTGCGCGCGTGAGAAGGCTCGAGAGCTGGCGCGCTGGATAAGCGAAGCCGGCGCACAGATGTGAGGCATCCCGCAAGGGGCGTGGATGCTCAGGAACGGATACCGAATGACCGATACGAAGAACCCCGGCGAGAAGACGATGGGCGTGGGCCAGGGCAAGACCCTGACGCTCAAGAGGCCTGTCGAGCAGGGCGTCGTTCGCCAGAGCTTCAGCCATGGGCGCTCCAAGTCGGTGGTGGTCGAGAAGGTGAAGCGGCGCGTGATCGGTCCGGGCGAGAAGCCCGAGGCACCGTCCGCGCCTTCCGCCCCGGCCGCCGCCGCGCCTGCCGCCCCGGCACCGCAGGCGGCGCCGGCGCCGCGTCCTGCACCGGCAGCCCCCCAGCAGGTTCAGGCCGCGCGTCCGGCGCCGGCACCGGCGCCCCAGGGTGCCCGTCCCGCTTCGGCCCCGCAGCAGCCGCAGCGCCCGCCGGTGCAGGGTCGTACCCAGCCCAATCCGGGCGCCAATTATTCCGGGCCGCGTCCCGGTCCCGTCGGCACCCGTCCCGGCGGCGTCGTGCTGCGCTCGCTGACCGAGGAAGAGGCCCGCGCCCGCACCGCCGCGCTTCAGGACGCCCGCGTCCGTGAGGTCGAGGAGCGCAAGCGCGCCGAGGAAGAAGCCCGCCGCCGCGCCGAACGCGAAGCCCGCGAGAAGGTCGAGCGCGAGGCCGCCGAAGCCCGCAAGCGCGAGGAAGAAGCCCGCCGCGCCTTCGAGGAAGAGGCCAAGCGCAAGTCCGAGCAGGAGGCGCGCAAGCGCTTCGGCGAGGAGAATGCGCCGCCGCCGGCCCCGGCCGCCGCGCCCTCGGCGCCCCGCGCCGCCTCGCCGGCCGCCGCCGCGCCTTCGGCCCCGGCCGCTGTTCCCGGCGCCCCGCGCGTCGCGACGCCCCGCAGTGCCGCCATGGAGTCCGAGGACGAAGAGCGCCGTCCGGTCCGCCGCGGTCCCGGTGGCGCGCCCGCGCGCCCTGCCCCGGCGCCGCAGAAGCCGACCCGGCCCGCCGGCGGCGAGAAGAATCGCGGCCGCCTCACTTTGGTGACGGCGCAATCCGGCGATGAGGAGCGGCAGCGTTCGGTGGCGGCGTTCCGTCGCCGCACCCAGCGCATGAGCGGTCACCGCCATGTCGAGACCAAGGAAAAGATCGCCCGCGAGGTCACGGTCCCGGAGACGATTTCCATTCAGGAACTCGCCAACCGCATGGCCGAGCGCGCGGTCGACGTCATCCGCCTGCTGATGAAGCAGGGCCAGATGGTGAAGATCACCGACGTGATCGACGCCGACACCGCCCAGCTGATCGCCGAGGAACTCGGCCACAGCGTGCGGCGCGTCGCCGAATCCGACGTCGAGGAAGGCCTGTTCGACACGCCGGACGCGCCGGAGAACCTGCTGCCGCGCCCGCCGGTCGTCACCATCATGGGCCATGTCGACCACGGCAAGACCTCGCTGCTCGACGCGCTGCGCTCGGCCAATGTCGTGTCCGGCGAGGCCGGCGGCATCACCCAGCACATCGGCGCCTATCAGGTGACCTCGCCGCTCGGCGGCAAGATCACCTTCATCGACACGCCCGGCCACGCGGCGTTCACCGCCATGCGCGCCCGCGGCGCCAAGGTGACGGACATCGTGGTGCTGGTGGTGGCGGCCGATGACGGCGTGATGCCGCAGACGGTCGAGGCGATCAATCACGCCCGCGCCGCCAAGGTGCCGCTGATCGTGGCGATCAACAAGATCGACAAGCCCGATGCCAAGCCCGAGCGCGTGCGCTCCGAGCTGCTCCAGTACGAGGTGCAGGTCGAAAGCATGGGCGGCGAGACGCTCGAGGTGGAGGTGTCGGCCAAGGCCCACACCAATCTCGACAAGCTGCTGGAGCTCATCAGCCTGCAGGCGGAAGTGCTCGACCTCAAGGCGAACCCCGACCGCGAGGCCGAGGGCACCGTCATCGAGGCCAAGCTCGATCGCGGCCGCGGTCCGGTGGCCACCGTGCTGGTGCAGCGCGGCACGCTGCATGTCGGCGACATCGTCGTCGCCGGCGCCGAGATGGGCCGCGTGCGCGCGCTGATTTCCGACAAGGGCACCCAGCTCGCTTCGGCCGAGCCGTCCATGCCGGTCGAGGTGCTCGGCTTCAACGGCACGCCGGAAGCGGGCGACCGCCTCGCCGTCGTCGAGAGCGAAGCCCGCGCCCGCGAGATCACCGACTACCGCAAGAACCAGAAGCGCGAGAAGGCGGCGGCGCGTTCCGCCACCGTGCGCGGCTCTCTGGAGCAGATGATGAGCCAGGCGAAGACGGCGGGCCGCAAGGAATTCCCGCTGATCGTCAAGGGCGACGTCTCCGGTTCGGTGGAAGCGATCATCGCCTCGCTGGAGAAGCTCGGCACGGACGAGGTGCAGGCCCGCATCATCCATTCCGGCGCCGGCGGCGTGAACGAGAGCGACGTCACGCTGGCGGAGACCGCCGGTGCGGTGATCATCGCCTTCAACGTTCGCGCCAACAAGGAAGCCCGCGAGGCGGCCGAGCGTGCCGGTATCGAAATCCGCTACTACAACATCATCTACGACCTGGTGGATGACGTGAAGGCGGCGATGGGCGGCCTGCTCGCCCCGGTCAACCGCGAGACCATGCTCGGCAACGCTCTCATCAAGGAGATCTTCGCGGTCTCCAAGGTGGGCAAGGTCGCCGGTTGCCTGGTTACCGACGGCATCGTCGAGCGCGGCCAGCATGTCCGCCTGATCCGCGACAATGTGGTGATCCACGAAGGCAAGCTCGCCACGCTCAACCGCTACAAGGATGCGGTCAACGTGGTGCAGTCCGGCCAGGAATGCGGCATGTCCTTCGAGAACTACCAGGACATGCGCGCCGGCGACGTCATCGAGTGCTACCGCGTTGAGGTGGTCCAGCGCACGCTGTGACCATCGCGCCGCCTGACGGCCGGACGGTTCTCCGCCCGGCCGCCTGAGACTTGCCGCGGGAGCCGGACGGTCCGAATCCGTCGGCTTCGGTCGAAGCCGTCCCGCCTGCCGGCCAAGCCGGTGCGGGCGTTGAGGATTGTTGAACGTCATGAAGACCAAAGCGAGCTCGGGCACCGGCCCGAGCCAGCGCCAGCTGCGTGTCGGCGAGCTGGTGCGACACGCCCTGTCCGACGTGCTGTCGCGGGGCGACATTCCCGATCCGGCGCTGTCGAAGGTGCTGATCACCGTGCCGGAAGTGCGGATGAGCCCGGATCTGAAGATCGCCACCTGCTTCGTCATGCCGCTCGGCGGCAAGGACACCAAGGCGGCCATCGACGCGCTGGCAAGCAACGCCAAGCTGCTGCGCGGCGAGATCGCCCGCCGGCTGGAGCTGAAATTCGTGCCGGAACTGCGCTTCCGCATCGACACCTCCTTCGAGGAAGGGGCGCGCATCGACGCACTGCTGCGCTCGCCGGACGTGGCGCGCGATCTCGACCATGACGACAACAACGAGAACGACGAGGACGATCAGCCATGACCGCCCCCATGATCGAGGCCGCCGCCAGCGCGGTCGACGCCGTCGACGAGACCATCGCCGCACCGCCGGCCGGCACGCCCCCGGCCGATGCCCGCCCGCGCGGGCCGAAGGGCGACCGCCGCGAGCGTTCCGCCCGGCGTCCGAAGAAGGATGTCGACGGGTGGGTCCTGCTCGACAAGCCCGTCGGAATGACCTCCACCCAGGCGGTTGGCGCGGTGAAATGGCTGTTCCAGGCCAAGAAGGCCGGCCACGCCGGCACGCTCGACCCGCTCGCCTCCGGCTGCCTTCCGATCGCCCTCGGCGAAGCCACCAAGACCGTGCCCTTCGTCATGGACAGCCGCAAAGTCTACCGCTTTACCGTGCGCTGGGGCATCGAGACCGACACCGACGACAGCGAGGGCCAGCCGGTCGCGCAGTCGGGGGCACGGCCGGCCCGCGACGACATCCTCGCGCTGCTGCCCAGCTTCCGCGGCGAGATCGAGCAGGTGCCGCCGGCGTTCTCGGCGCTGAAGATCAATGGCGAGCGCGCCTATGATCTGGCGCGTGACGGCATCGCCGTCGAGCTCGCCGCCCGCCCCGTCGTCATCCACCGACTCGACCTCGTCGACATGCCGGATGTTGACCACGCGGTGTTCGAAGCTGAATGCGGCAAGGGCACCTATGTGCGCTCGCTCGCCCGCGACTTCGGCCGCCAGCTCGGCACCCACGGCCATATCGTCGCGCTCCGGCGCAGCGTGGTCGGCACCTTTGCCGAGGAAGAGCTGGTCCCGCTCGACCAGCTGCGCGCCATGCACGAGGCCAATGGCGAGACCCCGCCCCTGGCGGCGCTCCGCCCGGTGGAGATCGGCCTCGACAGCCTGCCCTCGCTGCGGGTGAGCCCGGCGGATGCGGCGCGGCTGGCGCGCGGCCAGTCGATCATCCTGCGCGGGCGCGACGCGCCGATCCTCGAAGGCCCGGTCGCCATCACCGCCGGCGGCCGGCTGGTGGCGCTCGGCGATGCCGAAGGGGCGGAGATCTTCCCCCGGCGCATCTTCCACGCGGCCCCGGCGGCCTGAACTGCGGCGGCCGGCCGTGCGCCGGCCCCTCGCAAAGCGAGCCGCCACACGCGTTCCACCGCTGGCCGGGCGCAAGATGCGACTGGCGTCGCGGGCGATTTCGTGTATGGTGCGCCCGCGTTGCGGACCGAGAGGTCCGCGCGAGCTCTTCGCTTTTCGACCGCGCTGGACGACATCCCGGCCCGGCCGATCCGCGAAGCCGGCGCGCCCGCCAAGGCAGATTCTGCGGCGGCCGCCATCTTCTCTACCAGAACCGGAAAGGACATCCGATGTCGATCACGCCGGAGCGCAAGCAGGCGCTCATCAACGAATATGCCACCAAGCCGGGTGATACCGGTTCGGCGGAAGTGCAGGTTGCGATCCTCACCGAGCGCATCACCAACCTGACCGGCCACTTCAAGAGCCACGCGAAGGACAACCACTCCCGTCGCGGCCTGCTCAAGATGGTGTCCGCGCGTCGCGGCCTCCTCGACTATCTAAAGAAGACCGAGGAAACCCGCTACAAGTCCCTGATCCAGCGGCTGGGCATCCGCCGCTGATCGTTTGACGAGGCTCGCACCGCCCGGTGCGGGCCTCGTCCGCTATCCAGACCATGCGTTGCGGATCCAGCCGCGGCGCCGGCGACCTTCGCGATCGGGATTTCCCGATCGACCGCAAGGTCCGCCAGACCAAGAAACCGGAGCCTGAGGAGCAGGTTCCGGAACACGCAAGAGCGGCGGGCATGGGGCTCGCCGCGTCCGACAGAAGCGGCGGCCATGGCAGGATCGCCGGAGACTTGGCCCGGCATGTCCGGGAGAGCGGAGTCTCCCGCCGTCTTGCCCATGGCCCCTCTTCGGAAAGCCAGAGACAGACATGTTCGACATTCACCGCGAGGAACTCGACTGGGGCGGGCGCACGCTCACCCTCGAGACCGGCAAGATGGCGCGTCAGGCCGACGGCGCCGTGCTCGCGACATACGGCGACACCACCGTGCTCGCCACCGTGGTCTCGGCCAAGGCGCCGAAGCCGGGGCAGGACTTCTTCCCGCTCACCGTCAACTACCAGGAAAAGGCCTATGCGGCCGGCCGCATTCCCGGCGGCTATTTCAAGCGCGAAGGCCGTCCGTCCGAGAAGGAGACGCTGGTCTCCCGCCTCATCGACCGCCCGATCCGCCCGCTCTTCGCCGACGGCTACAAGAACGACACCCAGGTCGTCGTCACCGTTCTCTCGCACGATCTCGAGAACGATCCCGACATCGTGTCGCTGGTCGCCGCCTCCGCCGCGCTCACCCTGTCCGGCGTGCCGTTCATGGGCCCCATCGGCGGCGCCCGGGTCGGCTTCATCGACAATGAGTACGTGCTCAACCCGACCGTGGACGAACTCAAGGAATCCGCGCTCGACCTCGTGGTCGCCGGCACCGCCGACGCCGTGCTGATGGTCGAATCCGAAGCCAAGGAGCTGTCCGAAGAGGTCATGCTTGGCTCGGTGATGTTCGGCCACCGTCACTTCCAGCCGGTGATCGAGGCGATCATCCGCCTCGCCGAAAAGGCCGCCAAGGAGCCGCGCGACTTCGCCGCTCCCGACAATTCGGCGCTCGAGACCGAGCTGCGCGGCCTGATCGAGGACGATCTGCGCGCCGCCTACAAGATCGCCCGCAAGCAGGACCGCTACGATGCGGTCGGCGCCGCCAAGGCCAAGGCCAAGGCGCACTACGTCGCCCTCGCCGCCGAAGGCAAGGACGTGCCGGACGCGCAGACGCTCGGTGAAGTGCTGAAGGAGCTGGAAGCGAAGATCGTCCGCTGGACCATCCTCGACGAAGGCGTGCGCATCGATGGCCGCGACACCAGAACCGTCCGCCCGATCGTCGCGGAAGCCGGCCTCCTGCCGCGCGCCCACGGCTCGGCGCTGTTCACCCGCGGCGAAACGCAGGCGCTGGTCGTCGCCACGCTGGGCACCGGCGAGGACGAGCAGTTCATCGACAGCCTGGAAGGCACCTACAAGGAGCGCTTCCTGCTGCACTACAACTTCCCGCCCTTCTCGGTCGGCGAGACCGGCCGCATGGGTTCGCCCGGCCGCCGCGAGATCGGCCACGGCAAGCTCGCCTGGCGCGCCATCCGCCCGATCCTGCCGCCGCAGCACGAGTTCCCCTACACGCTGCGCGCGGTGTCGGAGATCCTCGAATCGAACGGCTCGTCCTCGATGGCGACCGTCTGCGGCACCTCGCTGGCGCTGATGGATGCCGGCGTGCCGCTGCGCCGTCCGGTGGCCGGCATCGCCATGGGCCTCATCCTCGAGGGTGAGAAGTTCGCGGTGCTGACCGACATCCTCGGCGACGAGGACCACCTCGGCGACATGGACTTCAAGGTCGCCGGCACCGACAAGGGCGTCACCGCCCTGCAGATGGACATCAAGATCGCCGGCATCACCGAGGAGATCATGAAGGTCGCCCTCGGCCAAGCCAAGGACGGTCGTCTGCACATCCTCGGCGAGATGGGCAAGGCGCTGTCCGGCGCCCGCGCCGAGCTCGGCGAGCACGCCCCGCGCATCGAGGTGATCCAGATCCCGGTCGACAAGATCCGCGAAGTGATCGGCTCCGGCGGCAAGGTGATCCGCGAGATCGTCGAGAAGACCGGCGCCAAGATCAACATCGAGGACGACGGCACCGTGAAGGTCGCCTCGGCGTCCGGCGAATCGATCAAGGCGGCGCTCAACTGGATCAAGTCGATCGCCTCCGAGCCGGAGATCGGCCAGATCTACGAGGGCACCGTGGTGAAGGTGGTCGATTTCGGCGCCTTCGTGAACTTCTTCGGCGCCAAGGACGGCCTCGTCCACGTCTCGCAGCTCGCCAAGGAGCGGGTGTCCAAGCCCTCCGACGTCGTCAAGGAAGGCGATAAGGTGAAGGTGAAGCTGCTCGGCTTCGACGAGCGCGGCAAGACCCGCCTGTCCATGAAGGTCGTCGACCAGGCGACCGGCGAGGACCTCGAGGCCAAGAAGGCCGAGGACAATGAGGCCGGCGCCGCCGAGTGATCGGCCGCGACCTCACGGTCGATATCGAGCGGGGCGCCTTCGGGCGCCCCGTTTCGTTTCGGCGCCTCCCGCCATGGCATCTTCCATCACGGGAGCGGCCAGCCTGACGCGGCGTGGCGGCGACGCGTGCGACGGGCCGCTCAGCCGAAGGCCGCCAGCGCCGCGGCGATGTCCTCGCGCGAAAAACCCCCCTTGAGCGCCAGTACCAGCAGCAGCCGCGCCTTCAGCGCCGGCAGCAGGCCGGCGGGAAGGGCGCCGCGGGCGATCAGATCGATTTCCGAGCCGGGATAGCCATAGCTGCGCTCGAATACCGGGCCACCGAGCGTCCGGCTGGCCAGCACCACCGGCATCTGCGCCGCCAGTTCGCCGACCGCCTCGGCCATCACGCCGGGGACATGGCCGGCGCCGGCACCCTCGATGACCGCGCCGGCATAGCCGAGGCCGGCCAGCACCGGCAGCAGCCGGCCGTCATCGCCCATGCCGATCTTGACCAGCGCCACCGGCGGCAAATCGCCGGCTTCCGGCAGCAGCACCGGCACCGCGAGCGGCGCGACCCGGCTGAAGAATCGCGCCCGCCCCTCCGCCACCAGCCCGAGCGGACCGCCATTCGCCGAGACGAAGGCCGAGGTGAGCGCCGTATGCGCCTTGCGCACAAAGCGCGCGGCATGGATCTCGTCATTCAGCACCACCAGCGTGCCCATCCCCCGCGCCGCGGCGCTGACGGCGACGATGGCGCCGGCAAGCAGGTTCGCCGGGCCGTCGGCGCCCGGCTGCTGCGGGCCGCGCATGGCGCCGATCACCACCACCGGCCGTTCGTCGCGCACCAGCAGATCGAGCGCGAAGGCGGTTTCCTCGATGGTGTCGGTGCCCTGGATCACCAGCGCCGCGTCGAAACCCTCCGCGAAGGCGACTCGGATCTCGGCGGCGACGGCGGCGATGTTGGCGAGGGTCAGCGAGGAGCTGCCGAGCCGGAACGGCGAGCGCGCCTCGACAGCCGCCACCTCGCCCAGCCCCGGCACCGCCGCCACCAGATCGGCGGCGCCCAGCGTCGGGGCGATGCCGCCGCCGGCGGTGGCGGTCATGGTGATGGTGCCGCCCAGCGACAAGGCGAGGAGGCGGGGCCGCTTGGCCGGGTGAGCGGCGGAAGGGGCGGCGGGAGTGGTGGTAGCAGGAGTGGTGGCGGGCATGGGCGCTCCGGGGCCTTCAGTGTCCGACTTTTATACCGGCCGGTCCCCGTCCTGTCGCTCACACCTTGCTCGCCACCGGGAATGGCCCAGCGCGCCCGGCCGGTCGGCGCGCCCTTGCCGATGTGGCGAGGTCCGGAAATGCCCTCACACCACCGGCGGATGCACCGCGCGGCTGTCGTCCGGTGCCTCGTCCCGCTGCTCCAGGCCGTAATCGCGCAGGATGCTCGCCACGCGCAGCCGGTAGTCGCGGAACACACCGCCACGACCGCCCTTGCCGCGCCCCTCGCCCTGGGCGATACGGTGCGAGGGCAGGCAGCGCCAGGCGCGCACCGCCTCCTCGTCGCGCCAGATCGACAGAGACAGGAGCTTGCCCGGCTCGGTGAGGCTCTCGAAGCGCTCCACCGAGATGAAGCCGTCGCGCCCCTGGAGATCGGCCTTCAACGCGGCGGCGAGGTCGAGATAATGCTGGCGCTGGCCCTCTGCCGGCCAGACCTCGAAGATGACGGCGATCATTGATGCGCTCCCCTCATATCCGCCCGCCGATCACTCCGCCGCGACGGCGAACGGCGCCGGCAGCGGGCTCGGCCCGCCGGTCGCCCAATCAAGCAGTTCGACCGTGTGCACGGCGGGGATGGCGGTGCCGCCGCCGATCTGGGTCAGGCAGCCGATATTGCCGGCGGCGATCACCTGCGGCTGCGTCCGCTCGATATTGGCCACCTTGCGCTCGCGCAGGCGGCCGGCGATCTCCGGCTGGAGAATATTGTAGGTGCCGGCCGAGCCGCAGCACAGATGCCCCTCGGCCGGCTCCAGCACGGTGAAGCCGGCGCGGGTCAGCAGTTCCTTCGGCGCCGTCTTCACCTTCTGACCGTGCTGCAGGGAACAGGCGGAGTGATAGGCGACGCGCAGGCCGGCGTCGATCACCGGCACCGGCAATTCGCGTTCGACGAGGAACTCGCTGATGTCCTTCGCCAGCGCCGACACTTTCGCCGCCTTCTCGGCATAGGCCGGCTCGAGGCGCAGCATATGGCCGTAATCCTTGATCGTCGTGCCGCAGCCGGAGGTGGTGATGACAATGGCGTCCAGCCCCTCGCCCTCGATCTCCCGCCACCAGGCGTCGACATTGGCGCGGGCATTGGCGAGCGCCGGTTCCTCCTTGCCCATATGGTGGGTGAGCGAGCCGCAGCAGCCGCCGCCGACCGGCCGCACCACCTCCACCCCCATGCGGGTGAGCAGGCGGATCGCCGCCTCGTCGATCTCCGGCCGCAGCACCGGCTGGGCGCAGCCGTCGAGCAGCGCGACGCGGGCGCGGCGGGCGCCGAGCGCCGGGAATTTGCGGACAGTTTCGCCGGCCGAGCGGGTCGCCGGCCGGGCCGGGGCCAGCTTCAGCATCGCCGCCACCGGGGCTAGGCCCGGCACTTGGCCGATCAGGCCGGCGAAAGGTCGCGCCAGCATGGCGCCGGCCAGCGACAGGCGGAACAGCGCGCGGCTCGGCAGCACCTTGGCTAACACGGCGCGCAGCGTGCGGTCGAGGAAGGGGCGCCTGTAGGTCTTCTCGATGTGGTCGCGGGCATGGTCGACCAGGTGCATGTAATGCACCCCGGATGGGCAGGTGGTCATGCAGGAGAGGCAGGACAGGCAGCGGTCGATGTGCTTGGCGACCTCGGCAGTGGCCGGCCGGTCGTTCTCCAGCATGTCCTTGATCAGGTAGATGCGCCCGCGCGGTGAATCCAGCTCGTCGCCGAGCAGGGTATAGGTCGGGCAGGTGGCGGTGCAGAAGCCGCAATGCACGCAGGCGCGGAGAATCTGCTCGGACCGCGCGACCTGCGGATCCGCCAGCTGGGCGAGGGAGAAATGGGTCTGCATGGCTTCTCACACTCCCGCATACATGCGGCCGGGGCTCAGCACCCGGCTGGGGTCGAACCCGTCTTTCATCCGCTTCACCAGCGCTCCGGTGACCGCGTCGAGCGGCTGGAACACGTCGATCGCGGCGCGGGTGGCGCGCTCGGCGCGGATCAGCGTCGCGTGTCCGCCGGCAATGGCGACCGCCTCGCGCACCAGCCCGGCGCGCGGATCGGCATCCGGCATCTCGATCCAGACGAGGCCGCCGGCCCAGTCATAGAAGCAGGTGCCGCCCGCCGCCCCGACCGCGGCGCCGAGGGCGGCGGCCTTCATCGGCGCGGTCGAGACCCGCCAGACGGCGCGCGACAGGTCCTCGCCGAACGGCTCGACATCGCGCAGCGCCCGCCACAACGCGGCCGAGCTCTCCGCCTCCAGCCGGCCGAGCGTGCCGAAGCCGCCGAGCAGGCCTTCCAGCTTCTCGCGGCGATGGCGGATCGACGGCGGCACCCCTTCCAGCCGCAGCGCCGTGACCGAGGTTCCCGCGAGCGCCAGCGCGGGAATGCGTCCGGCAAGGACGAACGGCACATGGGCGGCGCCGGAGACGTCGTAATAGGAGCCGACCGCCGCGCTCATCGCCTTGGCGGCGGTGGCGTCGTCGAGGCCGTAGATCAGCAGCGTCTCCAGCGTCTCCGGACGCGGCAGCACCTTGATGGTCAGCTCGATGAAGGCGGCGAGCGTGCCATAGGAGCCGGCGAGGCCGCGCGGCAGGTCGTAGCCGGTGACGTTCTTCACCACCCGGCCGCCGGCCTTGAAGGCCTCGCCCCGGCCGGACACCGCCCGCAGGCCGAGCGCGTGGTCGCGGGCAGCGCCGGCGCTGGGGCGGCGGGGGCCGGCGAGATTGGTCGCCATCAGCCCGCCCAGCGTGCCCTGCCCGCGCGGACGGCCGAGGAGCGGGCCGAAATCCATCGGCTCGAACGCCATCATCTGGTTCGAGGCCGCCAGCAGCGCCTCGATCTCGGCGACCGGCGTGCCGGCGCGGGCACTCAGCACCAGTTCGGCGGGCTCGTAGAGCGTCACGCCCGCCAGCGCCGAGAGGTCGAGCGTGGCATCGGTCTGGATATGGCGGCCGAGGCCCTGCTTAGAGCCGGTGCCGGCGATGTCGAGGGCGCGTCCCCCGGACACCGCCCAGCGCACGGCCTCGACGACCTCGGTTTCATCGCGGGGACAGAGACGGTCTGTGGCGGGTTCGGTCATGGCGGCGTTTCACTCGAAATGCAGCGCGGCGAGGCGCGCCGCATGCCGGTTGTGCTCGGCGATCACCGCCGGCAGGTCGATGGTGACGATTTCCCCGCCCTCCACCACCGGCCGGCCGTTCACCACGGTCCAATTGGCGCGGTGCGGGCCGGTGAACAGGCAGGCGGCGACGGGATCGGACAGCCCGCCGGCAAAGGCGAGATCGTCGAGGCGGAAGGCGGTGAAGTCGGCGCATCTGCCGGGCTGGAGCGAGCCGATATCGTTGCGGCCCAGCACGGCGGCGCCGCCCAGCGTCGCCAGTTCCAGCGCCTCGCGCGCGGTCATCCATTCCGCATCGCGCGAGGGATCGGAAGTGGAGAGCGCGGTGTCCGGCCCTTCGGGCGGGCGCAGGGAGATCTGCAGCCGCGCCAGCAGCATCGCCTGCCGCGCCTCGCCCAGCATGTGGTTGCCATCATTGGAGGCCGAGCCGTCGACGCCGAGCCCCACCTTCACGCCGGCGCGGCGATAGGCCTTGACCGGGGCGATGCCGGAAGCGAGGCGCATATTCGAGGACGGGCAATGGCATACGCCCACTCCTGAGCCGGCAAAGCAGCCGATCTCGTGGGCGTTCACATGCACGGCATGAGCGAACCAGACGTCATCGCCCAGCCAGCCGAGTCCCTCCATATAGGCCACCGGCCGCTTGCCGAAGCGCTCCAGCGTGTAGCGCTCCTCGTCGACTGTCTCGGCGAGATGGGTGTGGAGGCGCACCTTGTGCCGGCGGGCGAGCGAGGCGCTCTCGCGCATCAGCTCCGGCGAGACGGAGAAGGGCGAGCAGGGCGCTAGCGCGATCTGCAGCATCGCGCCCGGCGCCGCATCGTGATAGGCGCCGATCACCCGCTCGCTGTCGGCGAGGATGTCGTCCTCGTCCTCGACGCAGCTGTCGGGCGGCAGGCCGCCGCGCGATTCCCCGAGCGACATCGAGCCGCGCGAGACCATGAAACGCATCCCGATCTCACGGGCGGCGCCGATCTGGTCGTCGACCTTGCAGCCATTGCGGAACACATAGGCATGGTCGAAGGCGGTGGTGCAGCCGGACAGCGCCAGTTCCGCCAGCCCGACCAGCGTCGCGGTGCGGCTCGCCTCCGGCGTGCGGGCGCCCCAGATGCGGTAATGCGCCTTCAGCCAGCGGAACAGATTGGTGTTCTGAGCCGCCGGCAGGTTGCGGGTCAGCGTCTGGTCGAGATGGTGGTGGCCATTCACCAGCCCCGGCAGCACCACATGGCCGGAGAGGTCGATCACCCGGTCGGCGGTGGCCGGCAGGGTTTCCGACGGCCCCACCGCCTCGATCCTGCCGTCGCGCGCGAACAGGCCGCCGCCGGAAATTTCCCGGCGGGCGCCGTCCATGGTGACCAGCACCGTGGCGTTCTTCGCGAGCAGCGTGGCCATGTCTCCAGCCCCTGCTCAGAACCGCGGAATGTCCGGGAACGGCAGCTTGCCGCCGCTGATATGCATGCGCCCCAGCTCGGCGCAGCGATGCAGCTGCGGGAACATCTTGCCGGGATTGAGCAGCCCCTCGGCATCGAAGGCACATTTCAGCCGCTGCTGATGCGCGAGATCGGTGGCGTCGAACATCGAGCCCATCAGGTCGCGCTTCTCGACGCCCACCCCATGCTCGCCGGTGAGCACGCCGCCGACCTCGACGCAGAGCAGCAGGATGTCGCGGCCGAACGCCTCGGCCCGCTCCAGCTCGCCCGGCTTGTTGGCGTCGTAGAGGATCAGCGGATGCAGGTTGCCGTCGCCGGCATGGAAGACATTGGCGCAGGCGAGGCCGTATTTCTCCGACATGTCGATCATGCCGGAGAGCACGCGCGGCAGCGCCTTCCTCGGAATGGTGCCGTCCATGCAGTAATAGTCCGGCGAGATGCGCCCCACTGCCGGGAAGGCCGCCTTGCGCCCGGCCCAGAACGCCATGCGCTCCTCCTCGCTGGTGGAGGCGCGCAGCGTCATGCAGCCGAGCCCGGAGGCGATCTCCGATACCCGGCCGATCAGGTGGTTCACCTCGGCTTCCGGCCCGTCGAGCTCGACGATCAGCAGCGCCTCGACGTCGAGCGGATAGCCGACCTTCACGAAGGCCTCGGCCGCCTCGATGGCGAGCTTATCCATCATCTCCATGCCGCCGGGGATGATGCCGGCGGCGATGATGGCGGCGACGCATTCACCCGCCGCTTCCGAGGAGGGGAAACCGACCAGCACCGCCCGCGCGGTCTCCGGCTTCTTGAGGATGCGCACGGTGACCTCGGTGACGACGCCGAGCAACCCCTCCGAGCCGACGATCAGGCCGAGCAGGTCAAACCCGCCGGAATCGAGGTGCTGGCCGCCCAGCCGGATCACCTCGCCGGTGATCAGCACCATCTCGACGCCCATGACGTTGTTGGTGGTGAGCCCGTATTTCAGGCAATGCACGCCGCCGGAATTCTCCGCGACATTGCCGCCGATGGTGCAGGCGATCTGCGAGGAGGGGTCGGGCGCGTAGTAGAAGCCTTCATGCACCACCGCATTGGTAATGCCGAGATTGGTGACGCCCGGCTGCGCCGTCACCGTGCGGTTGTCGAAATCGATGTCGAGGATGCGGTTGAACTTGCCCATGCCGAGCAGGATGGCGTCCTCGAGCGGCAGCGCGCCGCCCGACAGCGAGGTCCCCGCCCCGCGCGGCACCACGCGGATGCCATGGGCGTGGCAATAGGCCAGCACCTTCGACACCTGTTCCGTGGTCGAGGGCAGCACGACGGCGAGGGGAAGCTGGCGATAGGCGGTGAGACCATCGCTCTCGTACGGGCGCATCTCGATGGTGCTGTCGATCACCCCTTCGCCCGGCACGAGGGCGCGCAGATCGGCGACGATCTCCGCCCGCCGCGCCAGCACGTCGCGCTTGGGTTCCGGCATCACCAGCGCGTGATACTCGACATCCCCCGCCGCGTGCGCGGCCGATGCTTCCGGCTGGGACATGGCGCTCCTCCCCTACGGTCATTCGACCCGTTCTAGAGAACCAATGCACCGCCCTTGGTAAAAAATCTAGACCACCGAGGATTATCTGTTGGTCGAGCCCTATCAATTCGCCGCGCCGATGCGGCCGCGGCCTTGCGCCCGATCAAGGCGCTCCTCACCTCGAATAGGGATAAGGCTGCATGCCGGATCCATGCCGCGCTGAAGGGAGAACCTCCGATGACCGCCAGCTCGTCCGCCGAAACTGTGGTGCTGAAGCGCATCCGCCTGCACCTCGCGCGCTCGAAGCAGTTCCCGGACGGCAGCGCCCGGCACGGCTACGAGTTCGTCGCCCCGCTCGACGCCACCGGCCATATCGATCTCGCCGCCTGGCGCCTCGCCCGCGAGCTGTGCACCGTGCACCGCTTCTGGAGCGGCGAACCGCCGGAGGACGGCATGCTGGTGCACCGGGCCGGCGGCACCAATGGCGCCACCTGGGTGTTCGACTACGACAGGGGCGCGGCGGAGGATGACGAGGCGGGCTATCGCTTCGGCGACCACGCCTTCGCGCCGGGCGAATATGTCTCGCTGCGCGACGAGGACGGCGAGATGCACACGTTCAGGGTGGTGTCGGTCGAGCTCAATTAGGCGCGCGGGCAGCGGCGGCCGGCACGCTTGCCGCCGCCGGCACCGCGGCGGTCTCGGTGGAGGGGGTCGGGGCCGTGGCTGGGGTCGTAGCTGGGGTCATGGCCGGGGTCGCGACGGGAGCGCTGGCGGTCGGCGGCGCCGCCGGACGGGTCCGGCGCGGGCGCACCGGCGGACGGTCGATCATGGCGATCACCTGCTCGTGCAGCTGCGCCAGCTTGTCGATGTTGAAGTGGCCGACCTTGGAATCGCCGCCGCCCATGTTGATGTTCTGCACCTTCGGGCCGGCGACCGGCTTGCCGGAGCCCGACGCGACGTAATAGTTCACCACCTTGCCGATGGCGGCGGAAGCGGTGGTGGGCGTCACCGGATCGAAGGTCACCACCAGCGGCACCGGCACGCCCTCGCCGCTCACCTTGTTGCCCATATAGACCGCCGCATCGGCGCCCAGCGAATGGCCGACGATGATCACCGGCGAGGGGCGGCGCTTGCCGCGCTTGGCCTCGGCCACCGCCGCCGCCGAAACCGTCTGCCAGTCGGCATAGGAATGCACGGTGGCCTTGATGCCGCGCGCGTTCAGCTTGGTGGCGAGGTCGTCCATGCCGAGCGAGAAGATGTTGGCGAGGCCGCGCAGCAGGTAAACGCGCGGCTTGGCGCCGTTCGACGCCGCGCTCTGGGCATCGGCCGGCGAGGACATTGCAAGGGCGAGGATGAGGACGACGCACAGGCCCCAGATACGCGCAAGCAATGTCATGGTCAGATTCCCAAACCTACCCTGGCAACGTTCATGCATCCGCCACAATCGGCAATGCAATCGAATTTTTAACCGCGGCGGCATTGCGCGATGGTTAATGCAAATGCGCCACAATTCCGCTCGGCGCGACGCGGTTTCGCACGCCGCCGTGCCGTATCGGCCTTGCCTTGCCGTCCCCACCGTGCAACCGCTGCGCACGGTGTAAAGTTCCGCGGCCGCGCCGTCATGCCGCGGCGCGCCAGGGAGGCCCGCCATGTCCGATGCCGCCGGATCCGATGTCGCCGCATCCGGTGCCAGTGTGTCCGGTGCTGCCGTGTCCGGCGCTTCCGCCCCTGCGGCCGCCGCGCCGCCGCTCGGTCTCACGCCGTTCCGCGACCACCCGCTGCGCGCCGGCGTGCTGGCCGAACTGCACGCCCGCCCCTTCGTGCCGGTCTCGACGCCGGCGCGGCTGCTGCATCTCGCCTTCCTGGTCAATCGCGAGGAGGCCTCTGCCGATCGCGACGCCTTCGCCGCGCTGTGCGCCGCCCGCGGCCAGCCGGCGCCGTCCCGCCAGGCCAAGCAGCACCACGCTGCCTTTGGCGGGGTGAATGTGCGCTGGGAGCGCCACGCCGAATTCACCACCTATACCTGGGAGCTGCCGGCGGAGGACATCGTCGCCGGCAGCCTGCCGTTCCATCCCTCCTCGGCGAGCCTGATGGCGTCGCTGGCGCAGGCGCCGCAACCCGGCCTGCTGCTGGTGGCGGTCGATCTGCACCTGGCCACCGACAACGCCGATTCGCTGCCCCTCGACCGGCTGTTCGACCGATCGAGCCTCGCCCGCTCCGATGTCGAGGACGGCTTCGCCGAAATCGCCACCGACTTCCAGCCCGATGTCTCCGGCTTCGTCCGCATCCTGGTGCGCGACCGCGGCATGACGCCCGATGCCGCCGGCGCCCTGATCCAGCGGGTGCTGGAAATCGAGACCTACCGCACCCTCGCCTTGCTCGGCCTGCCGGAGGCGATGCGCATCGCCCCGGGAGTCGCGCGCATCGAGGAACGGCTGCGCGCCTTGACCACCGAGATGAAGGACAGCCAGGGGCTGGCCGCCAACCACAAACTGCTCGACGAGCTCACCTCGCTCGCCGCCGAGGTGGAGGCGGACGCCGCCGCCTCGCTGTTCCGCTTCGGTGCCAGCCGCGCCTATGACGAGATCGTCGGCCTGAGGCTGCGCACCATCGGCGAGCGGCCGATCGCCGGCTTCCCGACCTGGCAGCAATTCCTCGCCCGCCGCCTGCTGCCGGCGATGCGCACCTGCCAGAGCACCGAGCAGCGCCAGGCCAATCTCTCGCTCAAGCTCACCAGCGCCGCCAACCTGCTGCGCACCCGCGTCGACGTCGAGCTGGAGCAGCAGAACCGCGACCTGCTCTCCTCGATGAACAAGCGCGCGCGCATGCAGCTGCGCCTGCAGCAGACCGTCGAGGGGCTGTCGGTGGCGGCGATATCCTATTACGTGATCAGCCTGCTGCATTACGCCCTCGAAGGGCTGCACGCCGCCGCCGAGCACGCCGGCATGCATTACGACGTCGGCATCGCCACCGCGCTGGCCGTGCCTTTCGTGGTGCTGGCGATCTGGATGGTGGTGCGGCGCATCCGCCGGGGCCATTTCGACGAGACCTAGCGCCGAGACCTAGGTGGCGAAACCTTGCGCCGAAACCTGGCGCCGCCGATCCTGCCGCGGAAAAGCCGAGGCCCGCCGCGATCCCCCGCGACAGGCCCCGATCCCAGTGGAAACCGAACGCAACAAAGGCCGCGGACGGCCCTCGCCTATTGCGAGAAGCCGCCGGTGGAAGGCGCCGGGGCGCCGATCCACTGATTGTTTCCGCTGCTCGACGCCGCCGGTGCCGGGGCGGTGCTGGTCTGCGGCGCGCCGATCATCGGCGTCGAGGCCGCCGGCGCCGCGGGAGCGGCCTGGACCGCGGCGGCAGGAGCGGCGGCGGGAGCGGCCTGCACGGGCGCCGAAGCCGCCGCGGGCGCGGCGCTGGGCGGCGGCGTGGTCCGCGCCGGCTGCTGTGCCGGGCGAGACTGGGCGGCCGGGCGCGGACGGGTGGTGCGGCGCGCCTCGGCAGCGCCGGCCTGCGAATCGAAGCCGACATAGACGACGTAGCGCTCAATCGTCTCCGGCGTCGGCAGCGGGAAGGTGACATCGTCGGCGACGAGGCCGAAATCGACCTGCATCACGCCCTGGCCGATCTCCACCGGCACCGTATAGAGCTTGGTCCAGATCGGCTTCGGCGTCGGGCCTTCCTCCACCAGAGCGAGGCGCAGCGGCACCGTCACCCGGCCCGGACCGCCCTTGGCGCCGAGCAGCACCCGGCCCTGAATGCCGACGCGCATGTTCATGTCCGGCCGGGCGAAATGGCACTCGCGCGAGAAGGTGCCGAGATTGGCCTGGTAGCGGATGCCGCCCTCGGCGCCGTCAGTGACCTGCCAGGTGGCGGCGCCGCCGCGCACCTGCACGCCGGGGCAGGTATAGTCGTCGGGATTGACGCCGGCGGTGGAATTGGCGCCGAGACTGCCATCGCCGGCAACCACGGTCTGGGCGGAAGAGCGCGAGCCGGTGACGGCGGTCACCGGTGCCGGCAGCGCCGGCGCGGCGGGAGCCGCCCGGCCCACCGCGGTCGGCCCGGACGACGAGCCGGCGGTCGGAGCGACGGTGGTGGTTTCCATGGTCGAGCCCAAGCCGCCCTGGCCATCGGCATTGCCGCCGCCCATCGGTCCTTCATTGCCGCCGCCGCCAAGGCCGCCGGCACACCCCGCCAGCAGCAGGCCGAGCGCCGAAACCATGATCAAGCGGCGTGCCGAACCGGTCATCCCCCCGATGCCGAAAACGCCTTCACGCATAGGCACGTTCCCCATTCCTCGCGGCATGACGCCCATCCCCAACGCGCGAAACGACGCCGTTGCGGCGCGCTTTGCGCTCGTCCACGTCATCCGCCGATCCCTTGAAGGCATGCTCGGCGAAGGCTGAACGGCCTTTGCGGCGAGAACATGCCCCAGTTCATTGAATCCAGAGCACTTTCCCACCAATCGCGCCGCATGGCGCGATCGGAGGCACTCCGGGGCGGCGGCTCTTATAGCAAAGCATCGCCGCCGGGGGGAACAGGGGAGGAGGAGGTTCAGCCGCCCGAGTTGCCGCTCGCGGCATCCTTGGCGGGGGTGACACCGGCGGCGGCGAGGCCTTCGGGCTTGCCGACCAGGCTGAACAGCAGCGCCGGATTCTCGCGGAACCGGCCGGCGACGCGCCGGATGTCGTCGAGGGTCACCGCCGCCACCAGCTCGTTGCGGCGGTCGATATAGTCGATGCCGAGATCGTCGATCTGGATCTGCAGCAGCTGCGAGGCCACCTTGGCCGAGCTGTCGAAGCGCAGCGCGAACGAGCCGATCAGATAGCTCTTGGCATCGGCGAGCTCCTCCTCGCTCGGGCCGTCAGTCAGCAGCTTCAGATATTCGGCGCGGATCAGCTCCACCGTCTCGCCGGCACGCTCGTTCTTGGTGGCGGTGCCGCCGAGGATCAACCCGGCATGGTCGAGCGGGGCGAGATGGCTGTAGACCGAATAGGCGAGGCCGCGCTTCTCGCGCACCTCCCGGAACAGCCGCGAGGAGAAGGCCGAGCCGCCGAGCATGTGGTTCATCACGAAGGCGGGGATGAAATCGGGATCGTTGCGCTTCAGCCCGATGCCGCCGAACACCATCGAGGTTTGCGGCACGTCGAGGGCCTTCACCTCCACCGCGCCGAGCCCCTGCGGCACCACGTCGGGCACCGGCGTCAGCTCGGCCTTGGCCGGCAGGGCGCCGAACATCTTGTCCAGCGCCGGGGCGAGCGCCTCCGGGGTGATATCGCCGACCACCGCGATCTTGAGATTGCCGCGGGCGAGCGTGCGCTTGGCAAAGCCGGCCAGATCCCCGCGGCTGATGGTGGGCACGCTCTCCAGCGTGCCGGACAGCGGGCGGCCATAGGGGTGGTTCGGGAAGGCCTTGGCCGACCAGGCGAGGCTGGCCTGGGTCGAGGGATCGTTGGCGCGACGGCGCAGATTGGCAAGCTGCCCCTGGCGGATGCGCTCCACCGCCTCGTCGTCGAAGCGTGGCGCGGTCACCGCGAGCCGCATCAGCTCGAAGGCCGGCTCGACATTCTCCGACAAGGTGCGCAGCGAGCCGCCGACCATGTCGCGCGAGGCATCGAAATGCAGCTCGATCGCCTTCTCCGCCATCGCGTCCTGGAAGGCGCGGGCATCGAGATCGCCGGCGCCCTCGTCGAGCAGCGAGGCGGCGAGGCTGGCGACGCCCGGCTTGTCGGCGGGGTCCTGGGCGCCGCCGCCGAGGAAGGCGATCTCCATCGCCACCAGCGGCAGCGTGGTGTCGTGCACCAGCCAGGCCTCGATGCCCCCGGGGCTCACCACCCGCTGGATGCGGGTGGTCTCGGATTGGGCGGATGCGGGAGGGGCGAGGGAAACAAGGGCGGTCATGGCGATAAGGCCTGCGGCGAGGTTACGGGCAGAGGGATGCAGGGCGGCCAAGCCGCTCGACAGGGCGCTCATCAGGCGGCTCACGAGCGCTTCTCCGGCGCGGCCGGCGCCGCGGCGGCGTCGCGCGCCGGCAGCAGCTGGCTGGTCACCGCCCGCGCGGGAACGAGGTAGCGCCGCGCCACCTCCTTCACCTCGTCGGCGGTCACCTGCTTCACCTCGTCGGGCCAGTTCTTCACGTCCTCGACGGTGGTGCCGGTGGCGAGCGCGGCACCGTAGATGCGCGCCAGCGTCGCCTGGTTGTCCTGGGCATAGATCGCCTCGGCGACCAGGCGGGTCTTGGCCCGCTCCAGCTCCCCGGGTTCCGGCCCGTCGGCGGCCAGCTTGGCGATCACCGCGTCGAGCGCCGCCTCCAGCCTGGCCATGTCGACATCCGGACGCGGCGAGGCGGAAACCCCGAAGCGGGTGTCGTCCAGCGCCGTGCTCTGGTACCAGGCGCCGGCACCGGCGGCGAGGCCCTGCGCCACCACCAGCTCGCGATAGAGCCGGCCGGTCGAGCCGCCGCCGAGGATCTGCGCCAGCACGTCGAGCGCCACGCTGTCCTTCTTCTCGTTGCGATAGGCCGGCACCAGATAGGCGCGCGACAGGCTGGGCTGGCCGACGCGGGCATCCGCCAGCACCAGGCGGCGCTCGGCGCGCGGCGTCGGCTCCTTCGGCCGCGCCCGCGCGGCGGTCTCGGCGCGGCGGCCGACCTTGCCATAGGTCTCCTCGGCCAGCGCCTTCACCGCCTCCGGCTCGACATCGCCGGCCACCACCAGGATGGCGTTGTTCGGCGTGTAGAAGCGCTTGTAGAAGGCGAGCGCGTCCTCGCGGTTGAGCTGGCGGATCTCGTCCTCCCAGCCGATGATCGGGTGGCCGTAGGGGTGGTTGGTGTACATCGCCGCCTGGGCCGCTTCCGAGAGCTGCGCGCCGGGGTCGTTGTCGGTGCGCATGCGGCGCTCTTCCAGCACCACGTCGCGCTCGGGCAGCACCACCTCGTCGGTGAGCACCAGCCCGGTCATGCGGTCGGCCTCGAAGCCCATCACCGTCTTCAGGTGCTCCTTGGCGACGCGCTGGAAATAGGCGGTGTAATCGGTCGAGGTGAAGGCGTTCTCCTGTCCGCCGATCTTCGACACCACCTGCGAGAACTCGCCGGCCGGGTGGCTGGCGGTGCCCTTGAACATCAGATGCTCGAGGAAATGGGCGATGCCGGACTTGCCGGGCTGCTCGTCGGCCGAGCCGACGCGGTACCACACCATATGGGTGACCACAGGGGCGCGTCGATCGGGCACCACCACCACCTGCATGCCGTTGTCGAGCGTGTACTGCGCCACATCGGCGGCCTGGGCGGGGCGGGGCGCGGCAAGGGCCGCGGCCCCGGTGGCGGCGGCGAGCAACAGAGCGGGCATGAGCTTTCCAGTCGACATAACGGCATCCGGTTGAGTCATATGGGCACGCCGCGCCGCCGGCGCATCCCCGCAGGGCGGGTCCGGCAGGCGGCAGCGCGTCGGGCGTACCCTGGGCACGTTCCGCGACCGTCGCACGAGCGCGACGACAAGAACATGCTCCGGTTGATTAAATCGGCGTAAGGGTGGCACGGAACCGCCGCCGCCGGGCCACCGGCGGTTTCAATCCCCCGTGAACATGGCGGGAATGGCCGAAGGCGGGGGCATCGCGGAGCGGCGCGAGCGGCCGTGAAAGCGAAAAGGCCGGCAATCGCCGGCCTTCCAGAAGACGCGCTCAGTTGCGGTCCTTGTTGCGCTGGGTCTGGTCGAACCAGCTCAGCGGGTTCCACGCCTTGTCCTCGGGCCGGTCGGAGACCACGCCGAAGGCGGCGCCGGGAGCCGGCGTCTGGAAGCCGGGCGGCGGCTCGGTGAGCGACTGGCGCTCCGGTTCCCCGGCGAACACCATCGGCTTCTCTTCCTGCTTCTGGCCGAGGCTGAACAGGCCATAGCCCGTGGGCTTGATCCAGTCCTCGCGCGCCTGGGCGTTGCGGCCCTGGGCCCGGTTGTTGGAAGGAATGTTGGTGCGGGTGCTGGCCATCTCGGCCGGGCCGAGCGCACGGGTCTGGGCGTTGTCGTTGGTGAACACCTTCACCTTCGCCGCCGCCGCCTGCTCCTTCTTCTTGCGCTCTTCGTCGTAATCCTTGGGCCAGGCCGGGTTCTGGGTGATGGCGGCGCCATCGCGCGGCGGCGGCAGACTGCCGACGCCGGGCGGCACCACCAGCGGCGCGCGCTCGCGATAATCGATGTCGGGACCCGGGGGCGGCACCAGGCCGAGGCTGGTGAGCACCTGCTCGGTGAAATTGTCTTCCTGGGCAGCGGCGGGCGCGGCACTGAACAGCGTCAGCGCCATCAGGCCCGACGCAAACGCGGCAATGGCAAGGCCGCGCACGAGGACATGGCGCGGCGCAAGGGTCGATGTCGTCATCCGGTCGTCTCCTGCCGCCCTCCGGCCGACGCAGGAAGGTCGGACACGCGGGGCTCGAACGCAGTTGTCACCTCAGGACGGCGTTTTTACGGCGCCGCCGAAGAAGGAGTCATACAAAAGCAGGGCCACGCCGGCAACAATGGCGACGTCCGAGAGGTTGAAGACGTACCAGTAGAAGCCGAAGGCATGCAGCGAAATGAAGTCGAACACCGCGCCATAGGCGACGCGGTCGATGGCATTGCCCAGCGCCCCGCCGATCAAAAGCCCGAGAGCCACCGCCTCGATGCGCCGTCCGGTGCGTGCCAGCCAGAACCAGAACAGCACCGCGGCGGCGACCTTCAGCCCGCCGAGCAGCCACCAGCCATCCTCGCCGCCGGAAAACATGCCGTAGCTGATGCCGGTATTCCACGCCCGCACCAGATCGAAGAACGGCAGCACCGTCACCTTGCCGTCGTCGCCGAAATCGACGCCGTGCAGCACCGCCAGCTTCGAGGCCTGGTCGACGGCCAGCGCCAGCAGCGCGAAGCGCGCGCCGAGCCCGGTGAGCGGGCCGGTCAGGCTCAGCCTCATTCGGCGGCCCGCCGGCCGGCGGCGCGCTCGCGCAGCGCCTGGGCGTCGCGCGGGGTGACGTCCGGATAGTCCGGGTCGGTGCCGACCAGCGGCGAGATCTTCCACGAGCGGGCGCATTTGCGCCCCTCCGCCCGCGCCGGCACCACGCTGACGCCCGGCACATCGTCGAGGCGGAAGGCCTCCTTCGGCCCCTCATCCGGCATCAGATGCGCGTCGGAGGTGATGCACACCTCGGCGAGGTCGACCGCGCTCACCGCCGCGAACAGGTTCGGATCCGATACGTGGATGACCGGCGCCGCCTCGAGGCTGGAGCCGATGCGCTTGGCGGCACGTTCAAGCTCCAATGCGCCCAGCACCACGCGGCGGACGAGGCGGATCTTGCGCCATTCGTCGGCCAGCGTCTCGTCGCGCCATTTCGCCGGCGTGTCGGGGAAGATCTCCAGATGCACCGAGCCGTCGGTGGAGGGGAACCGGGCCAGCCAGGTCTCCTCCGCGGTGAAGGGCAGGATCGGCGCCAGCCAGATGACGAGGCGGCGGAACACCTCGTCGAGCACGGTCAGGCAGGCGCGGCGCGTCACCGAGGAGATCGGGTCGCAATAGAGCGCGTCCTTGCGCACGTCGAAATAGAAGGCGGAGAGCTCGGCGGTCATGAACTGGGTCAGCGCCGCGTTCACCCGCTTGAAGTCGAAGGTGGCGTAGGATTCGCGCACCACCTTGTCGAGCTCGACCAGCCGGTGCAGCACCATGCGCTCCAGCGCCGGCATGTCGGCATAGGCGACGCGCTCGCTCTCGCGGTAATGGTGCAGCGAGCCGAGCAGCCAGCGCAGCGTGTTGCGCAGCTTGCGGTAGGTCTCGACCGTGGTCTTGAGGATCTCCGCGCCGATGCGCAGATCGTCGGAATAGTCGGAGGCGCACACCCACAGGCGCAGTATGTCGGCGCCGGAGGACTTGATCACCTCCTGCGGCGCGACGACATTGCCGATCGACTTCGACATCTTGCGGCCCTGCTCGTCGAGCACGAAGCCATGGGTCAGCACCACGTCATAGGGCGGCCGCGCGCGGGTGCCGCAGCTCTCCAGGAGCGAGGAATGGAACCAGCCGCGATGCTGGTCCGAGCCTTCGAGATACATCACCCGGTCCGGCCCGCCATTGAAGGCGCGGTCCACCTTCAGGTCGTCGCGCACCTCCAGCGTGAAAGCGTGCGTGGAGCCCGAATCGAACCAGACGTCGAGGATGTCGTCGACCTTGTGCCATTCATTGGCGCTGTAGTCGGTGCCGAGGAAGCGCTGCGCCGCGCCCTCCTTGTACCAGGCGTCCGCCCCTTCGGCGGCGAAGGCGGCGGCGATGCGGGCGTTCACCCTCTCGTCGCGCAGCAGCTCCACCGTGCCGTCGCCCTTGTCCTTCACGAACACAGCGATCGGCACGCCCCAGGCGCGCTGGCGCGACACCACCCAGTCCGGGCGGTTCTCGATCATGCCGTTGATCCGGTTCTCGCCGGAGGCCGGCACCCAGTCGACGCCGGCGATGCCGCCGAGCGCGCGGGCCCGCAGCGTGTCGCCGGCGGTCGACGAGCCGTCCGCCGCCGCGATGTCCTTGTCCATCGCGATGAACCATTGCGGCGTGTTGCGGAAGATCACCGGCGCCTTGGAACGCCAGCTATGCGGATATTGGTGCTTCAGCCGGCCGCGGGCGATGATCCGGCCGGCCGCCATCAGCGCCTTGATGACGACGTCGTTGGCGTCGCCGTCCTTGCCCTTGTCGTCCATCACCCGATGGCCGGCGAACAGCGGCACATGGTCGTAATAGCGCCCGTCGGGGCCGACGGTGTGCGGCACCTCGCCGAGGCGCTCGGCGGTGTAGAGGTTGAAGTCGTCGGCGCCGTGGCCCGGGGCGATGTGGACGAAGCCGGTGCCGGTGTCGTCGGTGACGAAATCGCCCGCCACCACCGGCACCGGGAAGTCGAAATAGCCGCCGGTGCCTTCGACGCCGGCGAAGGGATGCGCGCAGACCAGATGCGTCGGATCGACCTCCTTGTGGCGCTCATAGCCGGTTACCCGCGCCGCCTTGAACACCTCGGCCGCCAGCTTGTCGGCGAGGATGAAATGCTCGCCGACCTTCGCCCAGTTGTCGGGCGCCGCCTCGGTCACCTCATAGACGGCATAGGTGACGTCCTTGGAGAAGGCGATGGCGCGGTTGCCGGGAATGGTCCAGGGCGTGGTGGTCCAGATCACCACCGAGGCCCCCTCATAGGAGGGGAACAGATGGATGTCGGCGGCCTTGTCGGCCGGGTCGAGCCCCTTGGGCAGGCCGCCGGCGGTGGCGGCGCTCTTGCGGTAGCCGGTCACCGGGAACCTGACGAAGATCGTCGTCGACTGGTGGTCGTGGTACTCGACCTCCGCCTCGGCCAGCGCCGTGCGTTCGACCACCGACCACATCACCGGCTTGGAGCCGCGATAGAGCAGGCCGTTGGCCGCGAACTTCATGATCTCGCGGGCGATCTGCGCCTCGGCGTCGAAGCTCATCGTCACATAGGGATGGTCCCAGTCGCCGCCGATGCCGAGCCGCTTGAACTCGGCGCGCTGCACGTCGATCCAGCCCTGGGCGAAGGCGCGGCATTCCTGGCGGAACTCGACGACCGGCACCTCGTCCTTGTTGCGGCCCTTGGCGCGGTACTGCTCCTCGATCTTCCATTCGATCGGCAGGCCGTGGCAGTCCCAGCCCGGCACATAGTTGGAATCGTGGCCGAGCGCGCCCTGCGAGCGCACCACCACGTCCTTGAGGATCTTGTTGAGCGCGTGGCCGATATGGATGTTGCCGTTCGCATAGGGCGGGCCGTCATGCAGCACGAAGCGCGGCTTGCCGGCGCCGGCCTCGCGCTGGCGACGATAGAGGTCGATCTGTTCCCAGCGGGCGAGGAATTCCGGCTCGCGCTGCGGCAGGCCGGCGCGCATGGGGAAATCGGTCTGCGGCAGGAACAGCGTCGCCGAATAGTCGTGCGCCTCGCCACCCTCGATATCGGGGGTCTTCGGCTCGCGACCATCGCTGTTTCGGTTCGTCATTGACCGGCTCCCTAAGCTGTCGGCCACGGTGTAAGCGCAGCGGCGAGGCCGTGCAAGGGTTTGCAGGGCCGGCGCGTCAGCGCCCGCCGGGCCCGGCACCGAGGATGGCGCGCGCGCGGCGGCTGTCCTCGTCCATCTGGGCGATCAGCGGTTCGATGCCGGCGAATTTCAGCTCCGGCCGGAGATAGGCGTGGAACGCCACCTTCAGCCGCCGGCCATAGAGATCGCCCGACCAGTCGAAGACGAAGGTCTCCAGCCGCGGCGCGCCGTCGTCGAAGGTCGGCCGCCGGCCGAAGCTCGCCACCGCCGGCCGCGCCACCCCGTCGATCTCCACGCTCACCGCGTAGATGCCATGCGCCAGCTCGGTGGCGGGATCCAGCCGCATATTGGCGGTGGGGTAGCCGAGTTCCCGGCCCCGCTTGTCGCCATGGATCACCTCCGCCTCGACGGTGAAGGGCGCGCCCAGCATATGTGCGGCCTGCTCGACCCGCCCTTGCGCCAGCGCCGCCCGGATGGCGCTGGAGGAGATCTGCGCGCCGTCGTCGAGCAGCGGCGGCACGATCTCCACCGCGAAGCCGTGGCGCGCGCCCGCCTCGCGCAGGAAGGCCGGCGAACCGCCGCGGGCGCGGCCGAAATGGAAGTCGAAGCCGGCCACCACGCACCCCACTCCCAGCCAGCCGACCAGGATCTCGGTGACGAAGCTCTCGGCGTCCTTGGCCGCCAGCAGGGCGTCGAAGGCCAGCACCGCCGCGCCGTCGAGCCCGGTCGAGGCGAGCAAAGCGAGCTTCAGCGGTTCCGGCGTCAGGCGGAACATCGGCTCGTTGGGACGAAAATAGGCGCGCGGATGCGGCTCGAAGGTCAGTGCCAGCGCCGGCTTGCCGGCGGCATGCGCCCGCCGCACCGCCACGCCGATCACCGCCCGGTGGCCGCGATGCACGCCGTCGAAATTGCCGATCGCCACCACCGGATCGGCGAGGGCGGCCGGCACGGCGTCGCCGCCGCGCAGCACGGTGAAGGGACGGGAGGCGGGGGAAGCACTCATCGGGGCAACACCGTCGGAACCTGCGTAACGGATCGCGCGCAAACTGCGGATGCGCAGCCGGCGCGTCAACCCGGCAATCCCCTAGCCGCTTTCCGCGCCCCGGGGAACCGGCCGGCCGATACGAATAAGCTATGGGTTCGACAGGCGGAGCCTTGGCTGGGACTTGGCTGAGCCTTGGCTGGGCCGGAATGGCGGGACGCGTCCGGGTCGGGCGCGGGGCCTACCAGACCAGCTGCGGCGCGGCGGCCACCGGCCGGCCCGGCCCGTCCTCGATCAGCCGGGCAAGCGCGCGCGGGTCGATGGTACCCGAGCGCTCCAGCCCGAGCTCGCCGGCATGGATGCCGCCGGCGATGAACAGGCAGTCGATGCCCACCCCGAGCGCGCCGGCGAGGTCGGTGCGCAGCGCGTCGCCGATGGCGAGGAAACGGCTGGGCTCCACCGCCGCGCCGCGCAGTTCCGCCGCCTTGGCGAAGGCCGCCTCGTAGATCGGCCGGTGCGGCTTGCCGCACCAGATCGCCGCGCCACCGATCTGCTGATAGGCCTCGGCGAGCGCGCCGGCGCACCAGATCAGCTCGCCGCCGCGCTCCACCACGATGTCGGGATTGGCGCAGATCATGGTGAGCCCGCGCGTGTGCATGGCCGCCAGCGTGTCGCGATAGCTGTCGGGCGTCTCGGTGGTGTCGTCGAACAGGCCGGTGCAGACCACCCGCTCGCAGGCCTCCATCGCCACCAGCTCGACGCCGGCGTCCCGGTAGATGCCGAGGTCCCGCTCCGGCCCCAGATGCCAGACCTTGCCGATGCCGCCCTGGCGCAGCAGGCCGGTGGTGACGTCGCCGGAGGTGACGATGGCGTCATAGGCCGCGCGGGGAACCCCGAAACGATCCAGAATTATGCCGACATCGGCGTTCGGCCGCGGCGCGTTGGAGACCAGGATCACTGTGCCTCCGGCCGCCCGGGCCCGCGTCAATGCGTCCGAGGCCGCGGCAAAGGCGTCGGCGCCGTTGTGCAGCACCCCCCAGACGTCGCACAGGATCACGTCGTAGCGCGGCGCCAGCTCGGCGAAGGGCAGCACCGGAATTGGCGCCATGGCGGCGGACGGGAGAGGTGTGGACATAGACGACATGGGCAAGGCGACCTCGTCGGCTGGCAGCATACGGGACGGATGGCGGCAAGGCTGACGCCGGCATCGAGGCGGGAACGGCAAAACCCAAGGGTCCAACTGCCATGCCCGCCGCCACGGCACAAGGCCGGCCCGGGCATGGCAGGCTCCCGCACTGTGGCTGCCGGGCCGCCCGCGCGCCGCGTGATCGGCCTTGCGCCGTTGCGACAACGCCGCGGCACGGCGGGCGGCCCTGTCGGCTTCGCACGCGGGCGAAGGCGGAACGGCGGCCAGCGACATTGCCGGGGGAAACCGTCGCCCTATGTTCATGGCGCCTGTCGATGATCGGCGACATCTGAAAGCGCCAAGGAGCATTTTTCATGACCGCGACCACGCTTTTCACCGGCACCGCCACAGCCAAGGGCGGCCGCCACGGCCATTCCGCCACCAGCGACGGCTCGGTGTCGGTCGATCTCGGCATGCCGAAGAACGGCGTGCTCGAGCCCGGCAAGACCACGCCCGAGCATCTTTTCGCCACCGGCTATGCCGCCTGCTTCGGCTCGGCGGTGGAAGCGGTCGGCGGCCAGAAGAAGCTCGACGTTTCCGACGCCTCGGTGACGGTGGCGGCCTCGCTGCAGAAGAGCGACAGCGGTTTCAGCCTGGCGGTGAAGCTCACCCTGAAGGCGCCGGCGCTGACCAAGGAGCAGGCGCAGGAGGTGATCGAGGCGGCGCACCAGATGTGCCCCTATTCCAAGGCGACCCGCGGCAATATCCCGGTTGAACTCGCCGTCGAGTGACCGGCAGCCTCCGCACCGGCAGAAGCGTCATGTCCCGGCCTGCGCCGGGCATGGCGCCGTCCGTTGCGACCGTTACCGGACGAGACGATCCGCCGCCGCGCGCCGCGCCGCGCCGCGATGCCGACACGAGCACGCACGCGTCGTCGCATGACGGCGCGGCCGGGCCAATGCCTGCTTCGCGCAGGTCTGCTTCGCGAATGCCTGCTTCCTCATTGCCGAACGGTCGCAAGCGGCAGGGCTGAGCCGTGTCATCGCCGGCATCAGGCATTCAGGCAATGGCCGGGGTGCGCCCTCCGTGCTGGCGCGCCATGCCGGAGGGCGCAGCGCTCATGCCGCGTCGCGCCGGCCCGGCAGGGCCACCGGAGCAATCGGCCCCATGCCGCCGCCCGGCGCCATCGGCCCGCGCGGCGCCCGCTCCGCCATCGCGGCGCGCAAATTTTCCACCTGCGCATTGGCCCGGCGCGCATCGCGACCGGCGCTGCGCGCCGCCCGGCGATAGCGTCCCTGCCGCAGCCACACGGTGATCCCGCCCAGCGCCACGCCGATGATGAGGCTCGCCAGCACCACCACGAACAGCGGCAGATCCACCGACAGCGCGCCGGCAAAGGGATCGAGCACCAGCGCCACCGGATGGCGGTTGGCCACCGCCAGCATGATGATGCCGATGGAGATCGGCAGGATCAGCACGATCGAGAGGATGCGACGCAGCACGCTTTGACACTCCTGCTTGCACGTCCGGCTATTCGAGATCCACCCCGCCATTCAGGCGTTCGCGCATCTCCTTGCCGGTCTTGAAATACGGCACCGCCTTGCCGTCGACCGCCACATGGGCGCCGGTGCGCGGGTTGCGCCCGGTGCGCGCCGGCCGCGCCTTCACCGAGAAGGCGCCGAAGCCGCGCAGCTCCACCCGGTCTCCGCGGGCGAGAGCGCCGACGATCTCGTCGAGTATCGCATTCACGATATTCTCGACGTCGCGCTGGTAGAGATGCGGATTGGCTTCCGCGATACGCTGGACTAGTTCCGACTTGATCATCGACGCCCCGGCCCCTTAGTTCGTCTTCGGCTCGTCGCAAATCCGAAAACACTTTATTCTCGAAACTGTTGGCTCCCCCGAAAGCTTAATCGCGAGGGTGCCAGAGGGCCAACAGACCGTCAAGGCGAGACTGTGTGGCGGCGTCGAAAGCCGGGCCGATCAACACCGCGGCCACGTCCTCGAGCCCGAACAGCGACATCAGCCGCAGCCCCGCCGCCCGCAGCCAGCCGAATTCCTCGCCGGAACGCCCGGTGCGCCAGACGCGCACCGGCAGGCTTTCCGCCACATCGCGCTCGCGGGCGAGGTAGGCCCGCGCGGTGCGCTCGTCGCCGAGCTCGTCGACGAGGTTCAGCGGCAGGCCCTGATGCGCGGTGAACACCCGCCCGTCGGCGACGAGGTCGAGCGTCTCGCCGGCGATGGTCCGCCGCTCGGCGACCAGGCCGCGAAACCAGTCATAGCTGTCGGTCACCAGCGACATCACCGCCGCCCGCGCCTCGGGGCTGGTCGGCTCGAAGCCGTTGGGCACCGCTTTCAGCGGGCTCGACTTGATGGTCTCGTAGGCGACGCCCACGGTCTTCATCAGATCGGTGAAGTTCGGGTACTGGAAGATCACGCCGATCGAGCCGACCATGGCGTTGCGCGGCGCCACGATGTGATCGGCGCCCATGGCGGCGATATAGGCACCCGACGCCGCCATGCCGTCGACCACCGCCACCACGGGCAGCTTTTCCGCCAGCCGGCGCAGCCCGTCATAGAGCTGCTGCGAGCCGACCACGGTGCCGCCGGGGCTGTCGATGGCGATGATCACCGCGCGGGCGCCGGAGCGGGCGATGTCGTCGAACATCTCCAGCCGCTCGCGATCGTTGCGGATGATGCCGCCAATGGTCACCCGCGCCACATGCGGCGCCGCGCGCGGGGTGAGGCCGCCATCGGTCCACCACACCGCCGCCAGCGCCGCGGCGCCGGCGATCACCAGCAGCACCGCCACGCGCCAGAAGGTGAGCTTGCGGCGCAGCCGCCGCCGCTCCAGCAGGGAATCGACGTCCATCGCAGTGCCGAGCATCGGTTCCGGGCCGCTCCGTCTTCAAAGCCGAGCCCCTGACGTAGAGCCCAAGCGTGGCGGGCGCAAGGCTGTCAGGTCGCCGCGCCGGAGGCCCGGCGGTCGCGGCGCGCCGCTCAGCCGCCGTGCTTCTCCAGGAAGGCCTCGACCGTCAGCGCCCGGAAATCGGCGAGCGCGGCATGCAGCCGCGCATGCTCCCAGTGCCACCAGCCGAGCGCCTGCAGCCTTTCGCCGATTGCCGCGGGAAAGCGTGCGCGGATCGGCCGCGCCGGATTGCCGCCGACGATGCTGTAGGGCGCCACGTCCTTGGTGACCACCGCCCCGGCGGCCACCACCGCGCCGTCGCCGATGCGGCGGCCCGGCAGCACGATGGCGCCGTGGCCGATCCAGACGTCATGGCCGATCGTCACCCATTGGGCGCGGCGGCGGTCGAAGAAGCTCGGCTCGTTCGATTCGCCGGCGAAATAGTCGCCGGCACGGTAGGTGAAATGCGACTGGCTCGCCCGCTCCATCGGGTGGTTGCCTGGATTGATGCGGGTCATCGCGGCGATGGAGGTGAACTTGCCGATGGTGGCGTAGGCGATGTCGGCGTCGTTCACCACGTAGGAATAGTCGCCGAGCTCGACCTCGACCAGCCGCGTGCGCGCGCCGACCTCGGTGTAGCGGCCGAGCGTCGAGGCGTTGAGCTCGGCGCTGGCATCGATAACGGGCTCCGGCCCGAGCCGGGTGGACGGCTGGGTCACGCCTCAGCTCCCGAAGCCGTAGCGTTCGATCAGCCGGAAGCGCTCGCCGCCGGCGCCGTCCTGCCGCGCCTCCTGGCGGTACAGCGCGATGCCGCCGACGATCAGCGGCCCGTCCGCCCCGCTCCGCGCGAACAGCTCGGCCAGTTCCTCCGCCGCCGCCGCGCGGTCGGCATCGTCGAGCGGCCCGGTCAACGTCATGTGGAAGCGGAAATCGTCCAGCACATAGGGATAGCCCCAGCGCGCCAGATAGTCCTTCTGCCGCTCGGTCAGCGGCGCCCGCAGCCGGCGCTCGCGCTCGGCCTCGGTCATCGGGGCGCGGAAATCGTCGAAGGCCGCCACCGCGCCGGCGGCCAGCCGGTTCAGCGCCGAGCAGGTCGATACCGTCTTCAGCGCCAGGAAGCGGCCGATGGAGGCCAGCATCACCCCGGCGCAGGCGAAGCTCGCCCGGTCGGCGGCGAAGCGCGCGCACACCGCGCGCAGGCTCGCCTCGTCCCTGTCCGGCGCCAGGCGGAACGGCGCCTTCAGCGTGCCGTGGAAGCCGTAGCGGCGCGGCTCGGAGGTGATGTCGCGCCAGCGCTCCGGCGTGAAGCGGGACAGCGGCGGCGGCGGCAATTCGCGCCCGCTCTCGGCGTCGTAGCCGATCACCGCGGAGCCGAAGCGCCACAGCGGGCTCTTGGCCGGCGGTGCGAAATAGATCGCATAGCGGGGCTCAGCCGGCCGAGTCTCGTTCCGGCGGGGCTCCGCCGTCTCGACGGTCAGTGTGTCCATGCGACCGGCATCGGCCGGCCGCGCCTCACCCAGTATCGTCGTCATGCGTCCTCCCGAGAACAGCTTCGCGCGCGAAGTCCCGTCGTTCAGAAGATGCGCCGGCCGGCGAGGAAGACCTCCCGCACCACCGGCGTGTCGTCGATCACATGAAAAGCCACCACATCGGCCCGCAGGCCCGGCGCCAGCCGGCCGCGATCGGCGAGCCCCGCCAGCGCCGCCGGCCGCGAGGTCACCAGCGCCAGCGCCGCCGGCAGCGTCAGGCCGGGATCGCGCGTCAGCGCCAGCGCCGCCTGCAACAGGCTCGCCGGCACATAGTCGGAGGCGAGCGCGTCGATCAGCCCCTGCGCCGCCAGCGCCCGCATCGACACGCCGCCGGAATGCGAGCCGCCGCGCACCGCGTTCGGCGCCCCGCCAATGGTGGCGAGGCCCGCCTCGCGCGCGGCCTTCGCCGCTTCCGGCGTGGTGGGAAATTCCGAAATGGTGCAGCCCGCCGCCTTGGCGTCGGCGACATGCTCGGGCGTGGTGTCGTCATGGCTCGCCAGCACGATGCCCGAGCCGGCGAACAGCCCGACCATCTTGGCGAAGTTGCCCGGCACCGCCGCCCGGCCGCGCGCGGCGCGCTCATTGAGCTCGCGGTCCATCTCCTCGGCGGTCTTGCCGATGCCGGAGAGATAGGTCTTCAGGTGCTCGACATTGCGCCACTGCCGGGCGCCGGGCGTGTGGTCCATCAGCGAGGCCAGCGCCAGGCTCGGCCGGCCCGAGGCCTGGGCCACCAGCTCTTCCAGCGTCGGGTCGGTGAGCTCGCAGCGCAAATGCAGCTTGTGCTCGACGCGGAACATGCCGCGCGCGGTCCCCTCGTCGACGGCGTCGAGCATCACCGTGTAGAGCGCCCGGCGGTCGGCCTTGGACTGGTCGAAGCCGCCGGCGCAGATCGCGTCGTAGACCGTGGTGACGCCGGAGCCCGCCATCTGCGCGTCATGCGCCAGCGCCGCGGCGCGGGCATCCGGCCAGATCACCTTCGGGCGCGGCACGAAATGGCTTTCCAGCGCATCGGTGTGCAGGTCGATCAGGCCCGGCGCCAGATAGGCGCCGGCGCAGTCGATCGCCCGGGAGAGATGCGAGCGCCCCTCGTCGACGGCGCGGATGTCGCCGCCTTCGACGACCAGCGTGCCCTCGACGACGGCGTCATCGAGAACGACTCGGGCATTGGTGAGAATCGTTTCCATGGGCCGCGCGTCTCGCATGTTGCCGTGACCATTCGATGAACCCGCGCGAAATCCTTGCCGCGCCGGCATTCTCCAGCTCACACCGCCTCGGCGTCGCCATCCGAACGCGGGTCGTGCGTGCCCTCGACGTTCCCCTTAGGGTGCCATACCACCGCCCCGGCATGGCCCATCGTGTCGCTATAGGCCTCCGGCAGCACGCCGAGCTCGTGGCCGGCGCGCGACAGGTCGTCGGCGACGCGCGAATCGAAGGCACCCTCGACCCGCAGCCCGATGGTGTCGTCGCCCCAGGTGCGGCCGAGCAGCCAGCGCGGCCGCGCCACCGCCTGGCCGAGCGGCACGCCGAACAGCCCGTAGCGGCTCATCACCGCCGCATTGCTCTGCGGCTGGCCCTCGCCGCCCATGCAGCCGAAGGCGACCACGCGCCCGTCGGCCAGCTCGGCCATGCAGGGGTTCAGCGTGTGGAACGGCCGCCTCCCCGGCTCCAGCGGGTTCACCACCTGGGGGTCGAGCGAGAAGGAGGCGCCGCGATTCTGCAGCAGCACCCCGGTCGCCGGCGAGACGACGCCGGAACCGAACTCCCAGTAGATCGACTGGATGTAGGAGACGCAGATGCCGCTCTTGTCGGTGGCGCCCAGCCACACCGTGTCGCCGCGCGCGGCCTTTTGCGGCCAGGGCAGGGCGCGGCGCCCGTCGATCGCCGCCGCCTCGCGCGCCAGCGTCGCCGGGGTGAGGAAGGAGGCCGGATCGGCGGTCAGGCGCGCATAGTCGGTCACCACCCTGTCGCGGACCAGGAAGGCGCGCTTGGTCGCCTCGACGAGGCCGTGGACATGGGCGAAGCCCTCGGGCTCGGTCACGCCCAGCCGGTCGAAGATGCCGAGGATCATCAGGCTGGCCAGCCCCTGCGTCGGCGGCGGCGAGCCCCAGAGCGTCATCCCGCGCAGCGTCGCCGCCAGCGGCTTGCGCTCGACCGCGCGATAGGCCTGGAGATCGGCGCGGGTCACCGGCGAGCCGACGCGCTCGAGATCGGCGGCGAGCTCGCGCCCGACATCGCCACGGTAGTAATCGTCGAGGCCGGCGCCGGCGAGGTGTTCCAGCGTGTCGGCGAGACGCCCGGCGCGCTGCAGCGTCCCGGCCTCCGGCGGCTTGCCTTCCGCGAGATAGGCGGCCGCGAAGCCCGGCACGTCCTTCAGCTCGCCGAGCTTCTCCGCCGTCAGCCGCGCCTGCGAGGCGGAGACCGGCGTGCCCTCGCGCGCATGGGCGATCGCGTTCTCCAGCAGCCGCTTCAGCGGCATCCTTCCACCCAGCCCCCGCGCCATCTCCAGCGCCAGCATCCAGCCGCCGACCTGCCCGGGCACGGTGAGCGCGGCGAGCGGCCCGCGCGTGGGGATCGCGTCATGGCCGGCATGGCGGTAGAAGGCCGGCGTCGCCCTGGCGCCGGCGAATCCGGCCGCCTCGATATAGGCCACCCGGCCGGACGGGCCGCGGATCAGCCAGAAGCCGTCACCGCCCATCTGGTTCATGTGCGGATAGACCACCGCGATGGTGGCGGCGGCGGCGAGCATGGCCTCGACGGCGTTGCCGCCCTCTTCCAGCACGGCGCGGCCGGCGAGCGACGCCAGCCGGTGCGGCGCGGCGACCACCCCGCGGCCGCCGTGCCGGCTCTCATGTGCGGCGAAGCGATCCATGTCCCCGACCCCCCATGTCCTCAACCTTTCGTCCGGCGCCGAATCACGCTCGCGTGCGGCGACTTGACCGGCGCGGCCGGGCATAGCAGGTTGCGCCCCGTCATTTAAGGCAAGAGTCAAGGCTGGGAAGACTGATGAGCACGGGCCGTCGCATCCGCTGGGACCATGTCAGCACGGTGGTGAGCGCCGCCATTCTGCTGGGAGCCGAGCTCATCGGCGCCGGCCTTGCCGCCGGCTGGGCGGTGGCGGCGCTGTTCAATGCCGGCTGGGTGACGGAGCTGATCTTCGAGGGCGCCTTCGGCCTGCTCGCCATCTACGGCATCTACCGCTTCATCATGAAGGCCAAGAGCGTCGAGCCCTTCGTCGAGGGCTAGGCGTCCGCCGACGGCGCGGCCGGCGCCGGCTCCGATTCCAGCAGCGCCTTCAGCCGCGCGAGATCGCGGCGCACCCAGTCGGCATCGGCGGCGAACGCCGCCTCGCTCACGCCCGCGCGCTGGAACAGGCAGAACACCACCTCGCTGCCATCGCCATTGGCGACCACCCGCATCGGGTTGTACATCGGCGCACCGTCTTCGGGGATCAGCGTGTGGTCGAGCACGCCATGCTGGTTCGGCGGGGTGAAGCGCACCCGCATCGGGCCGAGCGGGGTCTCCACCTGCCAATCGGTGCCGCCGAGCGGCGTGAATCCTTTGCCGAGCCCTTATGCCCATTCCGGAAAATTCGCCGGCTCGCAAAGAAACGCCCGCACCTGCTCATAGGGGCGCGCTATGCCGATGCCGATATGCAGAGCGGGTTGAACCGCCATCGCCGCCTCCGCAATCAATCAAGAACGAAAACAGAACACACCCGCTCCCTGCTGGCAAGCACCGGCGGACGGCCAGGAGCGGCCCCGCCGCGCAGTGCCGGGCCGCGGCAGCCGATTCCGCCATCGGGCGATGCGGGAAAATTCCTGCAAAAACCCGCTTGCATGTGACGGCGAATGTCCCTACATCACGCCTCGCCCAATATTCGCACGTGCCTGTGGTCGCGTGCCGGTCGGCGGAAGTCCGGACAAGAGGCCGGAAAGTCGCCAGGAAGATCGGTAGCCGGAGGCGAAACCGGCGCACTCAGCTCTCAGCTGGGAACGTGACTTGAAGCAACGACGTAGCGGGCTTTTTTGGTCTCTGTCGGCCCTCCAAAGGTCGGGAAACTGAAGAGGCACTACTTCTTGCCGGGCGTGCGGTCGGGTTTCCCGTACCAAGCGAAGGCATCGATCGAACGGTCGCGCTCTCCACATGCGCGCCGAACGCATCGCTGCCACGGCTCCACTTCATCCGGCCAAGCGGCAAAAACCGTGCGGCCGGCGAACGGAGGCGCATTCTCGCCACCGACGCGGCTCATTGGCGCCGCGCGGGCGAGGGATCGTCTCCACGGGTCGCAGCTTCGGGTCAGTGGGAGAGCGCCATGACCGACCGTATTCGCGAGTTCCTCCGCAACCGACGTGAGGAAGGTCCCTGCGTCGTCGTCGATCTCGACGTCGTGCGCGCCAATTACGGCGCCTTCGCCCACGCGCTGCCGGACACCCGCGTCTTCTATGCGGTGAAGGCTAACCCGGCGCCGGAGATCCTTTCCCTGCTCGCCGAGCTGGGCTCCTGCTTCGATTGCGCCTCGGTCGCCGAGATCGAGATGGCGCTCGCCGCCGGCGCCACGCCGGACCGCGTCTCCTATGGCAACACCATCAAGAAGGAGCGCGACATCGCCCGCGCCTTCGCGCTGGGCGTGCGGTTGTTCTCGGTCGATTGCGAGGTCGAGGTGGAGAAGATCGCCCGCGTCGCCGCCGGCTCCAAGGTGTTCTGCCGCATCCTGTGCGACGGTGCCGGCGCCGAATGGCCGCTGTCGCGCAAGTTCGGCTGCGAGCCGGAGATGGCGGTCGACGTGCTGGAGCACGCCCATCGCCTCGGGCTGGAGGCGCATGGCGTCTCCTTCCATGTCGGCTCGCAGCAGAAGAACGTCGAGGCGTGGGATTCGGCGCTCGCCTCCGCGTCGGCGATCTTCCGCGCCTGCGCGGAACGCGGCTTCACCCTGTCGCTGGTCAATCTCGGCGGTGGTTTCCCGACGAAGTACCTGCAGGACGTGCCGGCGGCCGAGGCCTATGGCGAATCGATCTTCCGCGCCCTGTCGCGTCACTTCGGCAACGCCATCCCGCAGACCATCATCGAGCCGGGCCGCGGCATGGTCGGCGGCGCCGGCCTGATCGAGGCCGAGGTGGTGCTGATCTCGAAGAAGTCGGCGACCGACACCATGCGCTGGGTCTATCTCGACATCGGCAAGTTCGGCGGCCTCGCCGAGACGATGGACGAGGCGATCCGCTACCCGATCCGCACCGCGCGGGACGGCGACGCGATGGAGCCCTGCGTGCTGGCCGGCCCGACCTGCGATTCGGCCGACGTCCTCTATGAGAAGACCCCGATCGAGCTGCCGATCTCGCTCGCCATCGGCGACAAGGTGCTGATCGAGGCCACCGGCGCCTACACCACCACCTATTCGGCGGTGGCGTTCAACGGCTTCGATCCGCTGCGCTCCTATGTGATCTGAGCCGGCACGAGCTGGCTCCTGAGTGCTCCCCGCGGCCGGTTCTCTGGTCGCGAAGCGTCGCCGCGCCGCCCGCAATCGGCGCGGCGACGGGAGCATCCCGGATCACTATCCGGGCATCGTGTCGGGCGGAAATCAAGCCGCCGCAGCGGAACCATCCCGCCGCACCGGGTCTTTCACCATTCCTTTTCACCTCTTTTGCCCGCCATGCCGGGTGTTGGAGGCCGTCAATGGAACGTGCCGTCACCGATCTCGCCGCCGCCCTGATCCCCGCTCCGGCCGACTTCGCCGGTCCCGCGCCCGCGATCTCGCTGGAGCGCGCGGCGGACGTCGTCCAGCGCGAGGCGCTGCTCGACCTCGCCTTCGGCCGCGCCGCCCGCTTCAGCAAGACCTCGGAGCGCCTGCGCGAGGGCCGCATGCCGGCGGAGGGGCTCGCCTTCGCCGCCCATGGCGCCGATGGCCGGGTGGTCGGCACGCTCAGGCTGTGGCACGTCACGGCGGGCCCGGGCCGGCCGGCGCTGCTGCTCGGCCCGCTGGCGGTGCACCCGTGGTTCCGCGACCGCGGCCTCGGCAAGGCGATGATGGTCACCGCCATCAACGAGGCCACCCGCCTCGGCCATGGCGCCATCCTGCTGGTCGGCGACGCGCCCTATTACGCCCGCTTCGGCTTCGAGCGCTCCCTCACCGATGGGCTGTGGCTGCCGGGTGCCTTCGAGCGCGCCCGCTTCCTCGGCCTGGAGCTGCGGGCGGGTGCGCTGAAGGGCGCGCGTGGCCTCGTCAGCCCCACCGGCGATTTCCTCGCCGCCCCCAGCCTCAGCGAGCTGATCGCCCGCGAATCCGTGCCCGCCGTGCTCAAGCGCTCGGCGTGAGGCGCGAGCGCCTTCCCCTCGGACTAAGGTCCGACCGGCAGGGAGGCGCTTTCGGTTCGACGGGTTGACGCATGTTCCGACGGCCGGGCCCTCGTGACGCCTTTCGTGCGGCACGGCCGGCGCGGAACATGCTCCGGCGCCGCCCCGGTGCGGAGACCGCTTGCATGCGGTCCCCCGGGGCGGCGTCCGCCGCCTGTCACCGCGACGTCACGCGCGCGTCATCACCCGCGCGGCAGGCTCGTCCGGTGCTGGGGCGGCGTCGCTATTGACGTCGTATCCCCGCCCCACCATGGTGCCCCCACCCAAAAGTATTGAGGCCAACAAAGGAGTGTCCCAGAGAATGTCGGTCTGGCCGGTCTATGGAAAAATCGACGGTCCCATCGTGATGATCGGCTTCGGCTCGATCGGGCGTGGCACCCTGCCGCTTCTCGAACGGCACTTCGACTTCGACAAGGACCGTCTCACCGTCATCGATCCGGTCGACGACAACCGCGCCCTCCTCGACGAGCGTGGCATCACCTTTCTGCAGCTGGCGATCACCAAGGAGAACTACCGCGAAATCCTGACGCCGCTGCTGACCACTGGCGGGCGCGGCTTCGTGATCAATCTCTCGGTCGATACCGGCTCGGTCGACATGATGACGCTCGCCCGCGAGTTGGGCGCGCTCTATATCGACACCGTGGTGGAGCCCTGGCTCGGCTTCTATTTCGACAAGAACGCCACCCCGGCGAGCCGCTCCAACTACGCCCTGCGCGAGAGCATGCTGGCCGCCAAGCGCGCCAATCCGGGCGGGCCGACCGCGATCTCCTGCTGCGGCGCCAATCCGGGCATGGTGTCGTGGTTCGTCAAGCAGGCGCTGGTCGACATCGCCACCGACACCGGCCTGGCCTTCGAGGAGCCGACCTCGCGCGAGGGCTGGGCGGCGCTGATGCAGCAGCTCGGCATCAAGGGCATCCACATCGCCGAGCGCGACACCCAGCGCGCCCATGATCCCCGGCCGTTCGGCAAGTTCGTCAACACCTGGTCGGTCGAGGGCTTCGTCTCGGAAGGCCTGCAGCCGGCCGAGCTCGGCTGGGGCACCCACGAGAAGTGGCTGCCGGATACCGCCCGCTCGCATAATCAGGGCTCCGGCGCGGCGATCTACCTGCTGCAGCCCGGCGCCACCACCCGCGTGCGCACCTGGTGCCCGAGCCTCGGGGCGCAGCACGGCTTCCTGGTCACCCATAACGAGTCGATCTCGATCGCCGACTATTACACCGTGCGCAACGGCGCCCAGGTCGCCTACCGCCCGACCTGCCACTACGCCTATCATCCCTGCAACGACGCGGTGCTGTCGCTGCACGAGATGTTCGGCGCCGAGGGCAAGTTCCAGGAAAACTGGACCATCCTCAGCGAGCACGAGATCGTCGACGGCCGCGACGAGCTCGGCGTGCTGCTGTTCGGCCATGCCAGGAACGCCTATTGGTACGGCTCGCAGCTCACCATCGAGGAAACCCGCAACCTCGCTCCCTATCAGAGCGCGACCGGTCTTCAGGTGACCTCCGCCGTGCTCGCCGGCATGGTGTGGGCGCTGGAGAACCCGGAAGCCGGCATCGTCGAGACCGACGAGATGGACTATCGCCGCTGTCTCGATGTGCAGAAGCCTTATCTCGGCACGGTGAAGGGCTACTACACCGACTGGACGCCGCTCGAAGGCCGCCCCGGCCTGTTCCCTGAGGACATAGACGAGAGCGACCCCTGGCAGTTCCGCAACGTGCTGGTGCGGTGAGGGCGTCTTTCCGTCGGATCGATGCGCGAAGCGGCCGGGCCTGTCCCGGCCGTTTTCGTTTCGCGGCGGACTGGCATTGCGCCCGGCCGTGCATAACTAGGCTCCGACGTCCATCCTCACCGGAGCAACCGCGTGACCGATCTTTCCGCTTTCCCGATCACCGCCCGCTGGCCCGCCAAGCACCCCGACCGTCTCCAGCTCTATTCCTTCCCCACGCCCAATGGCGTGAAAGTGTCGATCCTGCTGGAGGAGACCGGCCTTCCCTATGAGGCGCACACCGTCAATATCGGCAAGGACGAGAGCTGGACGCCGGAATTCCTGTCGCTCAATCCCAACGGCAAGATCCCGGCGATCCTCGATCCCGACGGCCCGGACGGCAAGCCGCTCGCCTTGTTCGAATCCGGCGCGATCCTCATCTACCTCGCGGAGAAGACCGGGCAGTTCCTGCCGGAGGATCCGGCTGCCCGCTACGAGACCATCCAGTGGGTGATGTTCCAGATGGGCGGCCTCGGCCCGATGTTCGGCCAGCTCGGCTTCTTCCACAAATTCGCCGGCGCGTCCTATGAGGACAAGCGCCCGCGCGAGCGTTACGCCAAGGAGAGCGCCCGCCTCATCCGCGTGCTGGAGGACAGGCTCGAGGGCCGCGACTGGATCATGGGCGACGACTACACCATTGCCGACATCGCCTCGCTGGGCTGGGTGCGCAACCTGGTCGGCTTTTACGGCGCTGCCGAGCTGGTCGGCTATGACGAGCTGAAGAACGTGCCGGCCTGGCTGGAGCGCGGGCTCGCGCGCCCGGCGGTGCAGCGCGGCCTCGAGATCCCGCCCCGCCCGTAAGGCAGGACGCGCCGTGCCGGCCGCTCCGAACGGCTACGGATGGCAGGCACGGCGCAATGGCCTATAAGGCTCGGCACGCGATCCGCCGAGGCGGCGACAAGGCGAAGGACAACCGATGAACAAGCCCGTTCCGGTGCCATCCGGCACCGCTCCCGTCGCCGGGACTTTTCCTCCCGGCCACCCGCCGGTGAAATCCGGGCGGATCGGCGTGCTCATCGTCAATCTCGGCACGCCGGACGGCACCGATTACTGGTCGATGCGCCGCTATCTCAAGGAGTTCCTCTCCGACCGCCGCGTCATCGAGGTGAACCGGGCGCTGTGGTGGTTCCTGCTCAATGTGATCATCCTGTCGAAGCGCCCGCAGGCCAAGGGCCGCGACTATGACACGATCTGGAACCGGCAACTGAACGAGGGCCCGCTGCGCACCATCACCCGCGCCCAGTCGGACAAGCTCGCCGCCCGGCTCGGGCACAAGGACAGCCGCCTCGTCTTCGACTGGGCGATGCGCTACGGCAATCCGTCCATCGCCTCGCGCATCGAGGCGCTGCAAAAGCAGGGCTGCGAGCGCATCCTTCTGGTGCCGCTCTATCCGCAATATGCGGCGGCGACCTCGGCCACCGTCTGCGACGCCGCCTTCGACGCGCTTAAAGCGATGCGCTGGCAGCCGGTGCTGCGCGTCGCGCCGCCCTGGCCGGATGACCCGACCTATATCGACGCCATCGCCTCCTCGATCGAGACCTCGCTCGCTGGGCTGGACTGGGAGCCGGAGCTGGTGCTCGCCTCCTTCCACGGCATTCCGAAGGAGTATTTCGAGAAGGGCGACCCCTATCACTGCTATTGCTACAAGACCGCACGGCTGGTGCGCGAGCGCCTCGGCTGGCCGGAGGGGAGACTGAAGCTCACCTTCCAGTCGCGTTTCGGCAAGGCGGAATGGCTGCAGCCCTACACCGACAAGACGGTGGAGGCGCTGGCGAAATCCGGCGTGAAGCGCCTTGCGGTCATCACGCCGGGCTTCGTCGCCGATTGCCTGGAGACGCTGGAGGAGATCGCCGGCGAGAACGCCGAGATCTTCCACCATAATGGCGGCGAGAAGTTCCACTTCATCCCCTGCCTCAACGACAGCGAGCCGGGCATGGACGTGCTGGAAGGCGTGGTCCGCCGCGAGCTCGCCGGCTGGGCCGATCTGGGCTGAGGCTCGCGGGGTGGGTCGATCTGGGGTAAGAGCGGCGGCAGGCCGAGCCGGCGCGGGGCGATCCCTCTCGCAAGGGGACGCCGACGGAGCGACGCCGTTTCCGATGCCCCCGGCGCGCTGACCGTGCCGTCTCCCTCTCCCGGTCGAGGAGAGGGGTGAGGGGGCTTCGCACGCGGTTTGGCGTCATGTCCGGAAGAGCGGGTGGTCGATCAGGCAAGAAGCCGGCGCCGTGCGTGCTTCGAGGCTCTGCGGCCCGGATCACCTCGGCATGACGGCATGCCTGTTCCGGCAAAGGGTCGACACCTTGAGGGCCCTCTCTTGCCGACAGCGCGGCGATGCCCTCTTAGGGAGGTCAATGCCGATCAGCCTCCGAGAGCATGACGCAGACTGTTGACTCGCCACGGCGACCCTCGTCCCGAGGCAACGGGCCGATGGCCGAGCCTCGAATGAGCCTCCAGCTCATGCGCCGGAACGGGCCTTCCGGATCACGTTCCAAACGGCCCCGCTTCGTCGCCTACGCCGTCCTTCGATACTGCCGTTCGATCTCCAGCAGCTTCTGCTTGCGCCACAGCCCGCCGCCATAGCCGGTGAGCGCGCCGTCGGCGCCGATCACCCGGTGGCAGGGAATGATCAGGGCGAGCTGGTTGGCGCCGTTCGCCCGCGCCACCGCACGCACCGCCGCCGGCTGGCCGATGCGGTGGGCGATCTCGCCATAGGAGCGGGTCTCGCCGGGTGGAATCTGCCGCAGCTCCGCCCATACCGCGCGGGTGAAGGCGCTGCCGTGCAAGGCCAGCGGCGTGGCGAACGACGCCGATTCGCCGGCGAAGAACCGCCCGAGCTCGGCGCGGATCTGCTCGGTCGGCGCCGTGGTGCCGATGCCGATCTCGCCCTTGGCCAGCGTGGCGAGCTTGCCGAGCTCGGTCGGCAATGCCCGACGGTCGATGAATTCGAGCAGATGCAGCTGCGAGGCGCTCGACAAGGCGAGCATGTCGCCGATCGGGGTGGCGATCCAGTCGGCCAGGAGCAGCCCGCGCCCGGTGAGTTCGCCCGGCGCGCGGCCGATCAGCCGGGCGAAGGCGGCGCGGAAGGCGCTCGGCGAGGCGAAGCCGGCCTCCTGCTGCGCGGCGATCACCGAGCCGCCCAGCGCCAGCGTCTCGAAGCCCTCGCGCAGGCGGCGCTGCCGCGCCATCTCGATGAAGGTCATGCCGAAATGCCGCTTGAAGCTGCGCCGCACCGTGGAGAGGTCGAAGCCCAGGCGCTCCACGTCGCCCTCGCTCCAGCGCCGCTCCGGCCGCGCGTCGAGCGCGGCCAGCAGCGCCGCGATCACCGGGTCGGCCGCGGCGGCCGGTTGCAGCGGATGGCACCGCTTGCAGGGGCGGAACCCGGCCTCGATGCAGGCGCCGATTGTGGCGTGGAAGCTGCAATTGCCGGCCAGCGGCTTGCGGGCCGGGCAGGTCAGCCGGCAGAACACGCCGGTGGTGGCGACGCAGACGAAGGCGCGACCCTCATAGCGGTCGTCGCGGTCGATGAGCGCGCGATAAAGCGTCTCGTGGTCGGGCAGATCGAACAGCATGCGGCGAATCTAGCAGGCGCCGCGGATGCTGCCGCCGCAAATCGGGCATCTATTTCGGATTCCGCCCGGCGGGGGACAGTCCCGGGTCAGTCCGCCGCGAGAATGTGGTTGCGCACCAGCGGGTAGACCTGCCCCTGCCAGCGCCGCCCGGAGAATACGCCGTAATGGCCGACGCCGGCCTGCATGTGGTGGCGCTTGCGGTGCGGCCGCAGGCTGGAGCACAGATCCTGCGCCGCCACCGTCTGGCCGACGGCGCAGATGTCGTCGCGCTCGCCCTCAACGGTGAGCAGCGCGGTGCGGCGGATGGCGCGCAGATCCACCGTCTCGCCGCGATAGGTCAGCACCCCGCGCGGCAGCTCGTGCTCCTGGAACACGATGCGGATGGTCTCGAGGTAGAACTCGGCGGCGAGGTCGAGCACGGCGAAATACTCGTCGTAGAAGTTCTTCGAGGTCGCCGCCTTCTCGTGCTCGCCCATGGCGAGGTTCTCGAACAGCTCGACATGCGCCTTCACATGCCGGTCCATGTTCATCGCCATGAAGGCGCCGACCTGCACGAAGCCGGGATAGACCCGCCGCCCCGCCCCGCGGAAACCGGGCGGCACCGTGGCGATCAGGTTGTTCTCGAACCAGTCGAGCGGCTTGGAGGTGGCGAGCTCGTTCACCTTGGTCGGGCTGATGCGGGTATCGACCGGGCCGGCCATCAGGGTGATGGAATGCGGCGTCGCCGGGTTGTCCTGCTGGCTCATCACCGCGGTGGCCACCAGCACCTGCACGCAGGGCTGGCACACCGCCAGCGCGTGCGCGCCGGGACCGACGATCTCCAGAAAGCGGATGACGTGCTCGACATAGTCGTCGAAGCCGAACGGACCGGCATTGAGCGGCACGTCGCGGGCATTGTGCCAGTCGGTGACGTAGACGTCGTTCTCCGGCAGCAGCGTCTTCACCGTGCCTTGCAAAAGGGTGGCGAAATGGCCGGAGAGCGGCGCCACCACCAGCACGCGCGGCTGCGGCTGCTCGACATCCTTCTTGAAATGCAGCAGCGAGCCGAAGGGCAGGCTGGCCGTCACCTCCTCGGTCACCGCCACCTCGCGGTTGCCGACCATCACGGTGTCGATGCCGAAGGCCGGGCGCTGGTGACTGAGGCTGAAGCGCTCGAACATCTCCAGCGCCGCGACCATGTTGCGCATCACCACCCCGGCACCCGGCCCCGCCGTCGCGAGGCCCGCCAGCGGCAGGCCGGCCATGGCGCTGCCGCCCATGGCGGTCTCGATCATCCGGCGCGACAGCCGCGCCATGGTACGCAACGGGTCAAGCAGATCGGCCTGGGCCTGATAGGCGGCGTAGATCATGCGCGGCGGGCTCCCGGACGGCACGGCTCACCGGCCCGGTGCGCGGCGGGACGGGGCACCGCTGCCCGGTCCATCCCGCACGCTAGAGCAAAGCCGGAGCCGGCACGATACGACAAAGGGTCTTGACGCTGCGGCAGATCGCGCCCGTCATTCGCGATGGCACGAAGTGTGATTACATGCAGTTCGCCCAAGCCTTCGCCCAAGCCCCGGCCCACGCTTCCGCCAAGGCCTCCGCCAAAGCCCCGTTGCGTCAACACAGGACCAGCTGACATGCCCGCCCCGGCCGCCCCTAAACGCCGTCCGTCGCGGACATCCGCTCCCGCGCCTGCCGAAGCCGCCGCGACGCCGCGGGGCGCGGCCCCCGGCAAGGCGACTGCCAAGGCCACTGCCAAGACACCGGCGGGCAAGCCGGCGCCGTCCCGCCCATCAGCCTCGTCCAGCCCCGAATCCACCCAGCGCTCCGCTCACCGCCCGAAGACCACCCTTACCATCAGTAGCAAGAACTATTCCTCATGGTCGCTGCGCGGCTTCCTGCTGTGCCGCATGGCCGGGCTGGATTTCACCGAAGCCCAGCTTTCCGCCGACGATCCCTCGATCCGCGCCGAGCTGCTGCTGCAGGCCTCCTCTTTCCTGGTGCCGCGGCTGGACCATGCCGGGCTGCGCATCTGGGACACCCTCGCCATCGGCGAATATCTGCATGAAATCGCGCCAGAAGCCGGGCTGCTGCCCAAGGATCGGGCCGCGCGGGCGCATTGCCGCTCGATCTGCGGCGAGATGCATTCGGGCTTTGCCAATCTGCGCTCGGCGCTGCCGATGAACATCAAGGCGCATCATCCCGGCTTCAAGATCTGGACCGGGGCGCAGGCCGATATCGCCCGCATCGTCGCCATCTGGAACGAATGCCTCACCGCGCATGGCGGGCCCTATCTGTTCGGCGCCGCCGCCACCATGGCGGATGCGATGTATGCGCCGGTCTGCTCGCGCTTTTCCACCTATGACGTGCCGCTCGATCCGCTCAGCGCCGCCTATTGCGCCACCATGCTCGCCTTTCCCGCCATGCAGGAATGGAGCGAGGCGGCGCGGGTGGAGCCGGACGAGATGGAGGAGCTCGACGTCGAGTTCTGACGCCGGCACCGGATCGCGGCCATCGCAGGGACATTCGCCGCCCGTCCCCGTCATCCCCGCGATTCAGAGCGTCGCGAAACGTGATGCCGCCGCCGCTTCCGGCTGCCGCCGTTCTCCGCTAATCGGGCGTCCTCACGATGGACGATCCCGATGGCGCAGACCGCGTTCAAGCTGTACGACGACACCATGCCCCCGAGCGAATTCGAGAAGATGCTGGCCGGCGAGCTCTACAGCGCCGCCGATCCGGAGATCCAGGCCTGCGCCGCCGCCGCCTTCGCGTGGATGGCGCGCTACAATGCCTCGCTCGGCCTGTCCGAGGCGGCGCGCGGCGAGTTGCTGCGCCAGCGGCTCGGCAAGGTGGGCGCCGGCACGGTGGTGCGCCCGCCCTTCCATTGCGATTACGGCTTCAACATCCGGCTCGGCGCCGGGGTGTTCCTCAATTTCAACTGCGTCATCCTCGACGTGGTCGAGGTGCGCATCGGCGACGGCAGCCAGATCGGGCCGGGCGTGCAGATCCTCACCGCCGACCATCCGCGCGATCCGGACGAGCGGCGCGGCGGCCTCGAATTCGGCCGCAAGGTGACGGTCGGGCGCAATGTCTGGATCGGCGCCGGGGCGATCATCCTGCCGGGCGTAACCATCGGCGACGACGCGCTGATCGGCGCCGGCGCGGTGGTGACCAAAGACGTCCCCGCCGGCGCCAGGGCGATGGGGAATCCGGCGCGGGTGCGCCAATAGCGGCGCCCGCGACAGGGCGCCGCGCCGTCAGAGCCCCTGCAAGGCCGCTTCCACGCGCGGCCGCACCTCGCCGGAAAGCGGCAGGATCGGCCGCGGCGGCTCAAGCCGGCCGAGGCCGAGCAGCTCGGCGATGACATACATCACCCGGAAGCTGCCGAACTCCCGGAACAACTGCCAGAGCGGCTGGAAGGCGGCGTCGAGGCGCCGGACCTCGGCCGCCTCCCCGGCCTGCGCGGCGCGCAGCAGTTTCAGCGCCGGCACCGGCAGCAGCCCGGCCACCACGCTGTACCAGGCGTCGCCGCCGGCCAGCAGCGCATCGGCCGCCCCCCAGTCGCCGCTATAGCCGATGGCAAAGCCGTCCGGCGTGCGCGCGCGCAGCCGCGCCAGCTCGCCGGCGAAGTCGCCATCGGCGGGCAGCGGCATCTTGATGGCGGCGATGTTCGGCACCCGCGTCAGCCGGGCGATCAGATCCTCGCCGAAGATGAATTTGGTGGTGCCGGGATTGTTGTAGATGCACAGCGGCAGTTCGCCGGCCTCGGCGACGGCGGCAATGTGCTGAAACGCCTCCTCCTGGGTCAGCGGCGTGTAGGAGACCGGGGCCAGCAGCAGGCCATCGGCGCCCGCCTTGCGGGCGTCGCGGGCGAGAGCCAGCGCCTCGTCGGTCCGCAGTGCGCCGACGCCGACGATGATCGGCAAATGTCCGCCGACCGCCTCCACCGCGACCCGAACGGCGCGCTGCCGCTCGGCGAGGGTGAGATAGGCATAGCCGCCGGTGCTGCCCAGCAGCCCGAGCGAATCCACCCCCGCCGCCTGGATGCGTTGCACCAGGCGACCGAGCAGGTCCGCCTGCACCTGCCCCTCCGCATCGGTCGGGGTGAGCGAAAAGCCGGACAGGCCGCGAAACAACTGCACGAGAGGCTCCTCACATCCTTCGACAGGGCGGCGCCGGCGCGCCATGCCCGCACTCACGCCCCACTCACCAGCCGGTAGGCGATCATCCACATGGTAACGGCGATCAGCGCTTCCAGCACGCGCCAGGCCGAGGGGTTGGCAAAAATCGGCCGCAGCCCGCCGGCGCCATAGCCGAGAGCGAAGAAGAACAGGAAGGAGCCGCTGGCCGCGCCGGCCGCGAACGACGCCTCGCCGCCGGGAAAACGGGTGGAGACAGTGCCGAGCAGCACGACGGTGTCGAGATAGACATGCGGATTGAGCCAGGTCAGCGCGAGGCAGGTGGCGAGGGTTCGGCGAAAGCTCGACGGGTTCGCCTCGGCGGCGGCCAGCGTTCCGGAGGAGAGCAGGGCGGAGCGGAAGCTCCGGGCGCCATAGAGGATGAGGAATGCCGCGCCGCCATAGCGCATCACCGGATCGAGCCAGGGCAGCAGCGCGGCGATCTGCCGGAAGCTGGTGACGCCCAGCACGATCAGCACGGCGTCGGACAAGGCGCAGGCGAGGCAGACCGCGAACACATGCTCGCGGCGCAGTCCCTGGCGCAGGACGAAGGCATTCTGCGCGCCGATGGCGACGATCAGGCTCAGCCCCATCAGCAGGCCCGTCACAAAAACCGAAACATTCATGGCAGGCACGGCGCTTTCCCAAGGAGACGGATGCGCGATAGCGCGACGAGCGGGTTCAGACGAGTTAATCTTGCTGGTCCCAATTAAGCAGAACTGATCCATGCTCGATTATCCCGCGCTCCGCGCCGTCGCGGCGGTGGTCCAGACCGGAAGCTTCGACCGGGCCGCCCGCCAGCTCGGCGTCACCCCTTCCGCCGTGTCGCAGCGGGTGAAGCAGCTGGAGGAGCGCCTGGGGGTGGTGCTGATCGCGCGCGGCAGCCCCTGCACCGCGACCGAGACCGGGGACTGGCTGTGCCGGCACATGGAGACGGTCGGCATGCTCGAAGGCGAATTGCTCGCGCATCTGCCGGCGCTGATCGATCCGGGCGCGGCCGGGCAGAAGGTAACGCTGCACATCGCCACCAATGCCGACAGTCTCGGCACATGGTTCTTGGCGGCCATGTCGGCCTTCGCCCGCCACTCGCCCTATCTTCTGAACATCGCCGTCGACGATCAGGACCACACCGCCGACTGGCTGCGGCGCGGGCGGGTCATCGCCGCCGTCACCAGCGTGGAAGAGCCGATCGCCGGCTGCCGCCGGACCTCGCTCGGCGCGCTGCGCTATCTGGCGACGGCGAGCCCCGGTTTCATCGCCCGGCATTTTGCCGGCGGCGTGACGCCGCAGGCGATCCTCGAGGCACCGGCGCTGACCTTCAACCAGAAGGACGGCTGCAGGACCGGTGGCTGCGGCAGCAGCTCGGCGTCGATCTCGGCTATCCCACCCATTGGCTGCCCTCGACGCAGAGCTTCATCGAGGCCAGCCTGTCCGGCATGGGGTGGGGGATGAACCCGATCCAGCTGGTGCGGCCGCATCTGCACTCCGGCCGGCTGGTGGAGCTGATCCCCGATACCGCCCTGGACATTCCCCTCTACTGGCAGATCAACCGCCTCGTCGCCGACCGGCTGGCGGCGCTTACCCGCGAGGTGGTGGCGACGGCGCGGCACCATCTGTCGGCCTGACGCTGCATGAAGCCGGGCAGCAACGGCGCGGCGACCGGAACCACCCGGCGCCGGCGCCCGTTCTCCCCACAGCCGAGGAGGACAGAGCATGGTCGATCCCAACGCCCCCGACATCCCGACGCCGCCGGCCCCGGACCTGCCGGAGCCGCCGCGCAGCCCGCAACCCGGCGGGCCGGACATTCCCGTCCCGGCCGACAACCCCGACAGCCCGCCGGCGCCGGTCGAGGATCCCAATCCGCCCGATCCCGGCCCCGACATCCCCCCGCCGGGCCGCGGCGAGCCCGATATCCGCCCCGGCGACATCCCGCAGGAGCTGCCGCCCGACAGCCTGCCGCCGGAGGTCGAGCCGCCGCCCGCGATCTGACGCCGGGGCGCGGTCGGTGCCCTGCCCCGAAAGCAAGCGGGCCGGAAAGCAAGCGCCCCCCAAAGCAAAACGGCCGGCGTGTCGCCACGCCGGCCGTCCCGTGTCTATCGATCAGGCGATCGAGCGGGCGTTACTCAGTCGGCCTTCTCGTTGGCCTTCTTCAGCGCGGCGCCGAGGATGTCGCCCAGCGAAGCGCCGGAATCCTGCGAGCCGAACTGCGCCACGGCTTCCTTCTCCTCGGCGATCTCGAGCGCCTTGATCGAGACCTGCACCTTGCGCGCCTTGCGGTCGAACAGGGTGACGCGGGCATCGAACTTCTCGCCGACGGCGAAGCGGTCCGGACGCTGGTCGCCGCGGTCGCGGGCCAGTTCCGAGCGCTTGACGAAGGTGGTCATGTCGGAGCCGATGATCTTCACCTCGACGCCGCCATCCTTCACGTCGATGACTTCGCAGGTGACGATCGCGCCCTTCTTCAGCTCGCCGGCATCGGCGAAGGGGTCGCCGGCCAGCTGCTTCACGCCGAGCGAGATGCGCTCCTTGTCGACGTCCACATCGAGGACGACCGCCTTGATCACGTCGCCCTTCTTGAACTCGTCGATGACCTGCTCGCCCGGACGGTTCCAGTCCAGGTCCGACAGATGCACCATGCCGTCGACGTCGCCGTCGAGGCCGAGGAAGAGGCCGAACTCGGTCTTGTTCTTGACCTCGCCTTCCACCACGGCGCCGGCCGGATACTTCTCGGCGAAGGCGTCCCAGGGGTTCTGCAGGGTCTGCTTGAGGCCGAGCGAGATGCGGCGCTTGACCGGATCCACCTCGAGGATCGCCACTTCCACTTCCTGCGAAGTGGCGACGATCTTGCCGGGATGGACGTTCTTCTTGGTCCAGCTCATCTCGGAGACGTGGATGAGGCCCTCGATCCCCGGCTCCAGCTCGACGAACGCGCCGTAGTCGGTGATGTTGGTGACGCGACCCTTGAAGCGGGCCTCGACCGGGTACTTGGCCTCGATGCCCTCCCACGGATCGCCGAGCAGCTGCTTCATGCCGAGCGAGATGCGGTGGGTCTCGTGGTTGATCTTGATGATCTTCACCTTGACCGTCTGGCCGATGTTCAGCACCTCGGTCGGGTGGTTCACGCGGCGCCAGGCGATGTCGGTGACGTGCAGCAGGCCGTCAATGCCGCCGAGGTCGACGAACGCACCGTAATCGGTGATGTTCTTGACCACGCCGTCGATGACCTGACCCTCTTCGAGGTTCTGCACCAGCTCGTGGCGCTGCTCGGCGCGGGTCTCTTCGAGGACCGTGCGGCGGGAGACCACGATGTTGCCGCGGCGACGGTCCATCTTGAGGATCTGGAACGGCTGCGGGTTGTGCATAAGCGGGCCGACGTCGCGGATCGGGCGGATGTCCACCTGCGAACGCGGCAGGAAGGCCACGGCGCCGTCGAGATCGACGGTGAAGCCGCCCTTCACCTGGTTGAAGATCACGCCGGTGACCTTCAGCTGGTCGTTGAACGCCTTTTCGAGGCGGACCCAGCTCTCTTCGCGGCGGGCCTTGTCGCGCGAGAGGACGGCCTCGCCGAGCGCGTTCTCGACGCGCTCCAGATAGACCTCGACCTCGTCGCCGACCTTGATGGTCTGGTCGCGGCCGGGGCCGGCAAATTCACGCAGCGCCACGCGGCCTTCGGTCTTGAGACCGATGTCGATGATGGCGAGGTCCTTTTCGATGGCGACGACGATGCCCTTGACGACCGAGCCTTCGGCGGGCTCGGCGACGGAGAAGCTCTCCTCGAGCATCGCGGCGAAATCGTCGCGGGACGCAAGTGCGGTTTGAGTAGCGGACATAAAAGCTCCTAGCCAGTGGATTGCGCCGGACGGGGTTTTGGGCGCCCTTCCCGTCACGGGCACCGGGTCTGGCGATCCCGATGCGGCCTGCCCTTGCGGGCGAGGCCCGGCGCGCTGGCCGTGGCGAGGTGGGCGTAGATATGCGCAAAGGCCGCACCGGCCCGCGGGCAAGGCCCGGAACCGCACGGCTCTCGGCCGGCAGCACCTGGGCCTCACGCGCGAGGGCGCGGGGAGGCCGGGCGGGGCGGACCGGCGGGGGACATATAGTGCATGGAGGCGAGAAAGGCGAGGGGGCATGGACGAGATCAATTCAATGGGTCGCACTTGAGACGACGAACTCCACTATTGGCCTAATCCAAGCGAACATTACATGTTGTTCGGATAGATACATTAAATAAGCAGAATTCTTGACAATCCAGGCAACCGCAAGTATGCCGACGGCAAATTTAGCACCATCAGAGACAAGATCGCTCGCAATACTTGTAGTCTTTCTAAATGATATTCCAATGAATCTGAGGCCTTGTCGCGCAGTTTCCGATATTATATTCAATATACTTTGACATACTGCTAAATCTATCCTTTCGTGTCGCGCAAGTATATCATTTTTACCTTTATAACATCTTCTATAGCTCGTGGTATTTCAGAATCAAATAATTGGTCATCCATAATGGATTTAAATTCCATTACCACATTGTTAGAATCAAACTCGAATTCAATTTCATCATTCCTATATGTATTCCAATCTTTGAAGTTTCTTAGAAAGATTTGACACTGCATCAACGTAGCGGTGATTTGCCGTGCTAAAAATACACTGGTTTCCTCTTCTAGGCTTTCTGTAAATGAGTTTGCAATCTCAACGTTTATCCCAAATTTAATGGGAGAAAAAACTCGATATCTTTAGATATTTCTTCTTTGCACCGATCGAGATATTTGATCAAGCGGGGATCGCAGTTCGAACGATTTGCCTCTTCAACGGCGTCAAGGATAGATTCTCGCAAAGCAATCAATGCTTGCTGGATATTTTTTGAAGAAATACGGGATTCGTAGTTAGAGAGCTCTTTACGTTTAATGTTCTTGGAAGTCGAGATAACTTCAATAGGCGCCGCCTTTTGAGGCGGAATCATCCGCATCAACTCTGCTAAATCCTCGTCCTTTAAAGACGATAAATCAATATCGATCAAATCTTCAGTTTTATCGAAAAGTAATTCTAGGCTGTCCTCCAGCTCAGTTAAGAGACCCCACTCGACTCCAGCGGCTCCAAATTCAGTTATAACATCATTTAGCGTAGAAACGCACCTTTCTATCCGAGAAAAGAAGTATTCCTTATGGTCGGAAAATACGCCAGTTGTTACTTTATAGTCTATAATTGACTTGGTATCATCTATATCGAATATATAATTCCAAAATTCCACCTCAAATTCGTCGAATTGTCTCGAGAAATTTACAAGATCCTTTAATACAACCTTTGATACATCATAAAGAATTTGATTATGAGCTCCATCTAAACTTTCGTTGCAAAATTTAATAATATCTTCACAATGTAGAAATACTTTTTCTTGCGCATCCAAAAATGACATCAGCTTTCCGTCTGCTTCACTAAGCTCAGGTCTGCGCATCTTTGAAAGCCTCTTAAGATAATGAGGCTGAGTATATCGAAACCACTAAAGGCTTCAATTGGACACTGATAAAGATTGGCTTACATCTTCCTCAACCACACATCCATGACCCACCCCTTCCGCGCCTGCATCTCGCCCCGACGCGCAGGATCTCCGCCCACCCCCAACAGCCACCCCGCCCGAAGCACCTCGTCGGTCACCCCTCGCTAGGCGCAGCCGGCACCGCCTCACCTCCGTCCCGCCCGCACCAGCACCGCCGTCGCCAGCAGCGACGCCGCAGCACATATCCCGAGGCACACCAGCCCGGCGGGCGTCAGCCGGCCGGTGCCCTGCAGGCGAATGAGGCTGCCGATCCGCAGGTCGAAGCTGCCGCGGATCTCCTCGGGATGGGCCGGCGCCGGCTCGGCGGGCGGCCCGGTGCGCGGGGCGGGCAGGGTGCCGCTCGGCGCGTCGCTCGTCTCGGTCGCCATCATCGTCCTCCCTGCGGCGCAGGCCGGCGGATCGGCGGCGCGCGCATAAGCGGCGCGATCATGCGGCAAAGCCCGGCGGCGCGGAAGCCATCCGCGCGGATCATGCGCCACAGGCTAGGCGGGCGCACCGGCGGGAGACCGCCCCAGCCACACATCCATCACCCAGCCCTTGCGCGCCCGCGCCTCGGCCCGCAGGCGCAGGATCTCCTCCCCCACCTCGGAAAGCCGCCCCGCCAGCAGCACCTCGTCCTTTGTCCCGAGATAGGCGCCCCACCACAGCTGCCCGTCCCAGCCGCGTTCCATCAGCGCCCGCAGCCCTGCGCCGTCGTCAAGCAGCACCACGAAGGCCGGCGCCTGCGGCGTCGCCTCCGCCACCCGCCGCCCGGTGGTCACCTCCACCGCCTCGCCAATGCCGTTGAGCGGGATGCGGTGCGCCGCGCACAGCGCCTGCACGGCGGTGATGCCCGGCACCACCTCCACCGCGAAGGCAAGGCCCGCCCCGGCGGCCCGCTCCAGCACCCGCAGGGTCGAATCGTAGAGCATCGGGTCGCCCCAGACGAGCAGCGCCCCGGTGCCGCCCTCGGGCACCTCCTGCGCGATCGCCCGCGCCAGCAGCGCCGCCCGCGCGGCGTGCCAGGCCTCGACCCCGGCGCGGTAGCCGCCCGTGCTGTCGCGCCCCTGCGGCTCCCGCGCCGGGCTCGCCAGCGTCACCGTCCGCCACGGCGCCCGGCGATGCGCGGCGAGGATCGCCTCGCGCATCGCGATCAGTTCGGCCGCCGCCTCGCCCTTGTCGAGCAGCAGGAACACATCGGCGCGGTTGATCGCCGCGACGGCCCGCAGCGTCAGCGCGGCGGGGTCGCCCATGCCGATGCCGATGACCAGCACGCGCCGGCTCATTCCCCGGTCGCGTCCTCGCGCGCGGCAAAGACGCGGCGGGCGACGAACAGCGCGTTCAGCGCCGCCGGGAAGCCGGCATAGAGCGCCATCTGCATGATGGTCTCCACCACCTCGTCGCGGGTGGCGCCGCAATTCAGCGCCGAGCCGATATGCACCTCCAGCTCCCGCTCGGCATGGCCGAGGGCCACCAGCCCGGCGACGGTGGCCAGCATGCGGGTGCGCAGATCGAGGCCGGGGCGGGAATAGATGTCGCCATAGCCGAACTCGAAAATATAGCGGGCGAAATCGGGGGCGATGTCGGCCAGCGCCGCCATCACCTGCTCGCCGGAGCGGCCGGTGATCTCGGCCAGCTTCGCCTGTCCCCGCGTCAGCCGGTCGGTTTCGTTCTCATCGGTCATCGCGCTTGGCATCCTGGCCTGATCATACACCGCACCGCACTCGCCCGACGCTCAGCCGCGACCGGTGCGGCGGGCGACGATCTCCAGCGCCCGGGCGATGCTCGCCTGCTTGTCGAGCGCGGTATTGTCAATGAGCTCGGCATCCGCCGCCCGCAGCAGCGGCGCGGCGGCGCGGCTGCTATCGCGCTGATCGCGCTTGAGAATATCTTCCAGCACCGAGCGCGGCGTCACCGGCTCGCCGCGCGCCGAAAGCTCGGCATGGCGCCGGGCGGCGCGGGCTTCCGGGCTGGCGGTGACGAAGATCTTCACCTCCGCCTCGGGGGCGATCACGGTGCCGATGTCCCGCCCGTCCAGCACCGCCCCGCCCGGCTGGCGGGCGAAATGGCGCTGAAGGTCGATAAGTGCCTGCCGTACCTCGGGAATTTCCGCCACCCGCGAGGCCGCTTCTCCCACCGGGCCGGTGCGCAGCGCCTCGCCATCGAGGTTCTGCACATCGAGCGCCGCCGCGAGGCCGGCAAGGGCCGGCACATCGGAAAAATCCAGCCCGCGCGCCAGAACCTCAGCACCGACAGCACGATAGAGGAGGCCGGTGTCGAGGTGCGGCAGCCGGAAATGCGCCGCCAGCGCCCGCGCGACCGTGCCCTTTCCCGATGCCGCCGGCCCGTCTATGGCGATGATCATGAGGCCACCTCGATCACGGCGCCCAGCCGCGCCATCAGCGGCACGAAGGTCGGGAAGCTGGTGGCGACGAAGGAAATGTCGTCTATTTTCATCGGCTTGTCCGAGGCGAGCCCGAGGATGAGGAAGCTCATCGCGATGCGGTGATCCATGTGGGTGGCCACCGTGCCGCCGCCGGGAACCGCCCCGCTCCCCTCGACGAGGAGGTCGTCGCCGGCGATGGAATGCACGACCCCGGCCTGGGCAAGCCCCGCCGCCACCGCCGCCAGCCGGTCGGATTCCTTCACCCGCAGCTCGGAAAGCCCGCGCATCCGCGTGGCGCCGCGGGCGAAGGACGCCGCCACCGCCAGGATCGGGTACTCGTCGATCATCGACGGCGCCCGCTCGGCCGGCACGTCGACACCGGTGAGCGCGGAGTGCCGTACGCGCAGGTCGGCAACGACCTCGCCGCCCTCGACGCGCTCGCAAAGCAGCTCGATGGAAGCCCCCATCTCCTTGAGCGTCTTCAACAATCCGCTGCGCAGCGGGTTGGTCATCACCGCCTTGATGGTGATGGCGGAGCCCGGCACGATCAATCCCGCCACCAGTGGGAAGGCGGCGGAAGACGGGTCCGCCGGCACGGCGATCGGTGCCGGCTTCAGCTCCGGCCGGCCCCGCAGCGTCACCTTGCGGCCATGCGCGCCATAAGGCTCCACCCGCACATCGGCGCCGAAATGCGCCAGCATGCGCTCGGTGTGGTCGCGGCTGGCCTCCCTCTCGATCAGCGTCGTCTCGCCCGGCGCGCCGAGCCCGGCGAGCAGCACCGCCGATTTGATCTGTGCCGATGCGACCGGGCTCTCATAGGTGATCGGGATGAGATCGCGTGGCCCCTTGAGGCGGATCGGCAGGCGCCCGTCTCCGGCGGCTTCAGCGACGGAAACACCCATCTTTTCAAGCGGATCGAGGATACGGCGCATCGGCCGGCGGCGCAGGCTGGAATCGCCGTCGAAGAGGGCGTCGATCGGGCTGCCCGCCACCATGCCCATCATCAGCCGGGCGCCGGTGCCGGAATTGCCGAAATCAAGCGGCGCCTCCGGCGTCCGCAGCCCGCCAATGCCGACACCCCGGACGCGCCATTCGCCGGCGCCGACCCGCTCGATCCGCGCGCCCAGCGCCGCGCAAGCCTTGGCGGTGCTCAGAACGTCCTCACTTTCCAGCAGCCCGGTGATCGGCGTCTCGCCGATGGCGAGGGCCCCCAAAATCAACGCCCGATGCGACACCGATTTGTCGCCCGGCACCGTCACGCCCCCCGAAAGCGGACCGGAACGCAACGCGGTAGCCGGGGAGGGCGCGGCGGCGTGGTCACCGGATGAAAGAGCAACGGCACTCATTGAAGGCACCTTGAGAGAAGCTTAGATAGGGCGCGAATTCTCCTTACACGGCGATGCGAACCGCGTCACGGCTTTGCGCGATTGCGTCTTGACAGCGCAAGAAGCTGCGTCCAATGGGAGCCACCCTTTTTCACCCACCACCTTCCGAGGTCCTATCCGTGGTGAAACCTGAACTTGGCACCAAGCGTGTCTGCCCCGTCACTGGGCGCAAATTCTACGACCTGAACAAGGATCCGGTGATCTCGCCCTATACCGGGCAGATCGTGCCGATCACCGCTCCGATCTCCCGCGGCCGGCCCGAAGCCAGCCGCGCCGCCGAGACTCCGGCGGACAGCGAGGCCGAGGACGTCGAGGACGTCGAGCTTGTGTCGCTGGAGGACGCCGACGAAGAGGCCGCCAGCCCGGCCAAAGCGGCGACGTCCGACGACGATATCGAGATCGACGACGACGTCGATGCCGATGGCGACGAAGACGACACCTTCCTCGAGGAAGACGAGGACGACGGCGACGACGTCACCGATCTGATCGGCGACGGCCTCGAGGACGACGAGGAAGGCTGACGACGAAATCCACAGGGCGGAGAATTCGAGACTTGCAGTCTTCTTCGCCCTGTGCTTTACGAGCGCACCGCAGCGGTTGAGGCCGCCGCGACAAGTCGGGTGATCCCCAAGCAAGCCGCATTCGTGAGGCTCGCGCGCCCGGCGCCCCCGGTGGGGCCATAGCTCAGTTGGGAGAGCGCTTGAATGGCATTCAAGAGGTCGGCGGTTCGATTCCGCCTGGCTCCACCAAATTCCCTGATCGGTTGAAATCACGCGGGCAGGTCGGCGTCGGTTTACCTCCGCCAACTTGGCCGACAGCCCATCCGGCGTTTCGGCCTTCCGGCCCGGGGTGCCGGCCGCCTGTCCCGTCCTATCCGGCAGCCCGGCCGCCAGACAAACCTGCTTCAGATCGAACTCGCTCGAATCGGCGCCACGGCTGCCGCATGTCGCGCTGGCGCTGCATTGGGTGGAGCGGCGCGCGCCACCTGCGCTCATCGCCGGGAAGTGATGGGCGCTCGCCTGTCAATCGGCGTTTGATGGCCGCCTCTAAGCACCTATTCGATGAAGGTTGGCCCATGCTCCCTTTTCCGAAACGCTCGACATTCATTGTGGCCGCAGCGGCGGCTGTCTTCGTGGCCGGCAGCGCCATGGCGCAGGGCGCCCCACCCGCCACCCGCCTGGCCGCTACGGTGGTGAAGGCGGATGGCGATCGGCTGGAGGCCACGCAAGCCAACGGCACGCCGGTGACCCTGGCGCTGACCGGCGACGTACGGATCATGTCCGTGGCAACCGCCGAGCCGGAGGAAATCAAACCCGGCAGCTTCGTCGGCAGTGCGGCCCTGCCCGGCCCCGATGGCACGCTGATCGCGCTGGAGGTGCACGTGTTCCCGCCGAGCATGCGCGGTACTGGCGAAGGTCACCGACCTTGGGGCTCCGACCCCTCCGCCTCGATGACCAACGGCACGGTAGGCGACCTCGTGGTGTCCAAGGGACGCATCATGACCCTGAAGTATGGTGAGAACGGCACGCAGACCATCATGGTGCCGCCCGACGTGCCGATCGTCACCATCGACAAAGGCGACCGATCGCTTCTGGTGCCCGGCGCGCACATCGTGGCCTTCTACACGCGCAGCGACGATGGAACGTTGACCACGAGCCGGCTGACGGTCGGCAAGAACGGCACCGTGCCGCCGATGTGAGGCGGTGGCGAGAAGGAGCCCCGCCCCCTTCGGCAGAGGCGTCGTGTCGCGACCCACGGCTTGCCGGCGGACGTCCGGTTTGTGACAGCCGAAGCCGTTTGACCGCCGCGCGGAAGCCGCCGGCAGAGAGCGCGCGCCGTCCCTGCGCGCCTGCACGTCGCGTCGAGCGGCGGCGCGTGGCCTGGCGAGCTGGGCTAACGATACGCGCCCTGGTCGATGTCGTGACGGCGCAGCTTGTCGTACAGCGTCTTGCGGGGAATGCCGAGCCGCTTCAGCGTCGCCTGGATGTCGCCGTGCGTGGCCGCGAGGGCGTCGCGGATCTGCGCCGCCTCGTAGGCTTCCATCCGCTCCGGCAGGCTCGCGGTCGGCGCATCGTCCGGTGCCGGCGGCGGGGTGTCCTCGGCGAGGCCGAGCGCGACCCGCTCCGCATAATGGGCGAGTTCGCGCACGTTCCCGGGCCAGTCATGGCTGGCGAGATGGTCGCGGATGGCGGCGGTGATGAGCGGCGCCGGACGGCGAAAGCGCTTGGCGGCCTGGCCGAGGAAATGGCCGAACAGCAGCGGCACGTCCGCCTTGCGCTCGCGCAGCGGCGGAATGCGCACCGCGGCGACATGCAGCCGATAGTACAGGTCTTCGCGGAAGCTGCCGCGGCGCACCAGTTCCTGCAGGTGAACCTTCGAGGCCGCCACCACCCTTATGTCGACCTTGCGGATCTCGTTGGTGCCGAGCGGGGTGATCTCGCGCGCCTCCAGCACCCGCAGCAGCTTCACCTGCAAGGCGGCCGACATCGCCTCGATCTCGTCGAGGAACAGCGTGCCGCCATGGGCATGCTCGATACGCCCGACCCGCTTCTTCAGCGCACCGGTGAAGGCGCCGGGCTCATGCCCGAACAATTCGCTCTCGATGACGGTTTCCGGCACCGCCCCGCAATTGACGGCGACCAGCGGACGCGCCACGCGCCGGCTCCAGCGGTGCAGCGCGCTCGCCACCACCTCCTTGCCGCTACCGGTCTCGCCTTCCACCAGCACGTCGATATCGGCATCGGCGATCTGGCGCAGCGTCTGGCGCAGCCGTTCCATCACCGGCGTGGTGCCGAGCAGCGGCATGTCGACGCTTGCCGTCTCGGCCGCCTGCCGCAGCGCTCGATTGTCGAGCACGAGGCGCCGCTTCTCCAGCGCGTGGCGCACCGCCCCGAGCAGCCGGTCGAGGGCATAGGGCTTGGCGATGAAGTCGTAGGCTCCTTCCCGCATGGCCTCCACCGCCATCGGTATGTCGCCATGGCCGGTGATCAGGATGACCGGCAGGTCGGCGTCCATGCGCTTCAGCCGGCGGAACAGTTCCAGCCCGTCCATGCCCGGCATGCGCACGTCGCTCACCACGATCCCGCTGAACGAGGCATCGAGTTCGGCGAGCGCAGCGGTGGCCGATGGGTAGGGTGTGACCGCATAGCCCGCCAGCATCAGCGCCTGGGTATTGGCGGCGCGCAACGCGTCGTCGTCGTCGATAAAGGCCACATCCATTATGGCACTCGCGGGAGCATGAGGGTGAAGACCGCGCCGTCGCGATTGGCGGCGGCGAGCGAGCCACCGAATTCGGCGACGATGTCGTGAGAGATCACCAGCCCAAGTCCGAGCCCGGCCGGCTTAGTGGTGGTGAAGGGCATGAACAGCGCCTGCAGCACAGAGTCCGGCAAGCCGGGACCATTGTCGGTGAGCGTGATCACGGCGCTGTCGCCTTCGGCGCGCGCCTCAACCCGTATCCGCCCGCCTGCTCGGCCGGTGAGCGCCTCCAGCGCGTTCTGCAGCAGGTTGACCAGCACCTGCTCCAGCCGCACCCGCTCGGCCGCCACCACGATATCGCCGGGGCCGAGGTCGATCTCCAGCGCGACGTCCTGCTCGCGCAGCCGGTGGCCGAGCAGCAGCATCGCCCCCTCCACGGCCTCGCGCAGCGACACCGGCCCGATATGGCCGGGCGTCTTGCGCGCGAAGGCCCGCAACTCGCCGGTGATGGCGCCGATGCGCTCGGTCAGCCCGACAATGGTGGCGAGATTGCCGCCCACGCTCGACATGTCGCCGCGCGCGAGCAGCAGCCCGCCGCTCTCGGCGAAGGTGCGGATCGCCGCCACCGGCTGGTTGACCTCGTGCGCGACGCTGGCGGCGATCTGGCCGAGCACCGCGAGCTTGCTCGCCTGCACCAGTTCATCCTGCAGCCCCTGCATGGCCGATTGGGCATGCTGGCGCTGGTCCATCTCCTCGCGCAACCGGTCGTTGGCGGTGCTCAGTTCGCGCGTGCGCGCCTCCACCCGGCGCTCCAGCTCACGCCGCGCCCGCTCTTCGCGCCGGCGCTTCTGCAACGCCCGGCGGCGGCGTGACCAGGCGAACAGCAGCGCGACGACCAGCAGCGCACCGCCGAGCAGCGCCAGCACGCGTGCCGCGGCGATAGCGATGTTGGCGGTGCCCGCCATCGGCTCCAGCACATGCAGGGTCCAGCCGGTGCTGGGTACCGGGGCGGCCGCTTCGACGAAGACGCGTTCGGCTCCGCCCTCCGGCATCTTCACCCGCACCCGGTCGTCGCCTTCGGCCGTGATCGGCAGCGGATCGAGCGAGGCATCGCCGAATTGGAGGCTGGCGCGGATCCGTACCCGTTCCTCATCGGTGATCTGGGCAGTCGCGCGAAACTGCCAGCCCGGCACACTGGTCACCAGCACGATGTGGCGCGTGTCGGTGACGAAGGTCGGCCCGGCGAGCCGGCGCCAGTCGGCCTCGACCTCGGAGAACTCCGCCTTGACCACGATGACGCCGAGCGGTCCCTCCGCGCCGTCGATCCGCCGCGTCAGATAGAGGCCCGGCCGGCGGCTCACCGTGCCGAAGGCGAAGTGCTCGGCCGCGCCATCGGCCATCGCCTGCCGGAAATAGGGGCGGAACGAATAGTCACTGCCGACGAACGAGGTCGGCGCGCGAAAATTGCTCGCCGCCAGCGTGATGCCTTTGGCGTCGAGCAGATAAATGACGCCTGCGCGCGTGCCGCCGGCCAGAGTCTCGAATTTGGCGTCGAGTGCCCTCAGCACCGCCGGGGCGCGCTCGGAAAGGGCGGCGCGCACGTCCGGGTCCTGCGCCAGCACCACCGGCAGCGAGCGCTGCTTCTCGATCTCGCTGCGCAGCACCGCGGCTCGCAGCTCGGCGGCGGCCTGCGCGTCGGCGCGAAGCTGGACCAGCACCCAGCGCTGGGCGCCGTAGCGGGCGCTCTGGTCCAGCCCCACCAGAAGCAGCGCCGCCGCGAGCAGGGGGGCGGCGCGCCAGGCGCAGCGGCGCCACCGTTTGATCCGGCCGGGACTGCCGAGATGTCGCAATAACCGCACGGCGCTGTTCTCTGCGTGCGGCATTCCGCACAGGCTGCGGGACACTTTGTGCGATATTTCGCACGCCATGTCGAGTCGTCAGTCTCTGACTCACAAAATATCCATTGAAAATCAACATCTTAATGTCGTGCCGCGAAGGGCGCGCATCTGGCATGCGCCTTGCGCAGGATCAAACCCGCGGCGGGCAGACGCCGTACCCGATCCATCGATCCCGGCTCCCAACGCTGCCCGTCCAACGAGGCGACGACGGATCCACCAGGAGGACGCCAATGGCCTACGCCATCACCCCGGGCCCGGTGAAAGCCGCGCCGCGCAAATTCTATCGTCAGCTCTACTTCCAGGTGCTCGTCGCCATCGCGGCGGGCGTCGCGCTCGGCCATTTCTATCCCGGCCTCGGCGCCGACATGAAGCCGCTCGGCGATGCCTTCATCAAGCTGGTGAAGATGATCATCGCCCCGGTGATCTTCCTCACCGTCGCCACCGGCATCGCCAATATGCGCGATCTCGGCAAGGTCGGCCGCGTCGCCGGCAAGGCGATGCTGTACTTCCTCACCTTCTCGACGCTGGCGCTGATCATCGGCCTTGCGGTCGCCAATGTGGTGCGCCCCGGCGCCGGGCTGAACATCGATCCGGCCTCGCTCGACGCCAAGGCGGTGGCTGATTATGCCGCCAAGGCGCACGAACAGTCCCTGATCGGCTTCCTGAGCAACATCATCCCGACCACGCCGGTGAGCGCCTTCGCGTCCGGCGATATTCTCCAGGTACTGTTCTTCGCGGTGCTGTTCGGCATCGCCATGGCCGGCGTCGGTCCGCGTGCCGAACCGCTGATGCACGTGCTGAACTCGGCCTCGCAGGTCTTCTTCCGCCTGGTCGAGATCCTGATGAAGGCGGCGCCGATCGGCGCTTTCGGCGCGATGGCGTTCACCATCGGCAAATATGGCATCGGCTCGATCGCCCATCTCGCCATGCTGGTCGGCACCTTCTACATCACCAGCTTCCTGTTCGTGTTCGTCGTGCTCGGCGCAGTGGCGCGCTACAATGGCTTCTCCATCGTCGCCCTGATCCGCTATCTCAAGGAAGAGCTGCTGCTGGTGCTTGGCACCTCGTCGTCGGAGGCCGCGCTGCCGAGCCTGATGGAGAAGATGGAGCAGGCGGGCTGCCGCAAGTCGGTGGTCGGCCTCGTCATCCCGACCGGCTATTCCTTCAACCTCGACGGCACCAACATCTACATGACGCTGGCCGCGCTGTTCATCGCGCAGGCCACCGGCATCGACCTCAGCCTGCAGGACCAGATCGTGCTGCTGCTGGTCGCCATGCTCTCCTCCAAGGGCGCGGCGGGCATCACCGGTGCCGGTTTCATCACGCTCGCGGCGACGCTCTCGGTGGTCCCCGCCGTGCCGGTGGCCGGCATGGCGCTGATCCTCGGCATCGACCGCTTCATGTCGGAGTGCCGCGCGCTGACCAACTTCATCGGCAATGCGACGGCGACCGTGGTGGTGGCGCGCTGGGAAGGCGAACTCGACACCAACCGGCTGAACGCGGCTCTTGCCGGCCAGCCGATGGAGCTGCCTTCGGAAGAGGAAGAGCTCGCCCCGCTGCCGGTTGCGGCCGAATAAGGCGACAGCCCTCTCGAAGACGCTGCCTTTCCGGGCGGCGTCTTCCTCTCCGCAGCCGGCGCGCCGCCATCTGCATTTTCCGATTGCATGACCTCTTCGCCGCCTTGAGCGCGAAGAGGCTGAGGAAGCGTCTATGTCGTCTTACATTTCGGATGCGCTGCGTTCTTCCGCCATGGTTTACCACCGTCTACCCCGTCCTGGTAAGCTTGAGATCCAGGCGACCAAGCCTCTGGCCAACCAGCGCGACCTTGCGCTGGCGTACACGCCT
>NZ_JAVDUX010000010.1:0-218358 GCF_031456575.1 Ancylobacter sp. 3268
TCTCCGCCCACAAATCATCCGGAAGCAGCTTCTTCACCATGAAGCCAAACTCAAGCCGACATGGTTAACAAACGGTTTTGTTAGGCGCTCTAAGTCCCGCGCCACGAGTTAGGGCGCATTGGGCGCTGCACGGCGCCGCCCTTGCAGGTGATCTTGGCGCCGTCGCCCGCGTCGAGGCCGGCGGCCGACTTCGCGATCACCTACTGAGTGGTGTGAGTTATGACGGGCGTAAGCTCGGCCCTCACAGCCAAATGAAAAGGCCCCGCTTGCAGCGGGTCCTGGTGGTCTGCTGAGGTCTCGAAGGGTTAGGCAGCCGCGACGATGGCGGGCGCTTGAGCGGCAATCCCCGCTCGGATGCTCGCAGGCAACTGACGGGCCGACTTCACTCGCGGCAGATCAATCTCGCCGGTGCCCTGGCGTTCGGTGCTATAGAGCCCCTCGAACTCGGCGTAGTTGTCGAAGCGGCGACGGCTCACATTGTCGACGAAGGTCTCCGCCGGCACGCCCTCGGCAAGGATCAGTGAATGGTCGTCAAGCTCGACATGGTAGTAGACAAAGGTCTGCGGCATCTCAGCATGGCGCACGATGGTCGTGCCGTTCACCAGGGCACCGGCCTGGACCAGAAGGCCATCGATCTCCAGGGCGTGATCGGCCGAGACGAAGAGATCGCGCACCGGCAGGTTGTCGCCCAGCGCGCGCGCGGCGATACGGATCGGCAGCACCCGCAGCGGGTCAGCGAAAACGGTGGAAACGGTCTGCCGGGCCAGCCAGCGCACCGGCCGTGCATCGCCCCCGGCCGTGAGCACGAGATCGCCGACCCTCAACGTCTCGATCGCCACCTCGCCGTCCGGCGCGGCGATCATCGTGCCCGCAAGGAAGCAGACGATGAATGGCATTGCAGTCCATTGGACCTCATCGCCGATAGCGAGTGAAATGTCATTCGAATAGAGATAGTAGAATTCCGGAATTTCCTGAGCGACGAAGCCATCGTCATTGTATCCGATATAAATGTCGCCATAAGGCGTCAGCTCGTCCCCAGTAACAAACTCGTTGCCGGGTCTGATATTACTCGCAACTCCGGGGCTGGCACTGTAGCTTGCGGAAATGCGAGGAACCCCATCCACGATGCGCACCAAATAATACCCGGCTTAGGAATAATCGGCCATTTCCCCTCCACGTCGCCAGTTTCAGGCGCATAGACCTCTATTCGGCTGATAACACGCGCGAGGCTTACGTAGCGAGGCTGATCGGCCGCGCGTCGGTCGAGCGCGCCTTGGGCAAGGCGGTGCAGTACGGCGTGACGAACTGGTTGGCCTCGCCGGTGCGGCGGGACAGGATCTCCGGCGGCTTGCGCCAAGAGAGGATGGCCGCGCGGATCTGGGCGGGCGTCGCGCCGGAGAAGGACAGCGGCAGGGGCACACCGATCCGCGTGCCCTATATCGGCATATGTGATTGCACCTACGACGTTATGCGCAACCGGAGAAGTTGCTGCGAGCTGTCAGTCGAGGAATCGCTTGACGACTTCTCGCAGAAACCTTGGTAGCTCCTCGAAAGCGTAGGGCGTATGCACCCTTTCAAGCCGTTGGTGAAACTCGCGGCCCCAAGGTCCAATGTTCACCACGGGAAACGAAAGCGCATCCTTCCGAACTATATCGACGAGCGCTTCGGTCGGTGTGTTTGCCGCCACATAAGCACTATCTCGGTCGAGGGGGCTATGTCCGAAGAAACTCATGTCCGAAATGCCTGTGAAGTACTCGCGATACTTCAGCGGGCAGCCGCCGGCCTTCTCATGCGCAAGCCGAGCGGCTTCGATGGCGTCCGCGAAGGCCGCGTTCCCTTCCACCCTCGACAGATGCGTTGAAGGGTAGACGAGACTGCTGAAACCATAGACGACGGCGGGGCCGGTCACGCCAGCTTCCGTTGCCATCGCGCCAACGATGGCACGTGTCTGAGCTAGCGGATCGTCGGTGCCCCGTAATCCCTGATCAACACTCCTCACCCTGGCAACCGCATCGGGGCCACCCACGTGCTTAACCTGCTCTCTCAGTTCCTCGATCGAAATAAGAGAGGCCTCCGCCACCGGAGCAGCCGGGGTCGCGCCCAGCATAGCTGCATAGGAAAACACATGTTTGTTGAACTGCTGGATGGCGACGGCCGCGCCGGTGCGCACCTTCTGCTTGAACAGGCCGAGCAGATCCCGCGCCGTCCAGTTGTGCGAGAGCCAGTTGAAGGCGACCCAGACGCGCTCGGGCGTGGTGACTTCATAGCCTCCGCGAAGATCCTTCGCCTCAAGGCAGACCGGCGGCGGCGAGACTTCGCCGGCGGCCGTGTCGCACAAGGTCGGGTTCGCTTCGACCGACCGGATGATCTCAGAAGCGATCAGCTGGGCACTCACCCCCTCGAAGGGGTAGCTCGCATGCGAAGATTGGCCGACGATAAAGGCGAAAGGCAGCGCCTTTCCGATCGTGCCGCGATAGATGGCGCGGCCTTCCTCGCCGTTTCCCTGGTCGCTCGTCGCATCCAGATTGATGCCCGCCTCGATATCCAAGCCGAACTCGGCGGCCAGCGCGGGAAGCGCATCGCGCAAACTGCGCATGCCCCGTGAGCCACGTTCCTCGTCGGGGGTCGCGATGAAGACAAGGCTGCCGGAGCGCTCCGGATCGGCAGCGAAGTCCTCGAGAACCGCGATGCCTGCCGCGAGTCCGCTCTTCATATCGAGAAGGCCGCGTCCTGGCAGGAACTCACCGCTCTTGAAATCCTCCAACGCGCGCCGCTCGCCCGGCTTGAGCGGTCGATTCTCAAGGTCGGAGATCAACGCCCCCAGCAACTCGTCGGGCTTGAACGCCAGCGGCGCGAGGTCCCGATAGTTGTCGATCGAAACCACGTCGTAGTGGCCCGCCATGGCGAGCGCACGCATTCCCTTGCCGCGGACGATCGCGACGACGCTGCGAGTCATAGGGTCGCCGTGGCTGTCGACCAGACGAACTTGGTCAGGACGCTCGCGGAAATACGGGATGTCCCGAAGGAGCCCGGCGAGGCGCTCACCGAAGGCCGCCTCACCCAGCGAGCCTGTCTCACTGCCCCACTCCACGAGACGACAGGACAGTTCACGAACGCGAGCCTCGGGATTCCAGTTCGGCTGCCTCATCAGGCACGCTCCCAAGGCGCTGCGGGAGCGCGGGTAAGAGGGCTGCACATGCGGCTCCCACTTGGAGCCTAATCATCGACAGTACATAGCTTTGACGGCAGCGGGAACAGCCCGCCGCAGGTGTTCATGCCGATCGGCAGCGGGCCAGCCTGGTCATGGTGCCGGAGCTGCGGCGGTCGCAACGCCTACAGTCGATCGGACGGACGGAAGCCAACGTGCCGTCGCCGAGGTGTCAAAAGTAGCCTGGGGCGCCAGAAGCAGAAGTGGGCTGCAGCGGCTACGAATAGCCGGTTTGGGGCCGGAGCAGACTGTCGGCTTTTACGATCAGGTTATTCAAAGCAGACGTCATTGACCGACGCGGCATCCTGAATTGACTCAAACACGCCGTCGCTAGGAGTGTCGATCTTCCCCATGAGCTGATCCACCTGGCCCTTCCCAGGCTGGTATTGCGGCAGACCAAAGACCTACGCGACTGTAGCATGCTTACCTGAGGCCGCCTTAACGCGAAGTCCGAGCGAGCAGACTGAAGCGCGATAAACTCTCGGGAACTGGTCACCTCCGCTGCTTGCGCGGCCCCAGAGGAGAGTGTCATGGCCGAACCGACCAAGCCTCCGGTCAATAATGAAGTCCGCTCCACCGCCGCTGTTCCAGCGGAGTGGCGTCCTTTCGAAACGCTCCACCGCGAAATCAGCAGGGCAGAATTCCTTCGTGGCGCAGCATCGGCGGGGCTCGCCGTCAGCGTGATCGGGCAGTCCGGCGCGACGCGCGCCCAGGATGCTCCTCCCGCGCCCATGAGCGGCGCCGCGGGAAAGCCCGCCTCACGAGCGACCATCGAGTACAACGGCCAGTACCGGAACGGGTTGCCGTTCGACAACGTGCAGGACTTCAGAGATGCCCGACGTGGTTTGCTGGCAGCCCTGCCTGATCCTGCGATCATCAAGAACAGCGACGGCACGCCGGTCTGGGATCTCAGTGTCTATTCCTTCCTGGGCACGTCGGACGCCGACGATGCGCCTGACACAGTGAATCCCAGCCTTTGGCGCATGGCGAAGCTGAACATGATCCATGGCCTCTTCGAGGTGGTCGATGGAATCTATCAGGCGCGCGGATATGACCTGTCGGTGATGAGCATCATCAGCTCCGACACGGGTTACATTGTCATCGACCCGCTCGTCAGCGCAGAGACCGCCGCTGCCGTCTGGCAGCAACTTGTCATTCGCCAACTCGGCGACAAGCCTATCGTCGCCGTCATCTACACGCACAGCCACGTGGATCATTATGGCGGCGTGCGTGGCCTGGTTCAGCAGGCCGACATCGACGCCGGCAAGGTCAAGATCGTCGCGCCCGCAGACTTCACCGAGGCTGCGGTCGGGGAGAATATCATCGCCGGCAATGCGATGAGCCGCCGCGCCAGCTACATGTACGGGAACCTGCTCCCAAGGGGGGCCACTGGCCAAGTCGATGGTGGTCTCGGCAAGTCGACGTCAAGCGGAGAAGTCGGGCTGGCACTGCCCACCGACTGGGCCACCGAGACCGGACAAAGGATCACCATCGACGGGGTCGAATTGCAAGTGATTATGGCGCCAAATTCCGAAGCGCCATCGGAGTTCATGTTCTACCTGCCGGAATTCAAGGCGTCCTGCGCTGCAGAGAACGCCTGCCACACCCTCCACAATCTCTACACACTGCGCGGCGCCAAAGTCCGCGACGGCCTGCTCTGGTCGAAATATCTCCAGCAAACGCTCGATCTTTATGGCGATCAGGTCGAGGTGCTCTTCACCTCGCACCACTGGCCGACATGGGGCAATGAGGAGGTCGTCACGCACCTCAAGAAGCAGCGCGACATGTTCCGCTTCCTGCACGACCAGGTCATGCGCATGGCGAACAGCGGCATGACGCCGAAAGAGATCGGCGAGGTAATCCGCCTGCCGCACGACCTTGCCACCACATGGGCCTGCCGGAGCTATTACGGCACCGTCTATCACGACGCGGTGGCCCAATATAATCTGCGGCTCGGCTTCTTCGACGGCGTGCCGGCGACGCTGCACCAACTCCCCCCGACCGAGGCCGGGGCGCGCTATGTCGACTTCATGGGCGGCGCCGACAACGTGCTGCGACAGGCGAGGGTGTCTTACGAAAAAGGCGATTATCGGTGGGTTGCGGAGGTCGTGAACCACGTCGTCTTTGCCGACGCCAACAACGTCGCCGCGAAGCAATTGCTGGCCGATACCTATGAGCAGCTGGGCTATCAGTCGGAAAGCGGACCTTGGCGTAACTTCTACCTGACGGGCGCGCGCGAGTTGCGGCAAGGGGTCACGCAGTTGCCTACGCCGAACACCGCGAGCGCGGACACTATCAAAGCCATGCCGATCGAGATGTTCTTCGATTTTCTTGGTGTACGACTGAATGGCGATCGCGCGGCGGGCAAGACCGTGGCCATTAATGTAGAACTGACCGACACCAATACTAAATATGTCCTCGGAGTCGAGAACGCGGCCGTCCATTATACAAAAGATAAGAGTCTGCCGGACGCAGACGTCTCTATCGTCACCACCCGCGCGGATCTGAACGACATCATGCTCGGTTTGTCGACGATGGAAAAGCAAGTTGTCGAAGGCAAGGCCAGGCTGACCGGCGACCCGAAGAAACTATCCGAGTTCGTCGGTATGCTGGATAATTTCGAATTCTGGTTCAACATCGTCACTGCTTGAGCAGAGGCGCCGCATGTGCACGATTTGCGCTTTGGCGATCGAATTTGATGTTGAGCACCCTGAGGCGCTGGCCGTCGCGGTGGCTACACGGCAGGCAATCGATGCCGGCCTCCTTCCGGAAGGTGCCGGTGGACGCCTGGACATGGCGCGGTCACGGCGCCAGGCGATCGCGCTTATGGGAGTTTTGCAGCAGCGCCTAGAACTGGTGCTGCCACCTTTTACCTTGCAGGGGCTACCCAGCTTCTTCGTTCTGATGATCGAGAGCAGGACGTGGGGGTATTTCACCCCCACGCTACGCGGCTTTGATACCTCGGCCAGACCGTCGCGACCGCGCCTGAAAGGCGATGACGACGGCGGCCGGGACTGCCTGCTATTGATGTCCCAGGCGGCCGGCGCTGCTATTGCGAAAGGCCAGATCTCCTTCGCCCAAGCGACTGGGCACGGCATGGTTCTCGTGGATGCGCCGGCGATCCCCGCGACACTCGTCGAAGCAGCCTTTGACAAGGCCTATCCGGCCGGCGGCTTCAGCACGTTCGTCTGCACCGAAGTTGTGTGAACACAGATGAGCGGTTGCTCTGACTGCGACCGAATTTCCGGGACACCCTCGGTGCGATCTGTTTCGGCCCGGGGCTGCGATGGCGACGACTAGTGGCTGCATCAGGTGTTGCCCGAAAACCCGATCCAACTGACGTCCACTCTCGGGTGGGGACGGGAATGTCAATTTGAACCGCCCCGGCTTCGCCGGAGGCCATTTGGTTTGAGTCACGCCGCCATTTGCTGCTCGTCGAGCAGAGCATAGTAGCGTTCCTCGGCTTCGGCCGGCGGTGTGTTGCCGATGGGCTCCAGCGGTGGCGATGGTTGAACCGGTCTACCCAGGTTAGGGTGGCGAACTCGACAGCTTTGGTGGATCGCAATGGACCCCGCGGATGGGTGACCTCGGCGTTGTGGAGGCCGTTGATCGTCTCGGCCCGCGCGGGCCGCGCCTATGTTCGTGGTCTTGCTCATCATAACCCCATGCTCTCAGGAGTTGGGGCCTCGACAAACGCAGGGCGGTCGGAAACAAGCCATCAGATATTTTCTGATGCTTCACGAAGGCGCTCAACCGGGTCCTCCGTCAGGCAGTGAAGGACCGACGTGGATCCATTTCACTGATTGCCAATGGTCCGCTCCTTCCTCAGCCGCACCCCCGGCCCCTCGCCGTTCTCCGCGACGAAGATCACGCCGGCTGTCTCGAGGGCGCGCTGGATGGCGGTGAGCGTTGAAACCCGGGTGCTTGTCAGCGCACCGTCCATCTTTTCAAGGCGCTTGATCGTTTCAACGGACACACCAGACCGCTCGCTCAAATGAGCTTGGTCCCAGCGCAGCAACGCGCGAGCAGCTCTAATCTGTTCCGCCGAGAGCATGTGACACCTCATGTGTAATTTTTTGTACCCCAGAGGTTGACACCTCGCAAGGAGGCAATTACACCTCAAGTGTCATTATCGTTAACAGCTGCTGAAGGCAATCAGCCATGCCGAACCCCATCGTTCCGGCCAACGCCACCGCTTTGCCTGCTGCCAAGCACCATGCCGAACCGTCGACCGGCGCCGGCTGCCTGTCGGACAAGCGCCTCCTCGCCCTGGCGGACGAGCTTCAGCGTGACCCATCGGTGATGGCGGCCGTGTCCTATGACGCGCTGCTGCAACGGGTGCGCGAGGTGACGATCGGCACGATCACGGGCGAAAGTCTCGAGCCGATCGCCGAGGTGCTGCACAGCCGGCAGATGGCGCGGCACTACCGCGCTGTGGCCGCCGCTCAGGTGGAGGGCCGCGCCCATCGGTGGGCGTCGTAGTAGCTCCGGCCATGGGTGGGCGGTCGAGATAGTGACGGCGACATCACCCGCACGGCCGGACGAACCGACTGTCGATTACAGCTGAGGCCCATGCCGGCAGCAGTGACCTCAAGCGGAACTCCTTCCGGTGGTTCCCGCGTCGGTGGCGACACCGTGGCGACAATCCGGTTATCGATAGCGGCACCAAGACGGACTGCCGCCTCCCAAGCAATTGAAAAACTTAGGAAAATGTGGTGAGCCCGTCGGGATTCGAACCCGAGACCCCATGATTAAAAGTCACGTGCTCTACCGGCTGAGCTACGGGCTCCCACGGGGATGGGGCTTAAGGGTTTCGGCGCCGGATGGCAAGAAGCTGAACCATCATACGCCCCGCCTTCGACACCCACCTGACGACTCAACCTTTCCACATTGCAATTCTGCAAGGGCAAGCTGTCAATCATCGTGCTTCCGATGCACCACCCGAGCGGCTAGCTTCCTGCAACACCTCAGCCGGTTCTGCCGGCAAAGCCAGGATGCAAGGAGCATAGGGAAATGGCGAAGGTTCTCGTTCTCTACTATTCGAGCTACGGCCACATCGAGACGATGGCCGAGGCCGTCGCCGAAGGCGCCCGTGAGACCGGCGCAGAGGTGGTGGTGAAGCGCGTTCCCGAAACCGTGCCGGAAGAAATCGCCAAGGCGAACCATTTCAAGTTGGATCAGAAGGCTCCGGTCGCCACTGTCGACGAGCTGAAGGACTATGACGCCATCATCTTCGGCGCCGGCACCCGCTTCGGTACCGTAGCCTCGCAGATGCGCGCCTTCGTCGACCAGACCGGCGGCCTGTGGTTCACCGGAGGCCTTGTCGGCAAGGTCGGTTCGGTGTTCACCTCCTCGGCCACGCAGCATGGCGGTCAGGAATCCACCATTCTCGGCTTCGTGCCGACCCTGCTCCACCACGGCATGGTGGTGGTCGGCCTGCCCTACGCCTTCCAGGGTCAGATGGGCCTGGACGAAATCAAGGGCGGTTCGCCCTACGGCGCCTCGACCATTACCGATGGCGACGGCTCGCGCCAGCCTTCCAAGGTGGAACTCGACGCCGCCCGTTATCAGGGCAAGCATGTCGCCACCATTGCCGGCAAATTGCACGGCTGATCGACCGAGCCGCAGGCAGCCACCCGACAGGCGCATGGCCGGCCCCCTTGGAGCCGGCCATTTTCATGTGCCGCTTCAGCCGCGTGCCGGGATGTCGCCCCTCGCCCAGCCTTGCTTCACCTCGACCTTGAAGGCCTCGAAGCGCCCTTGCGCGATGGCGTGACGGATGCCCTGCATCAGGCTCTGGTAATAGGCGAGGTTCACCCAGGTCAGCAGCATCGAGCCCAGCATCTCGTCGCAGCGGATCAGGTGATGGAGATAGGCGCGCGAATAGTCCCGCGCCGCCGGGCAGTCGCTCTCCTCGTCCAGAGGACGGGGATCATCCGCATGGCGCGCGTTCTTCAGGTTGATCCTGCCGAAGCGGGTGAAGGCCTGCGCGTGTCGGCCGGCGCGGGTCGGCATCACGCAGTCGAACATGTCGACCCCTCGCCCCACCGCCTCGACGATGTCGTCCGGCGTGCCGACCCCCATCAGATAGCGCGGCCTGTCCTGCGGCAGGATGGCGTTGACCACCTCGATCATCGCCAGCATCACGGCTTGCGGCTCGCCGACCGCCAGGCCGCCGATCGAATAGCCGGGAAAACCGATATCGACCAGGCCGCGCGCCGACTCTTCGCGCAATTGCGGCACATCGCCGCCCTGCACGATGCCGAACAGCGCCCGGCCTGGCGGCTGCGCCTCGAAAGCGCGCTTCGACCGCTCCGCCCAGCGCAGCGACAGGCGCAGCGCTCGCGCGACCTCTTCGGCAGAGGCCGGCAGCTTCACGCATTCGTCGAGCTGCATCTGGATGTCGGAGCCGAGCAGGCCCTGGATCTCCACTGACCTCTCCGGCGTCATCTCGTGATAGGCGCCGTCGATATGGGAGCGGAAGGTGACGCCCTTTTCGGTGAGCTTGCGCAGGCTCGCCAGCGACATCACCTGGAAACCGCCGGAGTCGGTGAGGATCGGGTGCGGCCAGCGCATGAAGGCGTGCAGGCCGCCAAGTTCGGCAATGCGCTCGGCGGAGGGGCGCAGCATCAGATGATAGGTGTTGCCGAGCACGATATCGGCGCCGAGCTCGCGCACCTGTTCCGGATACATGCCCTTCACCGTCGCGGCGGTGCCGACCGGCATGAAGGCGGGTGTGCGCACGACGCCGCGCGGCGTGATCACCTCGCCGAGGCGGGCGGCACCGTCACGGGCGATCGGGCGATAGGAGAAGGCGTCGGTCATCGGGAGCTTTCGGGAAACAGCAGGCAGGCATCGCCATAGGAATAGAAGCGGTAGCCGGTCGCGATGGCATGGGCATAAGCGCGCCTCTGCGTCTCGTGGCCGACAAGCGCGGCGACCAGCATCACCAGCGTCGAGCGCGGCAGGTGGAAGTTGGTCATCATCGCGTCGATGAAACGGAAGCGATAGCCGGGCGTGATGAAGATGTCGGTCTCGCCCTGCCAGGCCGCAAGCCGGCCGGAAGCGGAGGCGCTCTCGATCAGCCGCGTCGCGGTGGAACCGACGGTGACCACTCGCCCTCCCCGCCCCTTCACCGCGTTGAGCGCCTCGGCCGTGGCGGCCGACACCTCGCCCCATTCGGCGTGCATGCGGTGGCCGGCGGTGTCCTCGGCCTTCACCGGCAGGAAGGTGCCGGCACCGACATGCAGGGTCACCCGGTGCAGTTCGACACCGCGCTGGGTCAGGCGATCCGCCAGTGCCGGGGTGAAATGCAGCCCGGCGGTCGGCGCGGCGACCGAGCCTTCGGCGGCGGCGAACATGGTCTGGTAATCGGCGCGGTCCTGCGCATCCTCGGCCCGGCGAGCGGCGATATAGGGCGGCAACGGCATGTGACCGACACGGGCCACGGCGGCATCGAGCGCCGCACCGGAGGCCCCGAAGCGCAACGTGACCTCGCCGCCCTCACCTTTGGCGAGGATTTCTGCGGCCAGCGTCGCCGTGCCGTCCTCGGATCGAAACAGGATCACATCGCCCGATGCGAGTCGCTTGCCGGGCCGCGCCAGCGCCAGCCAGCTATCTTCACTGAGCCGCTTGTGCAGCATCGCTTCGACCCGGACGTCCGAGCCGCCAGCCCGACTGCGGGTACCATCGAGGCGGGCGGGCAGCACGCGGGTATCGTTGACGACCAGCGCATCGCCGGGCTCCAGCAGTTGCGGGAGGTCGCCGACATGCCGGTCCTCCAGCTCCAGCCCCATGCCCGGCCGCACCACGAGCAGCCGCGCGGCCTCCCGCGGCTCGACAGGACGCAGCGCGATGCGCTCGGGTGGCAGATCGAAATCGAAGAGGTCGACACGCATGGCTTGTTCGGTCGGCATCATCGCCGCCCGGTCCTCCCGGGCGACGGATGGTGGAAGCGGCACAACATAAACAGGAGCGGCGCCCCGGCGGCCAGATGTCTCCATCCGATCGCCGGGGCGCCGCTCAGGTGAAGCGCGACCGGACGACAAAACCGTCCAGTGACACGCCGGACGGTCAGGCCGCCATCTTGGCGGAAACGATCTTGTCCGGGTTGATCACCGGCTCGCCGCGCTTGATCTTGTCGACATTCTCCATGCCCTCGATCACCTCGCCCCAGATGGTGTACTGGCCATCAAGGAAGGAAGCGTCGCCGAAGCAGATGAAGAACTGGCTATCGCCGGAATTCGGATCCATGGCGCGCGCCATCGAAACGGTACCGCGCTGATGGCGGCCCTTGTTGAACTCGGCCTTCAGCTTCTGGCCGGAGCCGCCGCGACCGGTGCCGGTCGGATCGCCGGTCTGCGCCATGAAGCCGTCGATGACGCGGTGGAACACGACGCCGTCGTAAAAACCCTGCTTCGCCAGTTCGCTGATGCGGGCGACATGGCCGGGGGCGAGGTCAGGGCGCATGCGGATCTTCACCGGACCTTGGGTGGTCTCCAGGAGAAGGGTGGTTTCGGGATTGTCGCTCATTATCGTCACTCCTTTAGCAATTCTGGCGGGTGGAAGCTCGCGTGAAGGATGGCTTGGCGTTGGCCTACTTGGCATTGGCCTACTTGGCGTCGGCCGCGACCTTCATCGAGACGATCTTGTCCGGGTTCTGCACCGGCTCGCCGCGCTTGATCTTGTCGACGTTCTCCATGCCGGACACGACCTGGCCAATTACCGTGTACTGGCCATTGAGGAACGAGGCGTCGCCAAAGGTGATGAAGAACTGCGAATTGGCGCTGTTCGGGCTCTGGGCGCGGGCCATGCCGACCGTGCCGCGCTTGAAGGGCACGTTGGAGAATTCGGCCGGCAGATCGGGATAGCGCGAGCCGCCGGTGCCGTTGCCATACTGGCCGTCGCCGGTTTGGGCCATGAAGCCGTCGATGACCCGATGGAACGGCACGTTGTCGTAATAGCCCTCGCGCGCCAGCTGCTTGATGCGCTCGGCATGCTTGGGGGCGATGTCGGAGCGCAGCACGAACACCACCGGCCCCTTGGTGGTCTGCATGATGATGGTGTTCTGCGGATCGGCATTCGCCGGCAGCTTGGGCGCCGTCTGGGCGACAGCGGGCAGGGCCAGCGCGGCGGTGATGGCGAAGGCGGCGATCAGGCTACGGAACATAAGGAAACTCCGGTGCGGCTGCGGGTTCGGCCGTGCGCGATCAAGTAGGGCGGCGCAGCTTCGTGGCCAGTCGGCCGACCACGAGGGCCGGCACGAAGGACGAGACGTCGCCGCCCATGCCGGCGATCTGCCGGACAAGGGTGGCGGTGATAGGGCGGGATCCCGCGGAAGCCGGTAGGAACACCGTCTGTACCTCCGGCCGCAGCACGGCATTCATGCCGGCCATCTGCATCTCGTAGTCGAGATCGGTACCGTCGCGCAGGCCACGGACGAGCAGCCGCGCGCCATGGCGATGCGCCGCTTCGACGACGAGATCGGCAAAAGTGATGCACTCGAAGGCCGCGCCCTCGCTGCGGGCGATCGGCTCGAATATGTCGGTCAGCATCTCCAGCCGCTCTTCGGCCGTGAACAGCGGTGCCTTGCCGGGATGCACGCCGATGCCGATCACCAGCCGATCGACCATGCGGGCGGCGGCACGCGCCACCTCGACATGGCCATTGGTCGGCGGATCGAACGAACCGGGGTAGAAGGCGGTGCGCAGGGCGCTCATGCGGAGCCTCTCGATGCGGGGCAAGGGTTAGCGGCCTCACGCGGCGGACGCAAGGGGTACCGATGTCGCCGGCCCCGCCCCGCCGGCTAGCGTTCACCGCGACCGATCCATTTCGCGACATGCGGCGCCCGATAGGAGCGGAGACGGGCCAGCAGATCCTCCGAATCATCGGCGACCAGCAGCATGTCGCGATGCGACTCGCGCATGAACTCCTCTGCCACCACCTGATCGACGAAGCCGAGCAACCGGTCGTAATAGCCGGCGACGTTGAACAACGCGCAGGGCTTTTCATGGCTGCCGAGCTGCGCCCATGTCCACACCTCGAACAGCTCCTCCAATGTGCCGATGCCGCCGGGAAGCGCGACGAAAGCGTCGGCGAGTTCCGCCATCAGCGCCTTGCGCTCGTGCATGGAGCCGACGATACGCAGGTCCGCCAACCCTTTATGCGCCACCTCACGCTCCAGGATGCCGCGCGGAATGACACCCGTCACCTCGCCGCCGGCAGCGAGTGCGGCATCGGCCAGGGCTCCCATCAGTCCCACCGAGGCACCGCCATAGACGAGACCGATGCCCTGGCGCGCCAGCGTCGTGCCCAGCGCGACCGCCGCCTCGGTGTAGTCCGCCCGGTAGCCGGCATTGGAGCCCAGAAAGACGCAGATGCGATGCATGACCTATCCCTCAAACGGCAACGGCGCCGTCTCCAGCGCCGCTGACTCTCAATGATTGCGGGCGGAAGACCGGCGGCTCAGTCGGCCGCCTCCTCCCCGAGACTCTCCTCGCCCTCTTCCTCGCTGACGCGCTCGACAGAGACCACCTTTTCGTCGGCGGCGGTGTCGAACACGATCACGCCCTGGCTGCCACGCCCGACGACGCGAATGCCGTTCACCGGGCAGCGGATCAGCTGGCCGCCATCGGTGACCAGCATGATCTGGTCGGCATCTTCCACCGGGAAGGAGGCGACCAGCGGCCCGTTGCGGTCATTGACCGCCATGGCGACGATGCCTTTGCCACCACGCCGGGTCGTCCGGTACTCGAAGGACGAGGTGCGCTTGCCGAAGCCGTTCTGCGACAGGGTGAGGATGAACTGCTCGGCCGCCCCCATCTCGGCATAGCGGGTCTGGCCAAGTTCGCTGCCACCCGCACTGACCTCCTCGGCGTCAGCCTCGACAACTTCCGGCCCGGCGTCGGCCCCATCATCCACACCATTAAGGCTACGCCGCATAGCGTTGGCGCGCTTGATATATTCCGCCCGCTCCTCTGCCGTTACCTCCAGGTGGTGAATGATCGCCATCGAGATGATGCGATCGTCGCCCTCCAGCTGAATGCCGCGCACCCCCATGGAGTCGCGTCCCTTGAAGACGCGGACTTCCGTCGCGGGGAAGCGGATGCACTGGCCGTGCGCCGTGGTCAGCAGCACGTCGTCGGCTTCGGTGCAGAGCTGAACGCCGGCGATAGCCTCGCCTTCCTCCAGCTTCATCGCGATCTTGCCGTTGCGGTTAACATTGGTGAAGTCGGACAGCTCGTTGCGCCGGACCGTGCCGCCGGTGGTGGCGAACATGATCTGCAGCCGGTCCCAGGACTCCTCCTCCGGCAGCGCCATGATCGAGGTAATGCGCTCGTCGGCATCCAGCGGCAGGATGTTCACCAAGGCCTTGCCGCGCCCCTGCGGCGTGGCGATCGGCAGGCGCCAGACCTTGAGCTTGTAGACCTGCCCCTTGGAGGAGAAAAACAGCACCGGCGCATGGGTGGAGGCGACGAACAGCCGGGTGACGAAATCCTCGTCGCGGGTCTGCATGCCGGAACGGCCCTTGCCGCCGCGCCGCTGCGCCCGATAGGTCGAGAGCGGCACACGCTTGACATAACCGGCATGCGAAACGGTGACGACCATGTCCTCGCGGGCGATCAGGTCCTCGTCCTCGAAGTCGCCCTCGCCTTCGGTGATCTCGGTTCGGCGCGGGGTACCGAACTGCGCCTTCACCTCCAGAAGCTCTTCCTTGACGATCTGCCGGATGCGCTCGCGGCTCGCCAGGATCTCGAGATATTCGCGGATCTCGACCGCGATCTTGTCGAGTTCATCGGCGATTTCGTCCCGGCCCAGCGCGGTGAGGCGCTGCAGGCGCAGGTCGAGAATGGCGCGCGCCTGTTCTTCCGAGAGGCGGTAAGTGCCATCGTCGTTGATACGGTGGCGCGGGTCGTCGATCAGCGCGATCAGCGGCGCCACATCCAGAGCCGGCCAATTCCGCGTCATCAGCAGTTCGCGCGCGGTCGCCGGGTCCGGCGACGTGCGAATGGTGCGGATCACCTCGTCGATATTGGCGACGGCGATGGCGAGCCCCACCAGCACATGGGCGCGATCGCGCGCCTTGCGCAGCAGGAACTTGGTGCGGCGGCTGACCACCTCCTCGCGGAAGGCGACGAAGGCCGTGAGCAAATCGAGCAGCGTCATCACCGCCGGCCGGCCGCCGTTGAGCGCCACCATATTGGCGCCGAAGGAGGTTTGAAGCGCGGTCATGCGGAACAGATTATTCAGTACCACGTCGCCCTGGGCGTCGCGCTTGATCTCGATGACCACGCGCAACCCCTCGCGGGAGGATTCGTCCCGGATCTCGGCGATGCCTTCCAGCCGCTTGTCGCGCACCAGCTCAGCCATGCGCTCGATCATCGTCGCCTTGTTCACCTGATAGGGAATCTCGGTGACGATGATCGCCTCACGATCCTTGCGGATCGTCTCCACCGTGGCGCGGGCGCGCATCACGATGGAACCGCGCCCGGTCATATAGGCCTGGCGGATGCCGCTGCGCCCGAGGATGAGCGCGCCGGTCGGGAAATCCGGGCCTGGGATGATGTCGATCAGTTTCTCGACGTCGAGGTCCGGCTCGTCGATCAGCGCCACGCAGGCATCGACCACCTCGCCGAGATTATGCGGCGGAATGTTGGTCGCCATACCGACCGCGATGCCGCCGGCGCCGTTGACCAGCAGATTCGGGAAACGCGACGGCAGCACCGTCGGCTCCTGCTCGCGGCCGTCGTAATTGTCCTGGAAATCGACGGTGTCCTTGTCGAGATCGTCAAGCAGCGACATCGCCGGCTTGGCGAGGCGAACCTCCGTGTAGCGCTCGGCTGCCGGCGGATCGCCATCGATGGAGCCGAAATTGCCCTGACCATCAATCAGCGGCAGGCGCATGGAAAAGTCCTGCGCCAGGCGCACCAGCGCATCATAGATCGCCTGGTTTCCGTGCGGATGGTACTTACCCATCGTGTCGCCGGTGACGCGGGCGGACTTGTTGTAGGGGCGCTCGGGGACGTAATTGTTTTCGCGCATCGAGAACAGGATGCGGCGATGCACTGGCTTCAGGCCGTCGCGAACATCAGGCAGTGCGCGAGAGACGATCACGCTCATCGCATAGTCGAGATAGCTGCGCGAGAGCTCCTCGGTGATCGAGACGGGCCGGATATCCGAAGGACCTTCGTCCTCGGGCCTCAGCGTATCGGAATCGGACAAGGAAGCGACTTTCCGTGGATTGCTTAGCGGGTTGTTTTATCTAGCCGATTCCGCCCGCCAACGCCAGCGCGTCGCCCCAGCGGGAGCTGCAAATTAGCCTTTGATATCAACGGGTTGCGATAGCGTTTTTCAAGCTGCCGGAAAAGATGGCGGAACCATGGCCAAAGCGTCCGAAAATACCTTCCCTTTCACCTCCCGCACATAGGAAGATGCGCCCCTGCCGCCTCCCGCAAGCGAGGCGCAGACACGGTATCTGGATACGCTAGACGATGCTCGACTACGTCCTATCGGCGGCCGTGACGATGCTGGTGGTCATCGACCCGATCGGCCTGGCGCCCCTGTTCCTCGCGGTCACCACCGGCCTGTCGGCGGAGGAGCGTCGCCATGTCGCCTGGCGCGCCTCGGCCATTGCCCTCGCCATACTCGCGCTGTTCGGCCTGATCGGCGCGCCGCTGCTCGCCGCGCTCGGCATCACCCTGCCCGCCTTCCGCATCGCCGGCGGGCTTCTGCTGTTCACCATCTCCTTTGAAATGGTGTTCGGACGACGCAGCGAACGCAAAACCGACGCGACGGAAGCGGCGATGCGCGAACATCTGCTGCACAATCTCGCGGTGTTCCCGCTGGCCATTCCGCTCATGGCCGGCCCCGGCGCCATCACCGCGATGATGCTGCTGGCCGGCGAAGCACGGGGCGACGTCGCCCGCCTCGGCGCCCTTTTCGCCATCACGCTGCTGGTGATCGCCTCCTGCCTGGTCGTCTACCTCGCCGCCGACCGCGTAAACCGCTGGCTCGGCATCACCGGCAACGCCATATTGACACGGCTGCTCGGCGTGGTCCTCGCCGCCCTTGCGGTTCAGTTCGTCATCGACGGCGTGAAGACGTCGTTCGGCCTCTGACGCAAAGGCCCGCCGCGCCGCGCCCACGGCACCGAAACACGGGTTGCGTCACGACGTCCTCCACGTCGGGGCGTTACATCGCGCTGAATGAATGCCCCCATTCAAAGACAGCGCCATATGTCACGCATCGGCCCGGCGGACCACCTGCCGACGAGGATCGAAGCCAACTGCCCCCACGGAAAAGCGGCGACAGCCCCACCGAACCGCCGAGCGCCACAACCGCAACGCCCGAAAGATATCGAAACGGCCCATGGCATGTACGGCCACAAGAAAAGATCCGATCGAACGCCCGTCAACACCGTTCAGCCACACCCGCCGCACCGATTGTCGCAACCCGCCGGGCCGGCGATCCCTCAGAATGGGATTTCGTCGTCGATGTCGCTGCTGCCGCCGCCAAACGAGCCGCCGCGCGAAGCCGCCCCGCCGCCGACCGCCGCCGGCTTGCGCTCGCCGCCGAACGAGCCGCGGGCGGACGAGCCGCCAAAGGAGGAGCCGCTGGAGCCGAAATCGCTTCCTGCGCTGTAATCGTCACCACCGCCCGAGCCTTCGCCGCCACCGCGGCTGTCGAGAATGGTCAACTCGCCGCGGAACTGCCGCAGCACGACTTCGGTGAAATAACGCTCGGCACCCGACTGATCCGTCGCCTTGCGGGTCTCGAGCTGACCTTCGATATACACCTTCGTGCCCTTGCGCAGATATTGCTCGGCAATGCGCAGCAGGTTCTCGTTGAAGATCACCACGCTGTGCCATTCGGTGCGCTCGCGGCGCTCACCCGAGGCCTTGTCGCGCCACGTCTCCGAGGTGGCGATGCGCAGATTGCACACCCGCCCGCCGTTCTGGAACGTACGCACTTCCGGATCCCGGCCCAGATTGCCGACCAGGATCACTTTGTTGACGCTGCCGGCCATGTCGTTCTCCAAAATCCGTCTGCCGTATCGGGTCGGCGACTATAAACCATTGCACCGCAGGTCGCCGGACAGGGGACGCGCTCGTCCACACCTTTGGCGCGCACAGTGGCAAAACCTCGACGCCTCGCCACCTATAAACAATGTTCTTGTTATGTTCGTATCATCGTGCATAGTTCGGCGCAAGCCCGATGACGTTTCGGCCGAGCGACACTATGTTTGACGCCATGCAACAAGCACGCGCGCCCTCCCCGAAAGCGGTCATGCCGTCCACCGGGGGATCGGGCGCTTTCGTGTTGGCCTTCTGTGCCGGGATTGAGAGACAGGAATGAAAGACCTTCCGCAGCCGTCGCGTCGTGATGCCCGCTCGATCACCATTCGCGGCGCGCGCGAGCACAATCTGAAGAATGTCGATCTCGAGATTCCTCGCGACAGCCTCGTGGTATTCACTGGTCTCTCCGGCTCCGGCAAATCCTCCCTCGCCTTCGATACCATTTATGCCGAGGGGCAGCGGCGTTACGTGGAGAGCCTCTCCGCCTATGCCCGCCAGTTCCTTGAAATGATGCAGAAGCCGGACGTCGACCAGATCGACGGCCTGTCCCCGGCCATCTCCATCGAGCAGAAGACCACCTCCAAGAACCCCCGCTCGACCGTCGGCACCGTCACCGAGATCTATGATTACATGCGCCTGCTCTGGGCGCGCGTCGGCATTCCCTATTCGCCCGCCACCGGCCTGCCGATCGAGAGCCAGACGGTCAGCCAAATGGTCGACCGGGTACTGGCGCTGCCGGAAAAGACCCGGCTCTATCTGCTCGCGCCGGTGGTGCGCGGGCGCAAGGGCGAGTACCGCAAGGAACTGGCGGAGTTCCAGAAGAAGGGCTTCCAGCGCGTCAAGATCGACGGCGCCTTCCACGAGATCGCCGAGGCACCGGCGCTCGACAAGAAATTCAAGCACGATATCGACGTGGTAGTGGATCGCCTCGTCGTGCGCGCCGATATTGCCAGCCGGCTCGCCGACAGCTTCGAAACCGCGCTCGGCCTCGCCGACGGCATCGCGGTGATCGAGTTCGCCGACGAAACGGAAGAAAATGGCACGCCGAAGCGCATCATCTTCTCGGAGAAATTCGCCTGCCCGGTCTCCGGCTTCACCATTCCCGAGATCGAGCCGCGGCTTTTTTCCTTCAACAATCCGTTCGGCGCCTGCCCGACCTGCGACGGACTCGGCCACGAAAGCAAGATCGATCCCAATCTCATCGTGCCGGATGGCACGCGCACGCTGAAGCAGGGTGCGATCGCCCCCTGGGCGAAATCGAGCTCGCCCTATTACGGCCAGACGCTGGAGGCTCTCGCTCGCCATTACGGTTTCAAGCTCACCACTGCCTGGGCCGAACTGCCGGAAAAAGTGCGCGACGTCATTCTGCACGGTTCGGGTGGCGAGGCGATCCGCTTCGTCTATGACGACGGCGTGCGCGCTTATGAGACGTCCAAGACCTTTGAAGGCATCGTCACCAATCTCGAACGTCGCTGGCGTGAAACCGAGAGCGAATGGGCGCGCGAGGAAATCAGCAAATATTTCTCCGACGTCCCCTGCGCCGCCTGCAACGGCTATCGGCTGAAGCCGGAAGCGCTGGCGGTGAAGATCGCCGGCTCGCATATCGGCCATGCGGCACAGCTTTCGGTGCGCACCGCGCTGGAGTGGTTCGCCGCCCTGCCCGGCCAGCTCACCGACAAGCAGAACGAGATCGCCGTGCGGATTCTCAAGGAGATCCGCGAGCGCCTCGCCTTCCTTCTCGATGTCGGGCTCGATTATCTCACTCTCGCCCGTGCCTCCGGCACGCTGTCCGGCGGCGAGAGCCAGCGCATCCGCCTCGCCTCGCAGATCGGCTCTGGTCTGACCGGCGTGCTCTATGTGCTGGACGAGCCGTCGATCGGCCTGCACCAGCGCGACAACGAGCGGCTGCTCGGTACACTCAAGCGCCTGCGCGACCTCGGCAATACCGTCGTGGTGGTGGAGCACGACGAGGACGCCATTCTCGCCGCCGATCATGTCGTCGATGTCGGGCCCGGCGCCGGCGTACATGGTGGGCGCATCGTCGCCCAAGGCACGCCGCCGGAAATTCTCGCCAATCCGAATTCACTGACCGGACAATATCTTACCGGCGTGCTGGGGGTGCCGGTGCCCAAGCGGCGCAAACCGAACCCCAAGCGCCTGCTCCGGGTGGTCGGCGCGCGCGGCAACAATCTGAAGGACGTTTCCGCCGAGGTGCCGCTTGGCCTGTTCACCGCGGTCACCGGGGTCTCGGGCGGCGGCAAGTCGACCTTGCTCATCGACACGGTCTACAAGGCGGTGGCGCGGCGGCTCAACGGCGCCTCCGAGCCGCCCGCCCCCCATGACCGCATCGAGGGCCTTGAACACCTCGACAAGGTGATCGACATCGACCAATCGCCGATCGGCCGTACCCCGCGCTCCAATCCGGCGACCTATACCGGCGCGTTCACCCCGATCCGCGAGTGGTTCGCCGGCCTGCCGGAGGCGAAGGCGCGGGGCTACGGCCCCGGCCGCTTCTCCTTCAACGTGAAGGGCGGACGCTGCGAGGCCTGCCAGGGCGACGGCGTCATCAAGATCGAAATGCATTTCCTGCCAGATGTTTACGTCACCTGCGACGTCTGCAAGGGCAAGCGTTACAACCGCGAGACGCTGGAGGTGACCTTCAAGAACAAGTCGATCGCCGACGTGCTCGACATGACGGTCGACGAGGGTGCCGAGTTCTTCAAGGCGGTGCCGGCGGTGCGCGACAAGCTGGAGACGCTGTCACGCGTCGGGCTCGGCTATATCCATGTCGGCCAGCAGGCCAATACCCTGTCCGGCGGCGAGGCGCAGCGGGTGAAGCTCTCCAAGGAGCTGTCGAAGCGGGCGACCGGCCGCACGCTCTACATCCTCGACGAGCCGACCACCGGCCTGCATTTCCATGACGTGGCCAAGCTGTTGGAAGTGCTCCATGAATTGGTCGAGCAGGGCAATACCGTGGTGGTGATCGAGCACAATCTCGAGGTGATCAAGACCGCCGACTGGGTTCTCGACCTCGGCCCGGAAGGCGGTGACGGCGGCGGCGAGATCGTTGCCGAAGGGCCGCCGGAACAGATCGCCAAGACGCCACGCAGTCATACCGGCCGATTCCTTGCCGAGGTGTTGGCACGCCGCCCCATGAAGAAGCGGCCGGACGCCGCCGAGTAGCGCCGACACTCGCGACGAGCTGCGAAGAGTGCAGTCAGGTGTCGCGTGAGACCGATCGGGTGCGGGAAGTCGATGCGGACCGCATGAGCGAAGTCCGGCCCGCGCCGGCAACCAACCGGCGGGCTGACGCTTCATGGTCGAAGGCCATGGGGCAAATCGGCGCGGATTGACCGCCGTCTGGGACAGGCAACCCGTCGCCATCGCCCCGCCGGCCGACGCGCTGGGCACTGGCATCGAGGTGGCGGCGGGGATGCTGTTCCGAGCCATGGCTGGCGAGATCCGTGTCCGGCGATCTGCCTCGGTGGCGAACGACCCTCCAACGGCGTGCGGCAGGCAGCGCTCTTGCTGCCCGATATCGTTCGGGGTGGCCGCCCTCGGCATGTGCCGACCTGGTGCCGGATGATCGCCGGCCGGCGGACGCTCGATGGACCCGATAACGCCATCCTTCGGCGGCGGCGCCTTCGGTGCCCTCATGTATCGCGACGGCTCCTATATGCTTCCGGCGGTCGGGCGACATCGGGCGAGGCAGCTGCGGTGGAGTGATCGCTCCAAGGTGCGCGGAATCACAGCGGCGGGCGAGCCTTCGATGGACCGGCGCGCCGCCGCTCCTCCGCTCCGCCGCAATGAAATGGCCTGCGCAGGCCATAGGGCGCTCCTCAGCTTCATCAGGGAGTTCTGAACGGCGTGCTCATCCCGAAGCGCGGCCCCGCGCCTATGCGCGCCCCTCCACTCGACGCAGCCACTATCGGCCGTATCGCCATGCGGGTTTCGAGCACGCAACTTTCGTCGGCGCCGCTGTTGGCGCGGATGACGGCTGCTGCCCAGCCATAGAAATACCTGGTAAAGCTGCGTCCCTGGCAAGCTCTCGCTACTTCCGGACCGGCGTTGGCGCATCGGCGCCTCGCACATCGTCCATGAGCGGCAACGCACCGGCTGAGGATCCGTGATTTCCGGCTCAGCGCCTTCACCGGGTGGTGAAAGCCGTGCCTGTCCCGGCTGGAAAATTTCTCCTCTGTCCCGACACCGCGAACTCGCACGGTCTCATCGAAAACGCCACCGGAGGCGGTATCCGTTCGCGCCGCCGCCGGCACATGTGAAGGGCATTCGGGCAGCCCCGTCACGCGCTCGCCTCGCGAGGACGCAACCGGCCCATGCGCGCTGGCCGGGCACCGGCCGCCCCGCCGGCCGTTCGCGCCCAACGCGGTTGGCGCCGACCCATGCTTTGTTGCCCATGGAGCCGCCACGAGGACGGATGTCACCGGCTGAATTGCCCCCGGTACCGCGCTGCCGACGTCGCGCTTGCCGCCGCCTCGATGGATTCTGCGGCAGCTTCGACAAATCCGGAGGGTGAGCGGAGGCCGCCGCCGGGTGCCGGCCCGTCGACAGTTCCAAGCGGCCATCCAGTTGGAGGGGACGATAGGGGCAGCAGCCCGCAGTTTCGACAACAACGCGTCCGAAACCGATTGCCGTATGCCGGTTTCCGGAAATATCGACGAGCGAGCATCCCGCTCGGCTGGCCGGTTGCGTTTGGCGGGCCCCTAGGCGGTAGTGACCATTTAGGGATTTAGGGATCCCCCGCGGGTCGCACATCAGATTCAACGCTGGTTTTTGGAGATCGGCGATGGACTGCGATGCGCTTCGGGATGACCAGCGGGAGCGGATCAAGGGCTTCGTGCCTGGCGGCACGAAGGGCAAGCGCGGGCCGGGCACGGACAACCGGAAGTTCCTCGATGCGCTGCTTTGGATGGCGCGCTCCGGCGAGCGCCGGCGTGATCTTCCCGAACGGCTCGACGATTACCGTTCGGTGAAGCGACGCTATTACCGCTGGATCGAGATGGGCGCACTGGACGAGATGCTTTTGACGCTTGTCCGCCAAGCCGATCTGGAATGGCTGATGATCGATTCAACCATCGCGCGTGCGCACCAGTACGCGACAGGAGCGCGCAAGGCCAAAGGGGGGCGGATGCCCAGGGCCTGGGCCGGTCTCGCGGCCTGAGCACCAAGATTCACGCGGCATATGAAGCCCTCGGACTGCCGGTCCGCCTGATCGCCTCGCCCGGCTGGCGCAACGACATCGCTTGCGCCCATGACCTGCGCCCTAGACCTGCGCCCATGACCTGCGCCCATGACCTGCGCCCATGACCTGATCGAGGGCATCGACGCGCAAGCCACCATTGCCGACAAGGGATACGACGCCGGTCACCTCGCGGGCAGGATGGCTTACGGCGGTGCCGAGGTCGTTATCCCGCCCAAGCGAAACCGGAGGATCCGGCGGGCCTATGACGCCGAACTCTACAAGGAACGCAACCGCATCGAGCGCTTCTTCAACAAGCTCAAGCAGTTCCGCCGCGTCGCAACACGACATGACAAGCTCCTGGCCAACTTCGCCGAAGGACTACGGCCCGCACAAGACGCTGTACGACCGCTTCATCCGCTGAAGCCGGCTCGGGGTCTTCGACCGCATCTTCGCCAACCTTGCCGGCGAAGGGCCCAGACCGGAGCGCATCATGATCGATGCCACCCACCTGAAGGCCCACCGCACGGCGGCAAGCCTGCTTGAAAAGGGGATGTTCCCCGTCGTATCGGGCGCACCAAGGGCGGGCTGAGTTCGAAGCTCCGCACCGTCTGCGACGGCGAGGGCCGGCCGATCATCATGGTGCTGTCGGAGGGTCAGATGAGCAACCACAAGGGTGCCCGCCTCGTTGTCGAAGCCTTGCCGCCGGCGAGATGCCTGATCGCCGACCAGGGTTATGACAGTGCCTGGTTCCGCGAGGCAGTGGCCGCCAGGGGCATCGATCCCTGCATCCCGTCATCGCGCAGCCGCAAGCGGCCTTATCCCTACGACAAAACCCTCCACCGGCAGCGCAACAAGGTCGAGAACCTGATCGCCAAGCTCAAGGACTGGCGCCGCATCGCCACACGCTACGATCGATGCGCCCACACCTTCTTCTCGGCCATCTGCATCGCAGCGGCCGTCATCTTCTGGCTCTGATCAATGAGTCCCGTGCCTAGTGTCCGCAACCGGTTATCCGGCGGAACCGGAGCGACCGCCGGTTGCGGGCAAGCCAGCTTCTGCCCCGCCGGCAGAAGGCTCGGCACCGGCATTGGGAAGCCACGATCCTCGATGTCCCGGGTGCCGCGATCGGCGGTCACGTCGCGCAGCTACCGCGCTGCGCGGCCGCTTCCCGGCCTCAGCCGGTGCCCTGCAGACGCCGCAGATGCAGCGTGGCGGCGATGAGCACCAGGGTGGCGCCCAACTGATGCGCCAGCGCAATGTCGATTGGCACCTGGTGGATCAGCGTCAGGATGCCGAGCAGCGCCTGCGCCGCCACCAACCCGGCCACCAGTGCCGCCCGCCCGGCGGCGGGGCCACTGCCGCGCAGCGTCAGCCAGTTCACCACCGCCAGCGCCAGCACGGTATAGGCCATCATGCGGTGGTTGAACTGCACCGTGAGCACGTTCTCGAACAGGTTGCGCCATGCCGGCTGCTGGACCAGCAGGTCTGCCGCCGGCGGGATGAAATGCCCGTCCATCAGCGGCCAGGTAGTATGGGTGAGACCGGCATCGAGACCGGCGACCAGCCCGCCGAGGAAGATCTGCAGCAAGACCGCCAGCAGCAGCGCCCAGGCCAGCGGCACGGCAAACCGCACGGCACGCGCGGGTGTCGCCGGGCCGGCCTCGGCCGGTCGCAGGCCGTCGGCCACCGCCACCGTGGCGGCGAGGATGACGCAGGCCAGCGTCAGATGCGTCGCCAGCCGGTACTGACTGACATCGACCCGCCCGACCAGGCCGGACGCCACCATCCACCAGCCGACCGCGCCCTGCAGCCCACCGAGCAGGAACAGCCCGCCAAGCTTCCAGCGCAACGGCCCGGTGACCAGCCCGCGCCACAGGAAATACAGGAACGGCAGCAGGAAGACGAAGCCGATCAGCCGGCCGAGCAGGCGGTGCCCCCACTCCCACCAGAAAATGGTGCGGAACTCGTCGAGGCTCATGCCGCGATTGATCTGCTGATATTGCGGGATCTGCCGGTATTTCTCGAACTCTGCCTGCCACGCCGCCTCGCTGAGCGGCGGCAGCGTACCGGTGACCGGCTTCCATTCGGTGATCGACAGGCCGGATTCGGTGAGCCGCGTGGCACCGCCCACCACCACCATCAGCACGATCAGCGCCGCCACGACATAGAGCCACAGCCGCACCGGGCGCAGGCGATCCGCCACCGGCGCGGCGGAAACATCGACGATGCCGGAAAGGGCCATGAGCTGCTCCTGCCATTTCGCGCCCCGGCATGCCGCAGCGGCAGACCGGCGCCAAGCCGGGTTTCAACCCGGCGCGGGTTTCAACCCAGCGCGGGTTTCAACCCAGCGTCGGAGCGGATATAGCTCGCAGCGCGCCCGCACAACCGGGCGAATTGTCCCTGAGATCACTTATCGGGCACCCTGCCTATGGACGACCGCGCTTCCCGGCCCCCGGACCACCTGACGCTGCCCCCGCGCCTGCGCAAGCTGATCGGCACCTGCCTGATCATCCTGCTGGTGATCGTCTGGGCGCTCGGTGCCATGGCGCTGGCGCAGGGACGGGTGACGACGCTGCCGGCCTTCTGGCAGTTCGTCGCCTATGTGGTGCTGGGCATTGGCTGGGTGGTGCCCGCGGCGCTGCTGATCCGCTGGATGCAGAAGGGCGACCGCAAACCGGAAACGCTCTGACGCCGGAACCCTTGCGGGCGCCCGCCCCTCACGCCGCGTGCGGCAGGCGGCCGGGCACCGGATCGGCGAAGGTCACCATGGCGATATCACCGAAGCCGCGCGCGGCCAAGGCATCGAAGGCCTGCACCGCGTCGGTGGTGCGCGCGCCGGGATGGGTGACGAGGATCAGCGTCGGGCTCTGCGCGGCGATGCGGGCGGATTCCTCCAGCACGCCCAGCGGCGGCGCTGCGACCACGACATGGTCATAGGTCTGCTCCAGCGCCCGCAGGATCAGCCCCAGCCGCTCGGAGGCGACGAGACCATCGGCCTCGCGGGCGCCGCGGCCCGGCGGAATCACATGGCAGCGCGAGGCGGTCTCGCGGTGGATGGCGTCGGAGAAGCTGGCGACGCCGAACAGCAGGTCGGTGAGGCCCGGCGCCCGCGGATCGGCGGTGAGCTCGGACAGCGCCTCGGCGGTGACATCGAGGCAGACGATGACCACCCGCTTCTCGCAGGCGGCCAGCGAACGGCCGAGCGCCAACGCGCAATGCGCGGTGCCTTCGTCCGGTGACGGGCCGGTGACCACCACCAGCCGCGCCGCCGCGCCGCGCAGGCGCACCAGACGCGACAGGTCGGCGAGTTCGCCGTCGCGGCCGAGTCGCGAGCGGGTGCGCTTCGGCAGCTCGTCCGATTCGTCCTCCAGCCGCGAGCCGATCCATGGCAAATGCTGGACCGGCGCCTGCGGCACCTCGCTCGTCGTCGCCTCGGACGCCGCCTGCGCCGGTTCGCCGCGGGGGCGGCGGCGCCAGATCGCCTGTAGCAGGAAGGTCAGCGCGAAGCCGAGAGCGCCGGCCCCGAGCCCCCATTGCAGCGGCGACAGGCCCAGCGCCTGGCGCGGCGGCAGGGCGCGCGACAGGCTGACCGGGGCGGCGACATCGCCAAACGCCCGGCGCAGTTCGACATAGGATTCGCCGAACGCATTGGCGACATCGGCGGCCAGTCCGCCATCGGCTGCGGTGAAGCCGATGACGGCGCGCCCGTCGGCCGACGTGGTGAGCCGCAACCCGGATTCGATGGCGCGCAGGGCGCGCTCGTCATCCAGCGGCGCGGCCGCGACCGCCGCCGGGAAGGGCAGCCACGCCGCCAGCCCGCCCGGGGCGGCCAGCCGCGTGCCGATCCCGGTGCGGTGCAGCACCTGCCGGGCGAATTCGCGTGAGGTGATGACCTGGAACTGGCTGCGCCGGGCGGCGCCGGCACGGGCATCGAGCGGCCAGCTTTCGACGCGCAGCCGCGCCTCGGCGACATAGCGCGGCTCGATACCCTGATGCGCGAGGCCGCCGGCGAGAAGACCGGCAAGGAGCGGCGCGACAAGCCGGCGACGGGCGAAACGCAGCGCATAGCGCAGCGCCGCCGCCGGCGTGCCGACCGGTGCCGTCCGCTCGCGGGCGCCGGACACAGAGGTGTCCATGGCCTTGTCGCCGTCATCCATCATCCGGCCATTAGACCGGAGACCTAGTTTCCACCGCGTTAAGGACAGCCATGGGATCGGCCGCGGCGCGGTGCCACGATTAGGCGGGCGCCAGCCGCCGGGCCAGCGGCGCGGCGCACATCAAGCCGGATCGGACAGGGACGGGCGCGGGGAAAGGCGAGCCGGCCGATCAGGCAGCGGGCTCGAACACCAGCATGGCGCCGAGCGCCGCCTTCGGGCCGACGACGATGACGCCCTCGATCTCCTCGGCGGTCATGCGGCTGGAGCCGAGGCGGCGGCGGGTGCGGTCGATGTCCTCCACCGCGAAGCGGACGGCCGCCAGCCGCAGGCCCGGCCCCGAAGGCGCGGCGACGTCGAAACGATCGCTGAACAGCTTGCCGCTCAACACTTCCACCCGGCCGCGCGGCGTCTCGGCGATGTGCCAGCCATCCACCGCGCGGCGGAAGCTGGCACCGGTGAACACCGACAGGAAATCGAGGTGCTGGGCCGGGTCCTCGGCGGCGAGCACCACGCCGGCGACGCCGGTGGTGCCGTTCATGTGGCGCTGAAGGTCGGGCGCCCAGAAATTCTCCGGCCGGCGCTGGGTGCAGGTGAAGAAGCCGGTGTGCGGCGAGGCCGGATCACGGGCGAAGGCCAGCGAGAACGCCACCTCGACATCGCTGCCGTCCGGCCGCTTGGCGGTGCGGGCGAAATCGAACAGGTCGAGGCCGCCAAAGCCGGCGGCGTCGAACTCCGCCTTCTCGGCGGCGGGGTCGCGGCCCTCGAGCACGAGAAACGGCAGGCCCGGCCCCTTTTCGGCGAGGAAGTCGCGATTAAAGGCGCCGAATGAGAACGCGGTTTCGCCATGCGGCGGGATCTGCTCCGGCTCGGCGATTTCCAGCAGTTCGAGGAAGAAGCCGGGGGTCTGGACGATGCGGTTCTGCGTGCCCCAGGGATGCCGGTTGCGCGCCCCGACCGTGAAGCCGAGCATGTCGTAGAGCTCTCCCGCCGCTTCGAGATCGCGGACGACATGCACGACGTGATCGAGGCCACGGATCATGGGGCTTCTCCTCCGAACCCTTCCCGGCCGACCGGGCAAACTACCCGACCGCCCAGAAAGCATCCTATTTTCAACAGGATCGAGCGCGTTCCTCAACGAGAAGGTTAACTCCCGCGAACCGGCTCCAGCGGATGGAGCCCCGCCGTCAGACGAGGCGACTTTGCACCATCGCCGCCCCGATGAAGGAGGCGAAGAGCGGATGCGGCTGGAACGGGCGCGACTTCAGTTCCGGGTGGTACTGCACGCCGATGAACCAGGGGTGGTCCGAATACTCGATGATCTCCGGCAGCAGCCCATCCGGCGAGGTGCCGGAGAACAGCATGCCGCAGGCCTCCAGCCGCTCCCGATAGCGCAGATTCACTTCATAGCGATGACGGTGCCGCTCGGAGATTTCGGTGGCGCCGTAGACCTGCGCCACCCGGCTGCCCTCCGCCAGCGCGGCGGGATAGGCGCCGAGCCGCATGGTGCCGCCGAGATCGGTGTCGAGGCCACGCTTCTCCAGCTCGTTGCCGCGCAGCCACTCGGTGAGCAGGCCGACCACCGGCTCCGAGGTCGGGCCGAACTCGGTGGAATTGGCATCGACGATGCCGGCGAGATTGCGGGTGGCCTCGATCACCGCCATCTGCATGCCGAAGCAGATGCCGAGATAGGGCACGCGCCGCTCGCGGGCGAACTGCGCCGCGCGGATCTTGCCCTCGGCGCCGCGCTGGCCGAAGCCGCCGGGCACCAGGATGCCGTGGACGTGCTCCAGGAACGGCGCCGGGTCCTCGCGCTCGAAGATCTCGCTCTCGATCCAGTCGAGATTGACCTTCACATTGTTGGCGATGCCGCCATGCGCCAGCGCCTCGATGAGCGACTTGTAGGCGTCCTTCAGCCCGGTGTACTTGCCGACGATGGCAATGGTCACCGCGCCTTCGGGGTTGCGGATGCCGGACTGGATCTTCTGCCAGCGGGTGAGGTCCGGCTCGGGCGCCGGCTCGATGCCGAAGGCGGCCAGCACCTCGGTGTCGAACCCGGCCTCGTGATAGGTCGCCGGCACCGCATAGATGTTGTCAGCGTCGCGCGCCTCGATCACCGCGCTCTCGCGCACATTGCAGAACAGGCCGAGCTTGCGGCGCTCCTCGCGCGGTATCTCGCGGTCGGTGCGGCAGAGCAGGATGTCCGGGGCGATGCCGAGCGAACGCAGCTCCTTCACCGAATGCTGGGTCGGCTTGGTCTTGAGCTCGCCGGCCGAGGGGATGTAGGGCAGCAGCGTCAGGTGCACATAGATGCAGTGCTTGCGCGGCAGTTCCTGCCCGACCTGGCGGATGGTCTCCAGGAACGGCATCGCCTCGATGTCGCCGACCGTGCCGCCGATCTCCACCAGCACGAAATCGTACCCCTCATTGCCGGAGAGGATGAACTCCTTGATGGCGTTGGTGACATGCGGGATCACCTGCACCGTGGCGCCGAGATAGTCGCCGCGCCGCTCCTTGTTCAGGATCTCCTGATAGATGCGGCCGGTGGTGATGTTGTCCTGCTTGTTCGCCGAGCGGCCGGTGAAGCGCTCGTAATGGCCGAGATCGAGATCGGTCTCGGCGCCATCGTCGGTGACGAAGACTTCGCCGTGCTGATACGGGCTCATCGTGCCCGGATCGACGTTGAGATAGGGATCAAGCTTGCGAAGCCGGGTCTTGTAGCCGCGGGCTTGCAGCAACGCGCCAAGGGCGGCGGAAGCCAGACCCTTGCCGAGCGAGGACACAACGCCGCCTGTGATGAAAATGTAGCGCGCCATGGAGTTCGGTTTCTAACTGCGAAAACGCGATTCGGCGAGGGCCGTCTTAGCCGGACGACCCCCGCCTTGGGGATAAAGAGCGAAACGGAGCGGCAGGAACGGCCCGCCGCCGGGCGATTACGCCGTCGCGATCACTGCGACTGCGGAACCTGCGGCGCCGCGGGAGCGGCCGGAGCCGCGGGGGCCGCGGGGGCCGCCGGCGCGGTGCCCGGCGCCGGCTGGGCGCCCTGAAGCTGCTCGAGCACATTGCCGCCCGGCGCCGCGGGCGCGCCGGAAGGCAGCGTCGTCGGCGTGGTGAAGATCGAGGACGGGCCGCGCCCCCAACCCGCCAGAATGGTGAGGCTGAGGCTGGTGATGAAGAACAGCGCCGCCAGGATCGCCGTCGCCCGGGTCAGCACGTTGGCGGTGCCGCGGGCGCTGAAGAAGCCGCCCCCGCCGCCGCCACCGCCGCCGCCGATTCCGAGTCCGCCGCCCTCCGAGCGCTGGATCAGCACCACGCCGATAAGAGCCAGCACCACCATGAGGTGGATGATGATGAGTACGGTCTGCATCTGACGCCTTCAAAATCAGTAACGGCGGCGGACGAAACGTCGCCGCCGGCTTTTGTCGGTCGGGTTCCTACACGATCACGCCCGGCATTTCCAGCACGCCACGGAAGGGCGGCAAACCCATCCCGCCCGCCCCGAACGCCGACGGTGCACCCGGTTCACCAGACGACGTCCAGGTTCTTGTTCCCACAGGCGAGGCGCCTTGCGCGAGACCGCGCCCTAGATATAGGCACCGGCTATCGCCATGAAATCCCCCGCCTGCAAACTGGCGCCGCCGACGAGCGCGCCGTCGACATCGGCGACCGCGAGGATCTCAGCTGCATTGCCCGGCTTCACCGAGCCGCCATAAAGGAGGCGGATGCCGCCGCCCACCCCCTCGCCGAAGCGCGCCACCAGCGCCGCGCGGATGGCGCCGTGCATCTCGGCGATGTCGGCCACGCTCGGGGTAAGGCCGGTGCCGATGGCCCAGACCGGCTCATAGGCGACGACGAGGTTTTCCGCTGTGGCGCCGTCGGGAATCGAGCCGGCGAGCTGCACGCGCACCAGATCGAGCGCGACGCCTTCCTCCCGCTGCTGGCGATGCTCGCCCACGCACACCACCGCCAGCAGCCCGGCGCGCCAGGCCGCCAGCGTCTTGGCCCGCACCGCGGCATCGGTTTCGCAATGATCGGTGCGGCGCTCGGAATGCCCGAGAATCACCGCGCTGCCGCCGGCGTCCCGGATCATCTCGGCGGCGATGTCGCCGGTATGGGCGCCCTGGGCCTTGGCGTGGCAATCCTGGCCGCCGACCGCCACGCCCGAACGGCCGGCCGCGGCCGCGAGCGTGGCGATCAGCGTCGCCGGCGGGCAGATCATCAAATCGGTGCGGGCGCGCAGGTCCCCGTCATAGGCGCCCACCATCCGGTCGAATTCCTGCAGCGACGCCTTCAGCCCGTGCATTTTCCAGTTACCGGCGATCAATGGACGGCGCGTCGTCATGAAAATACCCGCTCCTTCAAATATCCGCGGCTGCAAGCCTATTTACCCCGCGTAACAGACGCGACCAAACCACGCAAATGCCTGCATGTGCGGCGTTGCGACACCACGGCGCCATCCCTATGATGCGCGCCTTTCGCGACCCGGGCCGAGACTCCCGGGTTTTTGCCGGCCTACGCCCGACGAGAAAAACGATGCTGCAGACCCTGCGCAAGAGCGCCTCCGGAATTGTCGCCAAGGTCCTGATGGGACTTCTCATCATCAGCTTCGGCATCTGGGGGATCGCGGATGTGTTCCGCGGCTTCGGCGGCCAGACGCTGGCATCGATCGGCTCGACCGAGATCAGCGTGCCGGAGTTCCAACAGCTCTACCAGCAGCGTCTCCAGCAGATTTCGCAGCAGCTCAAGCAGGGGCTGACCCCGGATCAGGCGCGCGCCTTCGGCATTCCCGACCAGGTGCTGAACGAGCGCCTCGGCGAAGCGGCGCTCGACGAGGCCGCCCGCCGGCTGGGCCTGTCGGTCTCCGATGCGCAGGTGGTGGAGCGGGTGCAGCAGAACCCGTCCTTCTTCGGCCCCTCGGGCAGCTTCGACCACAATTACTTCCTGCAGCTGCTGCGCTCCAACGGCTTTACCGAGCCGCGCTTCGTCGAGGCCGAGCGCCGGCTCGCCCAGCGCCAACAGCTGATCCAATCGCTGGCCGGCGGGATGGAAGTGCCGCAGGTGCTGAAGGACGCGGTGAAGCGCTATGAGAGCGAGACCCGCTCGGTGAACTACGCCATCCTCGGCGCCTCCAATGTCGGCCCCTTCGCCGAACCCAGCGAGGAGCAGCTGAAGGGCTTCTTCGACGCCCGCAAGGCGGCGTTCCGCGCCCCGGAATTCCGCAAGATCAACCTGCTCGCCCTCACCCCCGAGGCGCTGGCGGGCAAGGAGGAGGTCTCCGACGCCGATGTGAAGGCGTTCTACGACGCCAACCAGGCCCGCTTCGGCACGCCGGAGCGCCGGGTGATCGACCAGATCGTGTTCCCCAACGCCGACGAGGCCAAGGCCGCCGCCGACAAGATCGCCGCCGGCGCCTCCTTCGCCGACATCGCCGCCGAGCGCAAGCTGGAGGCCAAGGACACCACGCTCGGCACCGTGACGCGGGCCGACATCTTCGACGCCGCCATCGCCGACGCCGCCTTCGCGCTGGCCGCCGAGGGCACCAGCGGCGTGGTGAACGGCCGCTTCGGCCCAGTGATCGTGCATGTCGGCGCCATCACCCCGGCCGCGGTGCAGCCGCTCGCCGAGGTCTCCGCCGACATCCGCAAGGAATTGCAGCTCGACGCCGCCCGCCGGGCGATGCTCGCCGCCTATGACAAGATCGAGGACGACCGCAACGCCGGCTCCACCCTCGCCGAGGCGGCGTCGAAGGCCGGGCTGACCCTGCAGACGCTCGACACCAGCGCCCAGGGCACCGCGCCGGACGGCACGGCGCTCCCCGCCATCCCGGCGCGCTCGGACGTGCTGCGCCTTGCGTTCGCCGCCGAGGTCGGGGCGGAGAACGACCCGATCACCCTGCCGCAGAATGCCGGCTTCGTCTGGTACGAGGTCACCGACATCGCCGCCCCGCGCGACCGCAGCTTCGAGGAGGCGCGCGCGCAGGTGCTCGCCCGCTGGAAGGAGGACGAGACGGCACAGGCGCTCGACGCCAAGCTCGCCGAGCTGAAGAAGAAGATCGCCGACGGCGCCGCCTTCGACCTCACCGTCGCCGATGCCGGGCTGGAACTGCGCACCGCCAACGGCCTGCGCCGCGGGCGCGCCAATGAGGGCGTGCCGCAGGATGCCATCGCCGCCATCTTCGATGCCCGCGACGGCGCGGTGGGCAGCACCACCCTGCCGGGCGACGACCGGCTGCTGTTCAAGGTGACCAGCGTCAGCCTGCCGGAGAGCGCGCCGCAGAACGACAAGATCATCGCCGATATCGGCCAGAGCATGCAGAACGACCTGATGACCGAATATCTGGTGCAGCTGCAGAGCGACCTCGGCGCCAAGATCAACCGTGCCGCCCTCGACCAGATCGTCGGCGTGCCCGGCGAAGCGGTGAACTGAGGCGGCGGGAAACGAGAAGCTTGCGATGAATCTCACTCCCGATGCGGAAGCCTTCGCCGGCGTCTATGCGCGCGGCGAGGCGCAGGTGATCGGCGAAACGCTGGTCGCCGATCTCGAAACCCCGGTCTCGGCCTATCTGAAGATCGCCGGCGACCGGCCGAACTCCTTCCTGCTTGAATCAGTCGAGGGCGGCGCCACGCGCGGGCGCTACTCGATGATCGGCATGGAGCCGGACCTGATCTGGCGCTGCCGCGACGGCAAGGCGGAGATCAACCGCCGCGCCGCGCTCGACCCCGGCGCCTTCGAGCCGCTGGCCCAGCCGCCGCTGGCCGCGCTGCGGGCGCTGGTGGAGGAATCGCGCATCGCCCTGCCCGACGGGGCCCCGCCGATGGCCGCCGGCATCTTCGGCTATCTCGGCTACGACATGGTGCGGCAGATGGAGCGCCTGCCGGAGGCCAAGCCCGACGTGCTCGGCGTGCCGGATTCCATCTTCATCCGCCCGACCGTGATGGTGGTGTTCGACGCGGTGCGCGACGAGGTGACGGTGGTCACCCCGGTGCGTCCGGCGGCCGGCGTCTCCGCCTCCGCCGCGCTCGAGGCCGCGCATGAGCGTATCGCCCGGGTGGTGGCGGCGCTCGAGGATGCCCTGCCCGCCCAGGCCGCCGAGGACGCGCTGCACCAGCTCGTCGTGCCGGTCTCCAACACCGAGCCGGAGGCCTATCTGGCGATGGTGGAGCGGGCGAAGGAATATATCCGCGCCGGCGACATCTTCCAGGTGGTGCTGTCGCAGCGCTTCGACGCGCCCTTCACCCTGCCGCCCTTCTCGCTGTACCGTTCGCTGCGGCGGATCAACCCGGCGCCGTTCCTGGTCTATTTCAACTTCGGCGGCTTCTCCATCGTCTGCTCCTCGCCGGAAATCCTGGTGCGGCTGCGCGACAACACCGTCACCATCCGCCCGATCGCCGGCACCCGCCGGCGCGGCGCCACCCCGCAGGAGGACAAGGCGCTGGAGGAGGAACTGCTCGCCGACCCGAAGGAGCGGGCCGAGCACCTGATGCTGCTCGATCTCGGCCGCAACGATGTCGGCCGCGTCGCCGCCATCGGCACGGTGGAGGTGACGGAAAGCTTCTTCATCGAGCGCTACAGCCAGGTGATGCACATCGTCTCCAATGTCGAGGGCGACCTCGACCCGAAGCACGACGCGCTGGACGCCCTGGCGGCGGGCTTCCCCGCCGGCACGGTGTCGGGGGCGCCGAAGGTGCGGGCGATGGAAATCATCGACGAGCTGGAGCACGACAAGCGCGGCATCTATGCCGGCGCCATCGGCTATTTCGGCGCCGATGGCGAGATGGATACCTGCATCGTGCTGCGCACCGCCGTGGTGAAGGACGGCAAGATGCATGTGCAGGCCGGCGCCGGCATCGTCTTCGATTCAGTGCCGGAAAGCGAACAGCAGGAATGCGCCAACAAGGCCAAGGCGCTGTTCCGGGCCGGCGAGGAAGCGGTGCGCTTCGCGGCGCGGGCCGGCCGGGGGCAGTGAGCGGAGCGCCGACGCGGAGCCGGCGCCGGGATCGCCGGGGATCTTCCTGAAGCAGCCGGACGCCCGGCTGGAAAGCGATGGCACCGGCAGCCGGCGGCGGTGGAAGGCCGCCGGCGTTCAAGGCCACCCGAGGACATCGGCCTCGGGTTCCCCGGTGCCGCCGGGTTCGCCCCGGACGGTGGGCAGCCTAGCCGTGGACCGCAACTCGAAACGATGGGCCGGCCGGCGGCTGCGCTGCTCGCGATTACGATTTGGAGGTCGCGCAAACCAGCTTACCGTCATGGGAATAGACCTTCAGCTGCGCGCTCCAGCCGGCTGCGCCGACATAGGCCGTCGCCAGCCGGCCGTTTTCCAGCTCGCCGGCCTCGAACTCGCCGCCCTGCCGTGAGGTCGACACGTTGTCGGATCCCCCCGAGCGGACGACCAGCACATATTGTCCCTTTTCGACCAGATGGCCGTCGAGCACCGCCTCGAGCTTGACGAAGCCGTTTCTTTCAACCGCCTCGATATGGCACGGCGGTATAGTGGCAGCTGCTACGATCATCTTGCTGTCTCCTCACGAAACCGCTGCGGCCGGCGGACATTCATCGATGACCGCCGGCCGCCCTGTGGTCCTGGCCGCGTCGTTCAATGCTGGACGATCACCGAGGAATTGCCCTTGCCCACCTGAACGGTGGTGGCATCGTTGTACTTGCCGAACTGCAGGGTGCCGGAGACATTGCCCTTGCCGGCCTGCACCGTCAGAGCCTCGTTCTTCTTGCCGAACTGGCCGATGCCGGAGACGTTGCCCTTGCCGGCCTGCAGCGACACGGCTTCGTTCTTCTTGCCGACCTGGCCGATGCCGGAATAGTTGCCCTTGCCGACCTGACCGATGCCGGCCTGGTTACCCTTGCCGGTCTGCGAGACATCGGCCTCGTTGCCTGCGGCATAGGCGGTGGGAATCGCGACCAGGACGAAGGCGGCGACGCACAGTACAGACGTGATTTTCATGGCTTATCTCCTTGGGTTTCCCGTTCTTTATTAACGGCCCCAGGAAAATAGCTATGGCTCTACAGACATACTCGACCGAAATTCAACCAGCCTTTTGGAAGATATCGGCATGATTCCCGCTCAAATCCGGATGCGTGTAATTAAACAATCTTAGAAATTGGTCCGTCCATACTATGCCGATGGCGCAGCTACATGAAGAATGAGAGCTGCGAGAGCAGGTTCAGCAGTTGCGGCTGCCGGTGCAATCCAAGCCGGTTCATCGCCGAAGCCAGCTGGTTGTGGACGGTGTTCTTGGAGACCTGGCGCGCCTGGGCGATCTCGGTGCTCGATTCACCGCTGGCCAGCGCGCAGGCGATGCTGGCTTCGGTGGCGGTCAGGCCGAGCACCATGCGGACGGCATCGGGCTTGAGGGAATCGTTGCGGCCCAGTTCGCGGATGCTGAGAAGCGCCACCCGCTCCGGCACCGACACCGCGACCTTGAAGAGCACCGAGCTATGGCCGTTGCGGGTGGCGACGGCGAGACTGACGATCCAGCCATGCGCTTCGCAGCCGCGATGTATCCACACCACCCGGCGATCGATCCGCCCGGCGAGGATGGCATCGAGCGACCCGTGAATCTCTTCCGCCAGCGCCGGGTTGTGAATTTCCAGTTCGCCATCGGAGATGCCGATATCGGGATTGTCGGTGACCAGGGCGATGAAGGCCCGGTTGGCCTGAACGATCTTCAGATCGGACCGGACCAGTGCCCGCGGGGTCGGCGCATTGGTGAAGATGAACTCCATCCGCTCCGCCAATTCCCGCTGGCGCACCAGTTCCCGGTGAGTTTTGAACGACAGCTGCAGATAGGGGAGGATCGACATCACCTCCTCCTTCTGCTTCGCCCAGGAGCGGCTGCCATTGTGGGGATGGAGGAGGAACAGCGCGAAGCGGCGCTGCCCTTCGCGCGCGATCAGCATGCCCCAGATCAGCCCGTGATCGCCGAAGGCATGGCGCAGGGCGCGCGCCTCCGGCCGCACCGCGAGGTCGCGCAGTTCGACCTCGAATGTCGCGCCCTGCCCGAGCGATTGGGTGGCCGTATCAAAGAACGACACGATCTCCGGGCATAGCAGCGTTGCCTTCGGCGCGCCGCGCGCGACGACGGCGGCCTTGTCGCCGTCGCAATGACCATGGCCATGACCATGACCATGACCATGACCGCCGTTTCCGTTGCTTTTGCCGTTGCCATTGGCCAGGCCGATGAAGAAGCCGACCTGGGCGCCGGTTCTCGCCATCAGACTGGCCAGAACCTCGTCCCACAGCTCTGGGGAGATGGGGGCTTCCTGGATGGTGGTGACGATCGAATTCAGCCAAGAGCCGGCCTCAACCTCGGACATCAGGGGCCCCCGCCTGCAACGGCTACCGGGGCACAAGATGTCGGGTCGCCCCAATCCCGTACCGATTTAGAACTAAAATAAACTTATTTCAAGCACAATTCTGAAAAATCTTCGAGAACGCTACGGCATCCCGATATTTTTACGTACTGCCGACCCGTTCCGTCTTCGTATCGGCGGAAGCATGACTTGGCTCGACGGGCGAACGGCCGGGGACATGACAGCCCCCGGCCACCGGCACGGAGTGCCGGTCGGATACATTCCCTTACGTAACTTTCTATCTGTGATTGTACGGCAACTTGCACCTACTGCCCCGTGCCGCAGGGCGGCTTGAACAAGTTTTGCGTACTTGCCCGGATAATCTTCCCAATTTCAAACGAACCATATGCGGGCGAATCCTTATTGCCGAGCCGGAACACGGCGCGGTAGTGGCAGCCTGGGCGTACTACCGCCGTGGCTTGACCCGATACCCGGGTGCATCCTAAGTATTTCACCGGACAATCCGAAAGCGCCGCGAAGCTCGACGTCGCGGCGGCTCAGGATGGTAAGTCCGCAGCAGGACGGCAGAGTGGCGATGGACCGGGAGCGTGGCGAGCGATGGCGTGGTGGGCGCTGACGGGCTCATCAGGTGCGGCTTGACCCCGCGCCACCTCGCATCCTAGAGCTTCCCCAAGTCGGAAGCTCGCCGCTCGAACGGACCCGCGATGATCCTCCTCGTCGACAATTACGACAGCTTCACCTGGAATCTCGTCCATTATCTCGGCGGGCTCGGGGTGGAGGTGGACGTGCGCCGCAACGACACCCTCCCCACCGACGAGGCGCTGGCGCTGAGGCCGGAAGCCATCGTCATCTCCCCCGGCCCGGCGACGCCGAACGAGGCCGGCATCTGCCTCGACCTCATCGCCCGCGCCGCCGGCGAGGGCGTGCCGGTATTCGGCGTCTGCCTCGGCCACCAGGCGATCGGCCAGGTGTTCGGCGGCGAGGTGGTGCGCGCGCCACTGCCGCTGCACGGCAAGATGAGCGACATCCACCATCGCGGCGAGAGCGTGTTCCGTGGCATCAACGGCCCGTTCAAGGCGACGCGCTACCACTCGCTGATCGTCGCGCGCGACACCCTGCCCGCCCCGCTCGCCATCACCGCCGAGACCGAGGACGGCCTGATCATGGGGCTCTCCCACAAGGAGCTGCCGGTGCACGGGGTGCAGTTCCATCCCGAGAGCATCGCCTCCGAGCACGGCCGGACCATACTCAAGAACTTCCTCGACCTCGCACGCGCCTGGAACGCCGGCCCCCGCCGTTCGCGCGCGGCCTGAGGCGCGGGCAAAGACGAAAGCGGCAGCGGAAAGCGGGACCATGGAGAATTTGAAGGCCGTCATCGGCAAGATCGCCACCGGCGCCACGCTGACGCGGGCGGAGGCGGCGAGCGCCTTCGACATCATGATGTCCGGCGAGGCCACCCCCTCGCAGATCGGCGCCGTGCTGATGGGCCTGCGTGTGCGCGGCGAGGATGTCGAGGAGATCGCCGGCGCCGTCTCCACCATGCGCGCCAAGATGCTGCGCGTCGTCGCCCCGGCCGGCGCGGTCGACGTGGTCGGCACCGGCGGCGATGCGTCCGGCTCCTACAACATCTCCACCTGCGCCGCCTTCATCGTCGCCGGCGCCGGTGTGCCGGTGGCCAAGCACGGCAACCGCGCGCTGTCCTCCAAATCCGGCGCCGCCGACGTGCTCACCGCGTTGGGGGTGAGGATCGACCTGTCGCCGGCCGGCATCTCCCGCTGCATCGCCGAGGCCGGCATCGGCTTCATGTTCGCCCCGGCACACCACCCGGCGATGAAGCATGTCGGCCCGACGCGGGTGGAAATGGGCACCCGCACCATCTTCAACCTGCTCGGCCCGCTGTCCAACCCCGCCGGGGTGACGCGGCAGATGGTCGGCGTGTTCGCGCGCGGCTGGATCGAGCCGCTGGCGCAGGTGCTGAAGACGCTCGGCTCCGAGCGCGCCTTCGTGGTGCACGGCTCGGACGGGCTGGACGAGATCACCACCACCGGCCCCACCTATGTCGCCGAGCTCAAGGACGGCAAGCTGGCCAGCTTCGAGATCGACCCCGAGCGCTTCGGCATCGCGCGGGCGACGCCGGAGGCGCTGAAGGGCGGCGACGGCGAGGTCAATGCGCTGGCCCTGCGCGCCGTGCTCAACGGCGCCAAGGATGCCTATGCCGACATCGCGCTGCTGAACGCCGCCGCCGCTTTGGTGGTGGCCGGCAAGGCCGACGCGATCGGCGAAGGGCTGGAGCTCGCCCGCTGGAGCCTGAATGGCGGCCATGCCGAGGCGGCGCTGGCGCGGCTGGTCGCGGTCTCCAACGACATCGAGGAGTAAGGCGCGATGGCGGACATTCTCGAGAAGATCGGCGCCTATAAGCGCGAGGAGATCGCCGCGGCCAAGCTGAAGGTGCCGCCGGCGGAGATCGCCGCCCGCGCCGCCGCCGCCGCACCCCCGCGCGGCTTCCTCAAGGCTATCGAGGCCAAGATCGCCGCCGGCAGGACCGCGCTGATCGCCGAGATCAAGAAGGCCAGCCCGTCCAAGGGGCTGATCCGGCCGGATTTCGATCCGCCGGCGCTGGCGAAGGCCTATGAGGCCGGCGGCGCCGCCTGCCTCTCGGTGCTGACCGACACCCCCTCCTTCCAGGGCGCACCGGAATTCCTCACCGCCGCGCGCGCGGCCTGCTCGCTGCCGGCGCTGCGCAAGGACTTTCTCTACGATACCTACCAGGTGATGGAGGCCCGCGCCTGGGGCGCCGACTGCATCCTCGTCATCATGGCCTCGGTCGACGATGCGCTGGCACGCGACCTCGTCGACGCCGCGCACGGGCTCGGCATGGACGCGCTGGTCGAGGTGCATGACGATGCCGAGCTCGACCGGGCCCTGACGCTGCCCGCCCGGCTGGTCGGCATCAACAACCGCAATCTGCGCAATTTCGAGGTGACGCTGGCGACGTCCGAGCGCCTCGCCCCACGGATTCCGGCCGACCGGGTGATCGTCGGCGAGAGCGGCATCTTCACCCCCGACGACATTGCCCGGCTGGCGGGCGTGAACATCCGCACCATCCTCGTCGGCGAGAGCCTGATGCGGCAGGACGACGTGGCGGCGGCGACGCAGGCGCTGCTTGCCGCCCCGGCCCCGCAGCGCGCGGCGGGCTGAACCCATGGGCGACGCCGCCGACCCGCCGAAGCTCTCGCATATCGACGCCACCGGCGCCGCCAACATGGTCGACGTCGCCGACAAGGCGGTGACCGACCGTATCGCCGTGGCCGAAGGCCGGGTGGTGATGCTGCCGGAAACGCTGGCGCTGATCGAAAGCGGCAACGCCAAGAAGGGCGACGTGATCGGCACCGCGCGGCTCGCCGGCATCATGGCCGCCAAGCGCACCCATGAGCTGATCCCGCTCTGCCATGCGCTGCTGCTCTCCAAGGTGGCGGTGGAGATCGAGGCCGATGCCGCCCTGCCCGGCCTGCATGTGCGGGCGAGCGTGCGCACCGCCGGCCAGACCGGCGTCGAAATGGAAGCGCTGACCGCGGTGTCGGTGGCCTGCCTCACCATTTACGACATGGCCAAGGCGGTGGATCGCGGTATGCGGATCGAGGGCATCCGGGTGCTGGAGAAGGCCGGCGGCCGCTCCGGCCATTGGCAGGTGTCCTAGCCATGGCGAAGCCCGCGCTGATGCCGGTCGAGGAGGCGCTGGAACTCCTGCTGTCGCAAGCCCGAACGCTGCCGGCCGAGACCGTGCCGCTCGACGCGGCGCTGGGTCGGGTGCTGGCGGCGCCGGTAGTGTCGGGACGCACCACGCCGGGCCGCGACGTCTCGGCGATGGACGGCTATGCGGTGCGCGCCGGCGACGCCACGCTCGGCGCGGTGCTGGAGGTGGCGGGCGAATCCGCCGCCGGCCGGCCCTATGCCGGCAGGCTCGGGCCGGGACAGGCCGTGCGGCTGTTCACCGGCGCGGTGGTGCCGGACGGCGCCGACGCGGTGGTGATCCAGGAGGACACGTCGCGCGACGGCGCCCGCATCCGCATCAACGAAGCGGCGACGCCGGGCCGGCACAGCCGCAAGGCCGGCGGCGACTTCCGCCAGGGCGAGACGGTGCTGAAGGCCGGGCACCGGCTCACCGCGCGCGACCTCGCGCTCGTCGCCGCCTGCGATCTGGCGCAGGTGGAGGTGTCCCGGCGCCCGCGCGTGGGCCTGCTTTCCACCGGCGACGAGCTGGTGCGGCCGGGAATGGGCGCGCAGGCGCATCAGGTGATCCTCTCCAATATCTATGCGGTCGGCGGCATCGCCAGGCGGGCCGGCGCCGACGTGAGCGACCGCGGCATATTGCCGGACCGGATGGAGGCGACGCGCGAGGGCATCCGCGCCGCACGCGACGCCGGGCTCGATGTCCTCGTGACCTCCGGCGGCGCCTCGGTCGGCGACCACGACCTCGTGGCCCCGGCGCTCACCGCCGAAGGCGCGACGCTGGCGGTGCACAAGATCGCGCTGCGGCCGGGAAAGCCACTGATGTTCGGCGGTTTTCCCGCTGCGCAGGGGATTGGCACCCATGCTTTCGACAGCCACGTGCTCGGGCTGCCGGGCAACCCGGTCTCGGCCTATGTCTGCGCCCTGCTGTTCCTGCGCCCGCTGCTGCGGCGGATGCAGGGCGAGGCCGGGGTCGGCGGGCTGGAGCTGGTTGCGGCCGAGCTTGCGGTCGATGTGAAGGCCAACGACCATCGCATGGACTTCATGCGCGCCGAGATCGTCGGCCACCACGCCGGAACAGCTTTGGTCCGGCCGATGCCGGTGCAGGATTCCTCGATGCTGAGCCTGCTCGCCCGCGCCGGCGCGCTGCTGGTGCGCCGGCCGCACGCCACCGCCGCCAAAGCGGGCGAGCCATGCGAGATTCTGCCGCTGGAGGATTGACCCCGCGCCGCTGAGGCTGTGTGCTGGCCGACGGCAAGATGCGAGGAATCTCAGGGCGATGGACATCAATATCCCGGACGTGCTGGCCGAAGTCGAGGCGGCGTTCGCCCGCTACGAGCTGGCGCTGACCAGCAATGACATCGCCGCCCTCGACGATCTTTTCTGGGACGATCCGCGCACCATCCGCTTTGGCGGCGGCGAGAACCTCTACGGCATCGCGGCGATCCGCGCCTTCCGTGCCGGCCGCTCGCCGCACGGGCTGGAGCGGAGCCTCGACGGCACGGTGATCACCACCTATGGCCGCGACATGGCCACCGCGGCGACGCTGTTCCGCCGTGCCTCGGCCCCCGGCAAGGTCGGCCGGCAGATGCAGACCTGGATGCGGACCGCCGGGGGATGGAAAGTCGTCGCCGCCCATGTCAGCCTGATCGCCGACCCGGCATAAGCGCCGAATCCGTCTCCAACCCGTGCACCAGCCTGCCGTGAACCCTATAGCCTGCCGTGAGCCGATGATCCGTTCCACCGCTCTCCTCGCCGCGCATGATGCCCTCGCGCCCGTTCTCGCGGGCCCGTTGCCGCGCGCCGGCCGGCGGAGCTGACATGTCGCTTCCCGACAGTCCTGTCGCCGTCGCCGCCCCGACCGGAGCGCCCCGGCTCGGCCGCAAGACCCGCGCCGAGGATATTCGCGAGCAGGTCGCCGACGAGATCACCCGCGGCCTGCTGCCGCCCGGCACGCTGCTGGACGAGAGCGCGCTGGCGGCCCGCTTCGGCGTGTCGCGCACGCCGGTGCGCGAAGCCATTCGCGAGCTCGCCGCCTCCGGCCTGATCGATGCCCGCCCGCATCGCGGCGCCATCGTCGCCCGGCCGAGCTTCGAGCGGCTGCAGAACATGTTCGAGGTAATGGCGGAGCTGGAAGCGCTGTGCGCCGGGCTCTGCGCGCAGAACATCGCCCCCGCCGAGCGGCGGCGGCTGGAGATGCTGCATGCCGAGATGGGCGAGATGATGCGTCTCGGCGATTTCGCCGCCTATCGCGAGGCCAACGAGCAGTTCCACACCTCGATCTATGCCGGCGGCCACAACGACTATCTGGTGGAGCTGACGCTGGCGACGCGGCAGCGGCTCTCGCCGTTCCGCCGCGCCCAGTTCCGGGCGCTGGGACGTCTCGCGCTATCGCATCAGGAGCATGACCGCGTCGTCACCGCGATCCTGCGCGGCGACCGCGACGGCGCGGCCGCGGCGATGCGCGACCATATCTCCATCGTTCACGACGCATATGAGAAATACGCGCAACTGATCTGATAATACTGGGCTTTCTACTCCGCCGCCGGAATGCCGGCCGCCTGCCGCTGCCGCTGCTCCTCGGCGAGGAAGTCTCGCCAGCCGCCGAAGCCGGTGATGTCGCGCGCATCGCGCGCCGCCACCGCCTCCAGCGCGAAGCCCTTCACCCGGCTGCCGTCCTCAAGGAGGATGGTGGCGATGCCGAGCGGCGCCGGGATGGCGTCGACGAAGCGGGCGAAGGCCTCGGCCGGCAGCGCCCAGATCTCGCATTCGATCGACGCGCCGGTGCCGGCCTCGACGCGCAGCAGGCCGGGCCGGCGCACCCGTCCCTCGGGGAGCGCGTAGAACCGGTAGTCCTCGCTGGTGCGGGCGCGGCGCATGAACACGCCGCCCGCTTCCAGCAATTCGCCATTGAGCGGCAGGCCGGAAAGATGCGCGCCGAACAGCGCGATCTCGTGATAGCCGGCGCCGGCGCGCGGGGCGGCGGGCGGCAAGGGCGGCAGCTTCTCGCCGGTGGCGCCCATGGGCAGATCGGTCGAGGCATGGAAGGCGGAGGCCAGCGCGGCGAGGTGCGCATCCCGCCCGGCGCCCGCCAGCAGGGTGACGCCGACCGGCGCCCCGTCCGGCCGCAGGCCCGAGGGCACGGCGATGCCGCACATGTCGAGCAGATTGACGAAATTGGTGTAGACGCCGAGATGCGTATTGAGCCGCACCGGATCGGCCAGCATCTCCTCCACCGTGTAGACCGTCGGCATGGTCGGCACCATCAGCGCATCACAGCCGGCGAGGCTGACGCGGGTGCGCGCCGCAAGTTCGACGCGGCGGTAATGGCCGCGGAAGGTCTCGACCGCGGTGCGCCGGCGTCCCTCCTCGATGATGGTCCGGACCACCTCGTTGAACGCTTCCGGCTTCGCCTCGAGAAACGGACCGACCGCGGCATAGCGCTCGGCGACCCACGGCCCCTCATAGAGCAGCTTGGCGGTCTCGTGGAACGGCTCCATGGCGATCTCGACGAGGCGGGCGCCGAGCGAGGTCATGCGGGCGATGGCCTGGGCGAAGGCCGCCTCGGCCTGGCGATCGCCGAAGAACACCCGGTCCTCCGGCCGCGGCACGGCGATGCGCGGCGCCACCGGGAAGGCGCCCGGCGTGCCGAGCGGCAGCGGCCGCGAGAACGGATCGGCCTCGTCCGGCCCGGCCATGACCCGGAGCGCGGCGAAGGCGTCGTCGACGGTGAGGCCGAACACCGAAATGCAGTCGAGCGTGCGGCAGGCCGGCACCAGACCGCTCGTCGAGACCAGGCCGAGGCTCGGCTTGATGCCGACAATGTTGTTCAGCCCGGCGGGGATGCGCCCCGAACCGGCGGTATCGGTACCGAGCGCGAAGGCCACCAGCCCCGCCGCCACCGCCACGCCCGAGCCCGAGCTCGAGCCGCCCGGCACCAGATCGGCGCGCACGGCATTGCGCGGCGTGCCATAGGGCGAACGGGTGCCGTTCAAGCCGGTGGCGAACTGATCGAGATTGGTCTTGCCGATGACGATGGCGCCGGCCCGCCGCAGGCGCGCGACGGCGGTGGCATCGCGCGCGGCGACATAGGCGAAATCCGGACAGGCGCAGCTGGTTGGCAGCCCGGCGACGTCGATATTGTCCTTCACCGCGAACGGCACGCCATAGAGCGGCAGGCTCGACGGATCACGCCCCTCCAGCGCCGCCACCTGCTCGGCGAGCGCCTCGCGCCCGAACAGCGCGGTGAAGATCGACGGATCGGCATGCCGTTCGATCCGCTCCAGGCAGGCGGCGACGGTGCGCGATGGAGTCGAGCGGCCGGAGCGGTGCGCATGGAGAATGTCGGCGATCGTGGCAGGCAATGCGGATCTCCCAATCAAGCAAGAAGCCAAATCTGCGTATCACTTAGGCAATGACCGTGACATTGCATACATTAGCGGGAGCCCATCATCGCGTCGACCGCTTAGGGCTTTATTTACCGATTGTGGAACACAAAAAGAACGGATAGTGTTTGTTCGTGATTTGTTTCATTTTGGCTGCCCGCCGGGGATGGACCTGCGCTGATGCTCACCCGCAAGCAACACGAACTGCTCCGCTTCATCAATGAACGCCTGAAGGAGAGCGGCGTACCGCCCTCTTTCGAGGAGATGAAGGAAGCGCTCGACCTCCGGTCCAAATCCGGCATCCACCGGCTGATCACCGCGTTGGAGGAGCGCGGCTTCATCCGCCGGCTGCCAAATCGCGCGCGGGCGCTGGAAGTGATCCGCCTGCCCGAGACGGTGCAGGCGATGCCGAAGCCGGCGGCTTCCGCCCAGCCCCGCAACTTCGCACCGAGCGTGATCGAGGGCAGCCTCGGCCGCTCCCGCCCTGCCGCGCCGCCGCCGGGCGACGACGAGGCGATGCGGCCGATCCCGGTACCGGTCATGGGCCGCATCGCCGCCGGCTCGCCGATCTCCGCCATACAGTCGCCGAGCCAGACCATTTCCATGCCGGCGGAGATGCTCGGCGGCGGCGAGCATTTCGCGCTGGAGGTGCGCGGCGATTCGATGATCGAGGCCGGCATTCTCGATGGCGACCTGGCGCTGATCCGCCGCGGCGACACCGCCGAGACCGGTTCGATCGTGGTGGCGCTGATCGATGACGAGGAGGCGACGCTGAAGCGGCTGCGCCGCAAGGGAGCCTCCATCGCCCTGGAAGCGGCCAACCCGGCCTATGAAACCCGCATTTTCGGGCCGGACCGCGTGCGCATCCAGGGGCGGCTGGTCGGCTTGTTCCGCCGCTACTGAGCCTCACCGCCGGCGGACCAGCGTTTTGACGGGGCGAAGCTGCGCCGTGCCGGCGGCGGCGCAATGCTTCCGACACATCGATGGTCCTGAATCCCGGCGCGGGGACCGGGTGGCCGGTGACACCCCTGCGGATTTCGCGCTTGAGCGCTTTCGGTGAACCCGGTTCACCGGGAAGGCTCCTGCTCTTTGTTTCGGCGCCGTTCTTTTCGCAGAATCACGGCGCAGTCTTGCGGAAATAGCTCGAGGATCCCGGGAGCCAGGGGCGCGCGCCATCCGGCGGGCGGGCATCGATGCGGCGCCAGCCGCCGTCCGGCTCGAGCAGGAAAGCGGTCCCGGCCCCCTCGCCCGCCCGGTCGAGTTGCACCACCTCGGCGGCGCAATCCGCCGGCGCCGTAAAGCGTGTCAGCACCAGCGCGGCGCGGCGGCAGTCATCCGCCAGCGCGGCGCGGTCGAGCGGATAGGCGACGAGCCGCCCGTCGCGTGCCGGCAGGACGCAGCCAAGTGCATCGCATCGGCCGGTCGGCGCTCCCGGCGCCGCCGATCTTGCCGGCGACTGCGCCGCATCTACCGCCGGGGCGGCGTGCCCCGGCGATGAGGCGGGCGCCGCTCCCGCCCCCTTGCCGCGCAACCCTTCGGCCGAGAGCCACTGCTCGGCGGAAAACCGCTCGGCAAGGCCCTTGCGGCGATCGCCCATCAGCGCGAGCTGCCCGTCCGGCCCGCGCACGGCCACGGTCCGCGCCTGCGCGTCGATCAACACGTCGGGAGGGCGGGCGGCGGCGAGCGGCCAGATGGCCGCCGCCGCAAAGACCACCGCCACCAAAGCGAGCCGGGTGCGCAGCAGGCAGGCGGCGAGAAAGGCGAAGGTGATCAGCGCCAGGCTGGCGAGCGGCATGGCCCGCACGCCGCCATCGGCGCCGGGCAGCGCCGCCACGTCGCGGGCGATGGCGTTCATGGCATCGATGCCCCAGCCCATCACCCGGAACGCCGGCGCCTCCCAGCCGAAGGGCATGGCGAGCGTGCCCATCAGCCCGGCCGGCATGATGACGAAGCTGACCAGCGGCGTCGCCGCAAGATTGGCGACAAGGCTGAGGGGCGCCAGGCGCTGGAAGTGATAGGCGGCATAGGGCGCGGTGGCGAGGCCCGCCGCCAGCGAGGTGAGCGCCAGCGCCGCCAGCCAGCGCGCCGGGCCGGATGCATACCACGGCACCCGGCCGGCGCCGGCGGCGATAAGGCGACGGCCGCCGCGCTCATAGGCAACGACGAGTGCCAGCGTAGCGGCGAAGGACATCTGCGCGCCGGGATCGAGGATCGCCCAGGGCGCGAGCGTCAGCACGATCAGCGCCGCCAGCGCCAGTGTGTGCAGGGTGAGCGCCGGCCGTCCGAGCATCACGCCGCACAGCACCAGCAGCGTCATCACATAGGAGCGCTGCGTCGCCACCTCGGCGCCTGACAGCAGCAGATAGTAGGTGGCGGCGGCCAGCGCCGGAACCGCCGCCCAGGCCTTGATCGGCCGGCGCAGCGCCAGCCCCGGCCACAATGCCAGCAAGGCGCGGGCGAGGAAGAACACCGTCGTCGCCACCAGCGCCATATGCAGGCCGGAGATCGAAAGAATGTGCGACAGGCCGGAAATGCGCATCGCCTCCTCCAGCGGCTCGGGCACCTGGCCGCGAATGCCGGTGACCAGCGCCACCGCCACCCCGCCCGCCTCTCCCGGCAGCACCGCGCGAATGCGCGCCGCGATCGCCTGCCGGCTCGCCTCCAGCCAAGTGGCAAAGGCAAGCCGCAGATCCGGCGCGGCCGGTGCCGGCGTCTCCCGCCATTTGCCGACCGCATAGCCGGTGGCGCCGATGCCCTCGAACCAGACGGCGCGGCCGAAATCGAACCCACCGGGATAGGCCGGCCCGGGCGGCGCGGCGAGATCGGCCCGCACGCTCACATGCGCCCCGACCGGCGGCGGGCTGGAGGAGGCCAGCGCGATGCGCACCCGCTGCGGCGCCACCTCGGGCGGGCGGTCGAAGCCGGTCACCTTCAGCACGATGCGGCTGCCGCGCGGCCGCAGTTCGGCCTGCTCGACGCTTCCGCTCACCGCGACGCCGGCGAGTGGCGCCGCCAGCACCGGATGGGCGATGCGCTGCACCTGCAGGCTGGCGACGCCGAAGCCGGCGGCGAGCGTCGCCGCCAGCGCCAGCGCATAGAAAGCGAAGGGCCGCGCCCGCGCCGCCAAAGCGAGCCCCAGAAAGACGGCGAACGCCACCGGCCCGGCATAGGGCGAAGGTTCGGTCGCGGCGCCGAGATAGAGCGCGATGCCGATGGCGAAGCCGACGGGGACGAACAGCGAGGCGCGCCGGTCCTCGACCTCCTGCGCCAGCATCGCCCCCAAAGCGGCGGCGAGCCGGGCCGGCAGCGGATAGGGGTTGCGGCCCGCGCGGGAGAACGAGGCGTCGGCGAAAGGCGTGCGGCCGGAGACGGCGTCGCGCGGCACGGCCGCGGCCGTCGCCGGCGAGGCGATCGCCCGCGCCCCGGCGTCCGCGCGCGACTTTGCGTCCGCTCCGCCCCTGCCCGCCATGCCCCCGCATTTCCCCCGCGCCGGCGGCCGGCGGCCGCACGGCGGCTTTTCCCCGCTCGCGCTCCTATGGTACACGCACGCATCCCGACCGCTACCGCCCCGCGCAAAACGCCCGGCGACGACACGGAAAGCCGATGTCCGACACCGTCATTACCCGCTTCGCCCCCTCCCCGACCGGCTTCCTGCACATTGGCGGCGCCCGCACCGCGCTGTTCAACTGGCTGTATGCGCATGCCAAGGGCGGCAAGATGCTGCTGCGCATCGAGGACACCGACCGCCAGCGCTCCACGCCGGAGGCCATCGAGGCGATCATCGACGGGCTCACCTGGCTCGGCATCGACTGGTCGGGCGACACCATCTACCAGTTCGCCCGCGCCGAACGGCACCGCGAGGCGGTGCAGCAGATGCTCGATGCCGGCCACGCCTATCCCTGCTACGCCACCGCGGCGGAGCTGGAGGAGATGCGCGAGACCGCCCGCAAGGAAGGCCGCGCGCCGCGCTATGACGGGCGCTGGCGCGACCGCGACCCCGCCGAGGCGCCCGCCGGCGCCAAGCCGGCGATCCGCCTGAAGGCGCCGACCGAGGGCGAGACGGTGATTGACGACCTGGTGCAGGGCCGCGTGGTGTTCCAGAACAAGGAGCTGGACGACCTCGTGCTGCTGCGCTCGGACGGCACGCCGACCTATATGCTCTCCGTGGTGGTGGACGACCACGACATGGGCGTCACCCACATCATCCGCGGCGACGATCATCTCACCAATGCCGCCCGCCAGACGCAGATCTACCGCGCGCTCGGCTGGGGCGTGCCGACCATGGCGCATATCCCTTTGATCCACGGCTCGGACGGCGCCAAGCTTTCCAAGCGCCATGGCGCGCTCGGCGTCGACGCCTATCGTGCCATGGGCTACCTGCCGGCCGCGCTGCGCAATTATCTGGTGCGCCTCGGCTGGAGCCACGGCGACCAGGAGATCTTCTCCACCGAGGAGATGATCTCCCATTTCGATCTCGACCGCGTCGGCCGCTCGCCGGCCCGGTTCGACTTCGCCAAGCTGGAGAACATCAACGGCCACTATATGCGGGCGACGCCGGACGCCGAGCTGCTGGCCGCCATCGACCAGCTGCTGCCGCATCTGCCCAACGGCGCCGCGATCGCCGACGCGCTCACCCCCGAGCGCCGCCGACAGCTGCTCGCCGCCATGCCCGGCCTGAAGGAGCGCGCCAAGACGCTGGTCGAGCTGATCGACAGCGCCGGCTACATCGTCAAGCAGCGTCCGCTCGACATGGAGGACAAGGCCAAGGCGCTGCTGACCGACGACGCCCGCGCCCTGCTGGCGAGCGCCCATGAGGCGCTGGCGGCGACGCCGGACTGGACCGCCGCCGGCACCGAGGCGGCGGTGCGCACCGTCGCCGAGGCCAAGGGCGTCAAGCTCGGCGCCATCGCCCAGCCGCTGCGGGCCGCCATGACCGGACGAACCACCTCTCCCGGCATCTTCGATGTGCTGGCGGTATTGGGACGCGACGAGTCGCTGGCGCGCATCGCCGATCAGGCCACCGTCCCCCGGGCAGCCTGAAGGGCTTACGACGAAGTGTTGATGCAGGTGCGAAATCGATCAAACGCCCTGCCGTTACTGGATTTCGATGTTATCGCACTACCGTGTCCGCTGCGCTTGCGAGCACGGATCGAAACCGTTACGACTTTACGCGTCCAGCCACTGGGGAGCATAGAAGGCCCCTCGGAAACGGCTGCCGCACAACAAGGCGAGAACCCCCGCCGACGCGCTCCGCTTCGTTCGGTCCATTGACTCCAGGGAGACCCCGCATGGACGCCATCAACGGCACTTCCGCGAAAACGGCCACACTGACTATCGGCGACAAGAGCTGGGAACTTCCGATTCTGAACGGCACGATCGGGCCGCAGGTCGTCGATATCGGCAAGCTTTACGGCCAGACCGGGATGTTCACCTACGATCCCGGCTTCACCTCCACGGCGAGCTGCGAGAGCCAGATCACCTATATCGACGGCGACGAGGGCGTGCTGCTCTATCGCGGCTACCCGATCGAGCAACTGGCCGAAGAGGGCGACTTCCTCGAGACCTGCTACCTGCTGCTGTATGGCGAACTACCCACCGCCGCCCAGAAGGCGGATTTCGACTACCGCGTCACGCGCCACACCATGGTGCATGAGCAGATGAGCCGGTTCTTCCACGGCTTCCGCCGCGACGCCCACCCGATGGCGGTGATGGTGGCCTCGGTCGGCGCGCTCTCGGCCTTCTATCACGACAGCACCGACATCTCCGACCCGCAGCAGCGGATGATCGCCTCGGTACGGATGATCGCCAAGATGCCGACTCTGGCGGCGATGGCCTACAAATACACCATCGGCCAGCCCTTCGTTTACCCGCAGAACGAGCTCGACTACGCCTCCAACTTCCTGCGCATGTGCTTCTCGGTGCCGTGCGAGGAGTACAAGGTCAATCCGGTGCTTTCGCGCGCCATCGACCGCATCTTCACCCTGCACGCCGATCACGAGCAGAACGCCTCGACCTCCACCGTGCGCCTCGCCGGTTCCTCCGGCGCCAACCCCTTCGCCTGTATCGCCGCCGGCATCGCCTGCCTGTGGGGGCCGGCGCATGGCGGCGCCAACGAGGCGGCGCTGAAGATGCTCGGCGAGATCGGCTCGGTGGAGCGCATCCCCGAATTCATCAAGCGCGCCAAGGACAAGAACGATCCGTTCCGCCTGATGGGCTTCGGCCACCGCGTCTACAAGAACTACGATCCGCGCGCCAAGATCATGCAGAAGACCTGCCATGAGGTGCTCGGCGAGCTCGGCATCAAGGACGACCCGCTGCTCGACATCGCGGTGGAGCTGGAGCGCATCGCGCTGCAGGATGAATATTTCGTCGAGCGCAAGCTCTATCCGAACATCGACTTCTATTCGGGCATCACGCTCCGCGCCCTCGGATTCCCCACCTCGATGTTCACCGTGCTGTTCGCTCTCGCCCGCACCGTGGGCTGGATTGGCCAGTGGAAGGAAATGATCGAGGATCCCGGCCAGCGCATCGGCCGCCCGCGCCAGCTCTACACCGGCGCCACCCGCCGCGACTACGTGCCGATCGCCCGCCGCAAGTGAAAGTGGTCCATCCGGGCCGGCTCGGCATCGGAACCTGACGAAAGGACATCCCCGCCCTCCCCAGAAGGGCGGGGATTTTCGTTTGTGCCCCCGCCATCTCGCGAGGCGGGCCGCGATACGCCCGCGCGCGCTCTTCCCCCGCGCCGGCGCCTCCCGGGGGTGCCGGGCGCGCGCCTTCCATGAGGGGCACCTCTGTCGTCCGCGCCTTCCACCTGCCGCCGACCCATGCGGGAGGAGATGGAACGAGGCTTGGAGCGGCCGAGGACCATCTCGGGGCCGGTGAGGCGGCAGCGTCGGGCGGCTCGAGAGGGCAAGAAAACAGCCGGCTATTGTTTTTCGGCGATATTGACCGGCCGCATCGAGCAAAATCAAGATCCTGGGCTACACAGCCGGCTACGGAAGATCCGTCCGGTCATGTTTTTGCTCGATGAAAGTCCCGGCCGGCTTTTCAGCCGCGCCCGGCCCGCATGGTCTCCAGCACCGCGGCGGCGGCGCGGCGGCTCGGCTTGTCGCCTTCCACCCCCATGATGGCGTCGAGGCGCGAGAAGGCCGCGAGCTGAGCCTGGCGTTCCTCGCCGCCGGCGATGAGGCGCGCAAGCTGGGCCGCCATCGTCGGCGGGTCGATATGCCATTGCAGATATTCCGGCATCGCCTTCTCCGACAGGATCAGGTTCGGCAGGATCGCCGTGGTGATCTGCAAAAGGAAAGGCGCGATCCGTCCCTCCAGCCAGCCGATGCGATAGGCGGCGACGGTGGGAATGCCGGCAAGCGCCAGTTCCAGCGTCACCGTGCCCGAGGCCGCGAGCGCCGCCCGGGCACTACGGAACGCCGCCAGCTTCTCCTCCTCGCCGACGACGATGCGCGGCTGCACCGGCCAGCCTGCCACCATCTCGCGAACCTGCGCCAGCCGGCGCGGCAGGGTCGGCAGCACCAGCTCGACATCCGGGATCTCCTGGCGCAGCAAATCGAGCACCTCGCCGAAGGCGACGCCGAGGCGCGCGATCTCGGCGCGCCGGCTGCCGGGCAGCACCAGCACCCGCGGCGGGGCCGCCTCGCGGCGGGCGGCCTCCTGCGGATCGGGGCGCAGCCGGTCGATCTCGTCCAGCAGCGGGTGGCCGACATAGGTCGTCGGCGGCCCGCCGAACCTGGCCATCGCTGCCGGCTCGAAGGGCAGCACCGCGAGCACCCGGTCGACATCCGGCTTCATCGCCCGCGCCCGGCCCGGCCGCCACACCCACACGGTCGGCGCGACATATTTGACGATCGGCAGGTCCGGCAGCCGCGCCCGTACCTTGCGGGCGACACGATGGGTGAAATCCGGCGCGTCGATCAGCACCAGCACGTCGGGGCGCGCCGCCACCACCGCATCGGCGGCATCGCGCATGCGGCGCAGGATCCGCGGCAGGCCGGCAATCACCTGGCCGAACCCCATCGCGGTGATATCGTCGATCGGGAAGATCGAGCGGAGGCCTTCCGCCTCCATGCCCGGACCGCCGACGCCGAGAAAGGCGATCTCCTCGCCGGCCAGCGCCCGTAATTCGCGCATCAACCCGGCGCCAAGGACATCCCCGGATTCCTCGCCGGCGATGAGAAAGATGCGACGCGGCGCGCTCCCGGTCATGTCGCGCCTGCCGGTTCGAAGCCGTAGACGAACAGGCCGGCGGCATCCGCAGCGGCGATGATGGCGGGAAGGTCGGCAGCGATGACGCCGCCCGCCTCGACCGCGATGCCGGCCAGCCCGGCCCGCGCCACGCCCTCGACCGTCAGCACGCCGAGCGAAGGCAAGTCGAAGCGGCGGTCCTGGTCGATCTTCGGCACCTTGACCAGCACGCCGGACGCGGTCGGCGCGCGGACACGGCCGTTCTCGCGCAACTCGGCACAGCGGCGCAGCATCAGGTCGGTGCCCTCGGCGGCCTCGACCGCCACCACATGGCGGTTGATCACCACCACGCCCTGGCCGATATCCAGCGGCCCCATCGTCGTCAGTGCCCGGCGGCCGATCTCGATGTCATCGAGCATCGCCCGGTCGGGAGCCTTGCGGCCGAGCCGGCCGGCCGGCACCAGAATGTCGGGGGCGACCTCATGCGCGCCGAGCAGGCGGAACCCGTCCCGCTCGAACAGCCGGCCGATATTTGACAGCAGGTGGTTGTCGCCGCCGCGCAGCATGCCGACGATGCGCGGCAATAATCGTACCGTCTGCCAGTCGAGCTTGATGTCGCGCAGGCGCGGGCGCAGCACGTTGCCGATGAACACCACGTCGCGGCAGCCGCGCCGTCGCAGCTCCGCCTTCAGCTTGCCGTACTGGCCGAGGCCGATCCACACATGCGGGAAGGCCGCGACACCGGGATCGGCGTGGCCGCGCAGCGCGAAGATCTGCACGGATCGCCCGGCCCGGCGCGCCGCGTGAGCCACCGCCAGCGGAAACGCCCCGCCGCCGCACAGAATGGCGAGCGGCTCGCCGCCGGCCTCGGCCGGGGCGGGATCAGTCCGCGTGGGACTCGACGCCATGATCGTCGGCATCGGCGGGAACCGTGAGGCGGCGCTTGCCGGCGCTACGGACGAAAGCGACGATCCGCATGACATTGGCGTCTTCTTCGAAGCGCTCCGCCACACGGTCGGTGCGCTGGGCGAGCGTGCCGGCGCCATAGAACAGTTCGCGATAGGCGTCCTGCAGCTGGCGGCGCTGCTGCAGCGACAGGCCGCGACGTTTCAGCCCGGTATAGTTGAGCGACCGCAGCCCCGGATGTCCCTCCATCATCAGGCCGAACGGAATCACATCGAAATGCACGCCGCACATGCCGCCGATCATCGCGCCATCGCCGATGCGGGTGAACTGGTGCACCGCGGCGAGCCCGCCGATGAACACGTTGTCGCCCACCGTGACATGGCCGGCCAGCGTCGCATTGTTGGCGAACACCACCCGCTCGCCGATCACGCAGTCATGCGCGACGTGGCTGCCGACCATGAAGAAGCCATGCGCCCCGACGCGGGTCTCCATGTGGCCGCCGGCGGTGCCGATGTTCATCGTCACATGCTCGCGGATGATGCAGCCCTCGCCGATGACCAGCCGGCACGGCTCGCCCTTATAGTGCACCGATTGCGGCGGCAGGCCGAGCGAGGCGAACGGGTAGACCTCGGTTCCCGCGCCGATCCGGGTGTGGCCGCCCACCACGACGTGCGAGACGAGGCGCACGCCGGCGGCCAGCTCGACATTGGGGCCGACGGTGCAGAAAGGACCGATCTCGACGCCGTCGCCGAGCACGGCGCCGTCCTCGACGATGGAAGTCGGGTGAATACGCACGGAGGACCCCATCACTTGCGCCCGCCGTCGTGGGCGATCATCGCGCCGACCTCGGCTTCGGCCACCAGCTGACCGTCCACCTTGGCCTCGCCACGGAACCACCACATGTTGCGACGCTTGGCGATCTGCATCATGTGGTACTCCAGCACGTCGCCCGGCACCACCGGCCGCCGGAACTTCGCCTTGTCGATGGTCATGAAATAGACCAGCGACGGCTTGCCGCCCTCGGCACGCTGCAACAGGCAGACGGCCCCCGCCGTCTGCGCCATGCCCTCGAGGATGAGCACGCCGGGCATGACCGGATTCTCCGGAAAATGGCCCTGGAAATGCGGCTCATTGGCGGAGACGTTCTTGACGCCGACCGCGCGCTTGTCACCCTCGATGTCGACGATCTTGTCGACCATCAGGAACGGGTAGCGGTGCGGCAATACGGCGAGGATCTTCAGTATATCCGCAGCGCCGAGTGTGGTGGCGGCCTGTTCGCTCATGGGTTCTTCCGTCCTTCGTCCGCGCTCCGCCCGGCGCCGCGATCGGCCCGGGCAAGGCGCTGGATCGCCATCACTTCCCGGAACCAGTCCCGCATCGGCTGTGCCGGCGAACCGCCCCATTCGACGCCCGGCGGGACGTCGTCCTTCACATTGCTGGTGGCCGCGATCTTCGCCCCGTCGCCGATGCGGACATGGCCGATCACCCCGACCTGCCCGCCCAGCACCACGAAATCGCCCAGCGTGGCGCTGCCGGCGATGCCGGTCTGGGAGACGATCACGCAATGCCGGCCGATCACCACGTTGTGGGCGATCTGCACGAGATTGTCGATCTTGGTGCCCTCGCCGATCACCGTGTCGCGCAGGCCGCCGCGATCGACCGTGGTCGAGGCGCCGATCTCGACGTCGTTCTGTACGATCACCCGGCCAATCTGCGGCACCTTGGCGTGGCCGCCGGCACCGCCGACATAGCCGAAGCCGTCCTGGCCGATGCGCACCCCCGGATGCAGCACCACCCGGTCGCCGAGCAGCGCGTGCAGCACGCTCGCCCCGACACCGATGGTGCAGTCGCGGCCGATGCGCACCCCCGGCCCGATCACCGCGCCGGCGGCGACGATGCTGCCGGCGCCGATCTCGGCGCCCGGTCCGATCACCGCGCCAGGATCGACGGTGACGCCGTCCTCCAGCCGCGCCTGCGGGTGCACCACCGCGCCGGCCGCGACGCCGGACTGGCCGAACACCGAGGCGGGACGCAGCGAGGCGGGATAGAGCGCGCGGGAGATGGCGACGAAGGCCGCATGCGGCCGCTTCACCACCACCGGCACCACGCCGGCCGGCACCGAGCCCAGGAAGCGTTCGCCGATCAGGCAGAAACCGGCGCGGGTTTCGGCGAGCGCCGGCACGAAGCGGGCCCCGTCCATATAGCTGATGTCGCCGGGGCCGGCATCTTCCAGCGAGGCCACATCCATGACCTGCCGCGCCCCGTGCGAGGGGTCGGAGAATTGCCCGCCCACCAGCGCGCAGAGCTCTTCGAGGGAAAAGCTGCGCACCGGACGGTGAAAGATCGGATCAGCCGCTGACTGCATCGTGCCGGATATGCCTGTCGTCCAATGAACCGACGGCCCGGGGGGAGCCGGGCCGTCGTAATCCGCCAAAGATATGGCCGCCAATGATCGGGCGTGGACCTCAGAAACGGGTGCCGCCGCTGAAGCGGAACGCCTGTTCCTGGTCGTAGAACTCCTTCGACAGCACCCAGGCGTAATCGAAGCGCAGCGGGCCGAAGGGCGACTTCCAGATCAGGCTGACGCCGACCGAGGAGCGGATGGAGTCGCTGTCGGCGACGCAGACATTGTTCATGCCCTTGGTCGAGGAGCCTTCAAGCGCGCTGCAGTCCACCAGGTTGTCCTGCCAGCCGGCGATGTTCTCGAAGGTGGTGTTGCCCTGGTAATCCCACAGCGAACCGGCATCGGCGAACAAAGCGGCCTTCAGACCCACTTCCTTCGGCAGGAAGGACAGCGGGAACTGCAGTTCCGCCGTGGTGCCCCAGTAGAGCGTGCCGCCAAGCGCATCCGGATCGGAACCATCCAGGCCGGACGCCAGGTCGCGCGGACCGATGCCGTTCGACTCGAAGCCGCGGACCAGGTCCGGGCCCTTGAAGAAGTTGTCGAGGATGCGCAGGTCCTCGCCGCCCCAGGAGGAGACATTGCCCGCCTGTCCGCGCAGCATCAGCACCACGTCGCCGAACACCGGCAGATACCAGCGCGCATCGAAGGTGGAGCGGATGTAGTTCACATCGCCACCGAGGCCGGCGAGGTCCTGCTTGAACTCCAGCAGGTAGCCGTTCGTCGGGTCGATGTTGTTGTCCAGCATGTTGTAGCTGAGCGTGTAGCCGATCGCCGAGGTGATCGCCGGGTCGTTGTTCACCTCGAGCAGCGCCCAGGAGATCTGACCATAGGTGGCGATGTCGTCCTCATCGATCGAGATCTCCTTCTGCGACAGGGTGTAGCGCAGGCCGAGGGTCAGCTCGTCGGTGAGCGGCAGGCCGACGCGCAGCGTGCCGCCGCCCGTCGTGGTGTTGTACGGGCTGTAGCTGCTCGAATCGGTCTCGCGATAGGAAAGATCGAAGCCGGCCGCGATGCGATAGTCGAGGAAATAGGGCTCGGTGAAGTTGAAATCGATGCCCTGGACGTTCTCGCCGAGCGTGCCGGCGAGGCGGACGAACTGACCACGACCGAGGAAGTTCTTCTCCGAGACCGCCACTTCGCCGATGAAGCCGTCCGAGCTGGAATAGCCGCCGGAGATGGAGAACTCGCCGGTGGGCTGGTCCTCGACCTGCACGACCAGGATCACCCGGTCCGGCGCCGAGCCCGGCTCGTTGGAAATCTTAACGTCCTTGAAGAAGCCGAGATTGCGCAGGCGGCGCTCGGCGCGATCGACCAGCACGCGGTTATAGGCGTCGCCCTCGGCGAGATCGAACTCGCGGCGGATGACCCAGTCGCGGGTGCGGGTATTGCCGCGGATTTCGATGCGCTCGATATAGACGCGCGGACCCTCTTCCACCGCGAACACCAGCGAGATGGTGCGCGCCTCGGGGTTGCGGTCGCCGCGCGGACGGACCTGGGCGAAGGCGTAGCCGCTCTTCGACACCTCGATGGTGGCGTTCTCGACCGACTTCTCGACCAGCTCGGCGTTGTAGACCTGCCCCTTGGCCACACGCAGCGCGGAACGGATGCGAGCCGGGTCGACGTCCTTGATGCTGGAGACGACATCGACGGTGCCGACGCGGTACTGCTGCCCCTCGTCCAGCACATAGGTGATGACGAAGCCTTCCTTCTTGCGATCGAGGTCGGCGGTCACCGACACGATGCGGAAGTCGGCATAGCCGTTCTTCAGATAGAAGCGGCGCAGCAGCTCCTGGTCGGAATTGATGCGGTCGACGTCATAGACGTCGGTATTCTTCAGCCACGACAGCCAGTTGGACTCGGTGGTGGTCAGCTCGTCCTTGAGCTTCCAGTCGGAGAACGACTTGTTGCCGACAAACTTGATCTCGGCGACGCCGAGCTTCTCGCCCTCGGTGATCTCGAACACCAGATCGACACGCCCCTGGCCGCGATCGATGGTCTTCGGCTCGACGCGCACGTCGTAGCGGCCGGCGCGGTGATAAACCTCGATGATGCGCTGGGTATCGGCCTGCACCGTGGTCTTGGAGAACGGCGCGCGGGCCTTGGACTGCACCTCTCCGGCGAGCTGCTCGTCCTTGACCTTCCTGTTGCCCTCGAAGGCAACGCGGTTGATCACCTCGTTCTCCTCGACGCTCACCACCAGGCGACCGCCGCGATTGGAGACGCGCACATCGGAGAAAAGGCCGGTGGCGTAGAGCGCCTTCAGGCCCTCGTCGATCTTGGCGGGCGTCAGCGGCGGCGTGCCGAAATAGGAACGGACCGTCTCCGCGTCGACGCGACGATTGCCCTCGACAATGATGGAATTCGCCGTCTGCGCAACGGCGCTAACAGGCGCGACAATGGATCCGGCAACCCCTGCCACGGCCACCAGGGCGACGATGCCCAGGACCGAAGACATCTTACTCACGAACCGGACACTTACAGCCATTTGGTGCGCAACCTTACCGTTGTTCTGACGCCGGCACCGCCCACGCAAGCGAAGGCAGGCGCGATCTTTCACCCAGCGCTCCGCTTGTACAAGCTTTTGCCAGGCCTGCAAACGAAGCTCCCGTCGCCCCATCGCCTTTTCCCGCCGCCGTGGCACACCGGCAACGCTTGGCAGAGGGGCGTCAAGATTTTGAAATATTGAGAATATCATTCCACGTAGCGAACAGCATGAGCATCAGTACCAAAGCAAGCCCGATGCGGAAACCGACCTCCTGCGCCCGATCGCTGAGCGGACGGCCGCGCAGCGCTTCGATGGCGTAGAACATCAGGTGTCCGCCATCCAGCAAAGGTACGGGGAAGAGGTTAAGAAGACCGATCGAAACCGACAGAACCGCCGCCAGCTGCAAAAGCGCGCCGATCCCGAACGTCGCCACCTGCCCGGACACCTGGGCGATGCGAATCGGCCCGCCCAGTTGGTCGGCGGATTCGCGTCCCGTCACCACACCGCCGAGATAGGAGAAGGTGCGCTCGACGATGAACCACACCTCCTTGCCGGCCAGGCCGACCGCCTCGACCGGGCCGAATCGCTGGGTCGTCACCTCGCCCGCACCGGTGGAGCGGGAGATGCCGAGCACGCCGATGCGGTGCACATTGCCGAAGGAATCGGTGATCTCGCGGCGGTCCGGCGTCGCGGACAGCGTGCGCCTCTCGCCGCCGCGGTCGATTTCCACGCGGAGCGGCACGTCGGCGCTGGCCGAGACGATGCGCTGCATGTCGCCGAAGGATTCGATCGGCGCGCCATCGATCGACAGGATCAGGTCATGCGGCTGGAAGCCGGCCTTCTCGGCGGCGCTGCCGGCCTGGATGGCATCGACGCGCGGCGTCGCCACCTGCCGTCCGACCGTCATGAACAGGCCGGCGAAGATGACGATGGCGAGAATGAAATTGGCTATCGGGCCGGCCGCGACGATGGCCGCGCGGGCGCCGACGGATTTGTGGAAGAAGCTCACCTTCTTCTCGGCCTCGGTCATTTGCGAGAGGCCGTTGCGGTCCGGCGTCGAGGCGGCGTTGTCGTCGCCGAGGAACTTCACATAGCCGCCGAGCGGTATCGCCGAAAGCTTCCAGCGCGTGCCGTGCCGGTCGTTGAAGCCGACGATCTCCGGCCCGAAGCCGATCGAGAACGCCACCACCCGCACCCCGGCGCGCCGCGCCACCCAGAAATGCCCGAGCTCGTGGAAGAACACCACGATGGTCAGCACGAAGAGGAACGGGATGAGATAGCCGAGCAGCCATTCGGCGCCGCCGCCCATCGAAGAGAGTACACTCATTGCGTTTTCCTCATCTGCGCCTGGACCCGGGCCGCGATCGGCTCGCCCGGGATGTTGCCGTCCATGATGTCGCTGCCAAGTTTGGCAGAGAAACGGCAGCCTGCCACATTTGCGGCGCGGTTCCCCGCCCCCCTCACCACACCAGCAGGCCGGCGGCCGGCGAAGCGGGATCGCGCACGAGGCCCATGAGGCAGGCGAGCACCGCCGCCACCACCAGCCCGTCCAGCCGGTCCATCAGCCCGCCATGGCCGGGAATGAGATGGCCCGAATCCTTCACGCCGAACCGGCGTTTCATGCTCGATTCGAACAGATCGCCGGCCTGACTGCAGGCGCTGGCGGCGAAGGCCGCCGGGGCAGCGAGCAGCGAGGAGTCGATGCCGGCGAGCCACACCGTCAGCATGCCCGCCCCCACCGCGAACAGCACGCCGCCAACAGCGCCCGACCAGGTCTTGTTGGGGCTGACGCGCGGCCACAGCTTCGGCCCGCCGATGAGGCGCCCGCAGAAATAGGCGGCGATGTCGGTGGTCCATACCACCGCCAGCAGCCAGATCACCGCGACCAGCCCGAAGGCGGGATCGAGGCGCAGCAAGGTGAGCGAGAAGGCGAGCGCACCGGCATAGACCACGCCGAGCATCGCCCACAGCCGCATCGTCGGCCCGCCGCGCACGATGAGCGCCCCCGCGAGCGCGCCGGCCGGCAGCGCCAGGATCAGCATGGGCGGCCCCGCGACCAGGGCGAAAAGGGCGCAGGCAAGGCCGCCGCCGCCGAGCGCGAGAACGCCGGGCAGGCGCGGCAGGCACACCATCTTGGCCCATTCCCGCAGCAGCATCAGGCTGGCGAGGAAGCACAGCAGCACGAAAGGCCGCCCACCCCAGGCCGCGGCGCCGATGACCAGCGGACCCAGCACCAGCGCCGAGCCGAGACGAGGCAGAAAATCGGCACCGATGGTCAACTCACGAACGCCCCGCCGTATCGAGGCCGCCGAATCGCCGCTCGCGGGAGGCGAATTCGGCCAGCGCCTGTTCGAACCATCCGCGGTCGAAATCCGGCCACAGCACCGGGAGGAAGACGAGTTCGGCATAAGCCGCCTGCCAGAGCAGGAAATTCGACAGACGCTGCTCGCCGCTGGTGCGGATGAGCAGATCGAGCGGCGGCAGGCCGGCCGTATCGAGCGCGCCGGCGAGCCGCGCCGGGGTGATGTCCTCCGGCGCCAACCGCCCGGCCGCCACTTCCAGCGCCAATGTGCGGGCGGCCCGCGCGATCTCGTTCTGCGAGCCGTAATTGAAGGCGACGGCCAGTGTGAGGCCGGTATTGCCGGCGGTCAGGCTCTCCGCCTCGCGCAGCATCGCCTGGATCTCGCCGTCGCGCGGATGCCCCTCGCCGAGGATGCGCACCCGCACATTGCGGGTGTGGAGATCCCGAAGATCGCTGCGGATGAACAGCTTCAGCAGCCCCATCAGCTCGTCGACCTCGCCCTCGGGGCGGGTCCAGTTCTCGCTGGAGAAGCTGAACACGGTCAGCGCCTCGATGCCGAGCTCGATGGCGGCGGCGATGGTGCGTCGCACCGCCTCGACGCCGCGACGATGCCCCTCGAAGCGCGGCAGGCCGTGCGACGTCGCCCAGCGGCCATTGCCATCCATGATGATGGCGACATGCCGCGGCACCGGCCGGGCGGGCTCCGCCGCCACCGGCTGCCCGTCCTCGCTCGGTGCATCGTCTGACGCGTCGAACTTCGCGATCTTCAAGGAGGCCAACTCCGCGCCGTCGCCTAGCCTGCGCTCAAACCGCCAGGATTTCCTTTTCCTTGGCCGCCAGCACCTGGTCGACCTCGGCGATCGACTGGTCGGTGGCCTTCTGCACCTGATCCGACAGGCGGGTCTGCTCGTCGGCGCTGATATCGCCGTCCTTCTCCGCCTTCTTCAGGCTGTCCATGCCGTCGCGGCGCACATGGCGCACCGAGACCTTGGCCGCTTCCGCATATTTGTGGGCGACCTTCACCAGTTCCTGGCGGCGATCCTGGGTGAGTTCGGGAATGCGCACCCGGATCACCTGGCCCTCGGTCTGCGGGTTGAGGCCGAGATTGGAATCGCGGATCGCCTTCTCCACCGCCGACACCATGCTGCGATCCCAGACCTGCACCGAGAGCAGCCGCGGCTCCGGCACATTGACCGAGGCGCACTGGTTGAGCGGCATATGGGCGCCATAGGCGTCCACCTGGATCGGCTCCAGGAGGCTCGCGGAGGCGCGTCCGGTACGCAGGCCGCTCAGTTCCTGCTTAAGGACGCCGATGGCGCCCTGCATGCGGCGCTTAAGATCGGCAATATCGATCGAACCAGTGCTCATAGCGAACCCTCTTCTTGCTGCACCGGGCTCACAACGCTGCCCGCTCAGAGCGGCGCCAGCGCCGCAAGCGGCCGGACCCGGCTATATCAGATGGTTTGACGCGCGAGGCAAGCGCGCAGGCGCCTTATTGCATGCCGCAGCGCGGCATGGAGACGGGCGCCGGCGGCGTCCGGCTACGGCGCGACGGTGGTGGAGCGGCCCCTTCCCCGCACGGCGTCCTCGATGGCGCCGGGCTGGCGGATGGAAAAGACGATGATCGGCAGCTTGGCCTCGCGCGCCAGCGCGAAGGCGGCGGCGTCCATCACCTTGAGATCCTTGGCGAGCGCCTCGTCATGGGTGAGCCGCTCGTAGCGGGTGGCGGCCGGATCCCGCTTGGGATCGGCGGTGTAGACGCCGTCGACATTGGTCGCCTTCATCACCGCGTCGCATTCGAGCTCGGCGGCGCGCAGCACCGCGCCGGTATCGGTGGTGAAGTACGGATTGCCGGTGCCGCCGGCCAGCACGACGATGCGCCCGCGCGAAAGGTGCCGGGAGGCGGTCTGGCGGGCATAGGGCTCGCAGATGGTGGGCATCGGAATGGCGGAGAGCGTGCGGGCCGGCGAGCCGGCCTCCTCGATCGCCTTCTCCAGCGCCAGCGCGTTCATCACCGTGGCCAGCATGCCCATATGATCGGCGGTGGCGCGGTCGAGGCCTCGGCCGGCGACGCTGGCGCCGCGCAGAATGTTGCCGCCTCCGACGACGACCGCCACTTCCGCGCCGGACTTCCGGGCATCGACGAGATCGCGGGCGATGCCCTCGATGGTCGGCCAGTGCAGGCCGAAGGCCTCGCTGCCCATCAGCGCCTCACCGGACACCTTCACCAGCACCCGCCGGTAATGGATTTCCTGCGGTTCCGCCGACTGCGACATGAGGCACCTTTTCACTCTTCGCGCGACGCCCAACCGCGCCGCCACAATAAAACACGCCGGACGCGCTGCTGGCGCCCCCGGCGTGGTCTTATCAACAAACGCGTTCTGCGTCTCAGGCGCCGGCGGCGGCGGCGACCTCGGCGGCGAAGTCGCTCTCCTGCTTCTCGACGCCTTCGCCGAGGGCGAAGCGCACGAAGCCTGTGATCTTCACCGGCGCGCCGACCTTGCCCTCGCTCTCCTTCACCGCCTGGGCGACGGTCTTGGAGGGCTCGTGGATGAAGGCCTGCTCGACCAGCGTGACTTCCTTGTAGAAGGTCTTCAGGCCGCTCTCGACGATCTTCTCGACGACGTTGTCCGGCTTGCCGGAGGCCTTGGCCTTCTCGGCCAGCACGCCGCGCTCGCGGGCGACGATGTCGGCGTCGATGCCGGCGGCGTCGAGCGCCTGCGGGTTGGCGGCGGCGACATGCATGGCGATCTGGCGGCCGAGCGCGGCGAGCTCATCGGCCTTGCCGGTCGATTCCAGCGCGACCAGCACGCCGATCTTGCCGAGGCCGTCGCCCACCGAGCCGTGAATGTAGCTGGCGACGACGCCTTCGCTCACCGACAGCTCCTTGGCGCGGCGCAGGTTCATATGCTCGCCGATGGTGGCGACGGCGCTGGAGATCGCCTCGCTGACGGTGCCGCCGGCCGGATAGGCCGCCGCGCCGATCGCCGCGACATCGTCGCCGGCGGCGAGCGCCACCTGGGCGATGTTGCGCACCAGCGCCTGGAACTGCTCGTTGCGGGCGACGAAGTCGGTCTCGGAGTTCACCTCGACTACCACGCCCTTGGTGCCGGCCAGTGCGAGGCCGATCAGGCCCTCGGCGGCGACGCGGCCGGCCTTCTTGGCGGCCTTGGCGAGGCCCTTCTTGCGCAGCCAGTCGATGGCGGCCTCGATGTCGCCCTCGACCTCGTTCAGCGCGTTCTTGCAGTCCATCATGCCCGCGCCGGTCTTCTCGCGCAGCTCCTTCACCATGCCCGCGGTGATGTTGGCCATATCCCGTTCCTCATTCCAATCGACACGATTCGCAGGTGTCCGCTGCGACGTATCATTCGTGCATGTGTCATTTGACGACACGGCCGGCCGGAGGGTTCCGGGCCGGCCGCGACTTCACGATCCGAACGGCAGCCCATATCGCCGCCGCGAGACTTCTTCCGCCCCGGTCACTCGACCTCGGCGGTCAGCTCCTTGGCCTGGGCGACCCAGCCATCGACACGGCCCGGCAGGCCGACTTCTTCGCCGATCCGGTGCGCATCGGCGGCGTCGAGGCCGGCGATCTGCGAGAAGTGGAAGATGCCGAGGTCGGTCAGCTTCTTCTCGATGGCCGGGGAAACGCCGGTCAGCTTCTTCAGGTCGTCGGCCGGGCCACGCGGGCCGGACAGCGGCTCGAAGCTCGACCAGGTGGTCTCGGCGGGAAGGTCCTCGATCAGAGGCACTTCGGCGGCGCCGATATCGACACCGAAATCGCCCTGGGCGCGGCCGATGCCGTCGATGGCGGCACGGGCGATCAGGTCGCAATAGAGGTTGATGGCGCGGCCGGCGTCGTCATTGCCCGGCACCGGATAGGAGATGCCGTCCGGGTCGCAGTTGGTGTCGAGGATCGCCGCAACCGGGATGCCCAGGCGACGCGCTTCGGCGACGGCGAGGTCTTCCTTGTTGGTGTCGATCACGAACAGCAAATCCGGCAGGCCGCCCATGTCGCGGATACCGCCAAGGGCGCGATCGAGCTTTTCCTTCTCGCGCTGGAGCGTCAGGCGCTCCTTCTTGGTGTAGCCCACACCTTCGCCGGCATTGAGCAGCTCTTCGAGCTTCTTCAGGCGGGCGATGGAGTGCGAGATGGTCTTCCAGTTGGTCAGCATGCCGCCGAGCCAGCGGGAATTGACATAATACTGCGCCGAGCGCTTGGCCGCATCGGCCACCGCATCGGCCGCCTGGCGCTTGGTACCGACGAACAGCACGCGGCCGCCGCGGGCCACGGTGTCGGACACCACCTGCAGCGCACGGGCCAGCGAGGGCACCGTCTGGGCGAGGTCGATGATGTGGATGTTGTTGCGGGTGCCGAAGATGAACGGAGCCATCTTCGGGTTCCAGCGGTGGGACTGATGGCCGAAATGCACGCCAGCTTCAAGCAGCTGACGCATGGTGAAATCGGGAAGTGCCATGGTCATCTCTCTTCCGGTTAGCCTCCGCGGACATGGCCGTGCCGGGAATTCGGCATCGACACCGGAGCGGCCATGGGCCTCGACCATAGGAAGAGAGCCCGGCCGCGAAGTCCGCGTGCGGGATGGCGCGGCATATACGCGAGGTGGCGGTGTTAGGCAAGAGCGATGGCCGCAGCGGCACCCTGCGCGCCGCCCTGACGGAAGCGTAACGCCATCCCGCTACCGGAGCGCACTTCTGCGAAGGCGGCCGGCCGCTCTAATGCATCTCCACCGCCACCACGCCGGGCACCGCCTTGATGGCGCCGGCGATCTGCGGGGAGAGACCGAAGCGGCCGGGAAGCTTCACCTCGACCTCGGTCTCGCCGCGCTCGCCGAGCAGCAGCACGATGGCCACCTCGCCGTCGCCGCGCCCGCCGCCGAGCGAGCCGAGCCGCGACGCCACGCTTTCCAGCGGATCGGGCGAGCGCAGGAAGATGCGCAGTGCCCTCTGCATCTTGGAGGCAGCCTGGTCGAGCGGCTCGCAGGTCTGGATGCGGGCGCGGACATCCTCGCCCTGCAACTCGGCGGCGACGTGGAGCAGCAGCGCCCTCCCCGGCTCCAGCAGGTCGCGGAACTGGTTCAGCGATTCGGAGAACAGCACCGCCTCGAACTGGCCGGAGGGATCGGACAGGCCGACAATGCCCATCTTGTTGCCGGTCTTGGTGCGGCGCTCCTGCTTGCTCACCACGGTGGCGGCCAGCCGCCCGGCGGTGGCGCCGGCGCGCACCGAGCGGGAGAAGTCGCTCCAGCGCTGCACGCGGAAACGCTCCAGCGCCTTGCCGTAATCATCGAGCGGGTGGCCGGTGAGGAAGAAGCCGATGGCGTCGTATTCCTTTTGCAGCTTCTCCGCCGGCAGCCACGCCTCGACATTGGGGATGCGCAGATCCGCCGCCATCGACGGCCCGCCGAACATGTTGCCCTGCCCGAGCGCCGCCTCGGCGCCGGCCGCCGCCGCATGGCCGAGCACCGCCTCGATGGCGGCCGCGGCGCGGGCGCGGTTCGGCTCCAGCGTGTCGAAGGCGCCGGCGTTCACGAGGCTCTCCATGGTGCGCTTGTTGAGCGCCTTGGCGTTGATGCGGGCGGCGAAATCGGCCAGATCCTTGAACGGCCGGTCGCCCCGCGCCTCGACGATGGCGTCCACCGCCTGCAGGCCGACGCCCTTGATGGCGGCGAGCGCGTAGAGGATGCGCCCGTCCTTCACCGCGAATTCGCGGCCCGAATGGTTCACCGACGGCGGCACCACCGTGATGCCGAGCCGCTGCGCATCCTGGCGGAATTCCGCCAGCTTGTCGGTGTTGCCCATGTCGAGCGTCATCGAGGCGGCGAGGAACTCGGTGGGGTAGTTCGCCTTCAGATAGGCGGTCTGGTACGACACCAGCGCATAGGCCGCCGCGTGGCTCTTGTTGAAGCCGTAATCGGCGAACTTGGCGAGCAGGTCGAAGATCTCCGAGGCCTTGGCCTTGGGCACCCCACGCTCCACCGCGCCGTCGACGAAGCGCTCGCGCTGCTTGTCCATCTCGGCGCGGATTTTCTTGCCCATGGCACGGCGCAGCAGGTCCGCCTCGCCGAGCGAATAGCCCGACAGGGTCTGGGCGATCTGCATCACCTGTTCCTGGTAGATGATGACGCCGTAGGTCTCCTTGAGGCTGCCCTCCAGCGCGGGATGGGCGTAGACAGCCTGCTCCTGCCCGTTCTTCACCGCGCAATAGACCGGGATGTTGGCCATCGGGCCCGGACGATACAGCGCCACCAAGGCGATGATGTCCTCCAACCGGTCCGGCTTCATGTCGACGAGGGCACGCCGCATGCCGGCGCTTTCCACCTGGAACACCCCGACCGTCTCGCCACGGGTGAGCATGGCGTAACTGCCGGCATCGTCGAGCGGGATGGTGCCGAGATCGAGCTCGATGCCGCGCTGGGCGATCAGCCGGACCGCCGTCTGCAACACGGTGAGCGTCTTCAGGCCCAGGAAGTCGAACTTCACCAGCCCGGCCTGCTCGACCCATTTCATGTTGTACTGCGTCACCGGCATATCGGAACGCGGGTCTCGATAGAGCGGCACCAGTTGCGCCAGCGGCCGGTCGCCGATCACGATGCCGGCGGCGTGGGTCGAGGCGTGGCGGTTCAGCCCTTCGAGGCGGGTGGCGATGTCGAAGGCGCGCTTCACCACCGGATTGGCTTCGGCCTCGGCCTGCAGGCGCGGCTCGTCATTGATCGCCTGCTTCAGCGTCACCGGGTTGGCGGGGTTCTGCGGCACCAGCTTGCAGAGCTTGTCGACCTGGCCATAGGGCATTTCCAGCACACGGCCAACGTCGCGCAGCACGCCGCGCGCCTGCAGCGTACCGAAGGTGATGATCTGCGCCACCTGGCTGCGGCCGTAGCGCTGCTGCACGTAGCGGATCACCTCGTCACGTCGTTCCTGGCAGAAGTCGATATCGAAATCCGGCATCGACACGCGTTCGGGGTTCAGGAAGCGCTCGAACAGCAGGCCGAAGCGCAACGGATCGAGGTCGGTGATGGTGAGCGAATAGGCGACCAGCGAGCCGGCACCGGAGCCACGCCCCGGCCCCACCGGGATGCCGTGCGCCTTCGCCCATTTGATGAAGTCCGACACGATCAGGAAGTAGCCGGGGAACTTCATCTTCTCGATGATGCTGAGCTCGAAGGCGAGCCGCTCGTGATAGTCCTTCTCCGTCAGCCCCGGCGCCGGGCCGTGCACGGCAAGCCGGGCGGCGAGCCCCTCCTCCGCCTGCACGCGTAGTTCCTCGGCCTCGTCACGTTCCATGGTGAAGCGCGGCAGGATCGGCTTCACGGTGCGCGGGCGATAGGCGCAGCGCCGCGCGACCTCGATGGTGTTGGCGAGCGCCTCGGGAAGATCGGCGAACAACTCCATCATTTCCGCGCGGGTGCGGAAGCGATGCTGGGGGGTGAGCTGGCGGCGGCCGTCCTCGGCCACCAGGCGCCCCTCGGCGATGCAGATCAGCGCATCATGCGCCTCATAATCATCCTGGGAGGCGAAGAACGGCTCATTGGCCGCCACCAGCGGCAGCTGCAGGCGGTAGGCGAGCTCGATGAGCGCGCGCTCAACCCGTCGCTCCTCGCCGATGCCGTGGCGCTGGATCTCGACATAGAGCCGGTCGCCGAACAGCGTCTTCAGCGCCTCCAGCCGCTGGGAGGCCACATCCGGCGCTCCGAGCGCCAAGGCCTTGTCGATCGGACCGGAAGGCCCGCCGGTGAGGGCGATGAGCCCCGCATGGTGCGCCTCCAGCCATTCCATCTTGATATGGGGGGCGCCGTCATCGGCGGTGTCCAGATAGGAGCGCGACACCAGCTCCATCAGATGACCCCAGCCGGTCTTGTCGGCGGCGAGCAGCACGATGCGCGGGCGCTGGGCATGCGCAGGCCCCCGACCGGCCTGATCGCCGAAATCGATGGCGAGCGAACAGCCGACGATGGGCTGAATGCCGGCACCGGCCATCTTTTCGGAAAATTCCAGCGCCCCGAACAGGTTGCCGGTATCGGTCAGGGCGATGGCGGGCTGCCGGTCCTTCTTGACCAGTTCGGCAAGCTTGCCGACCGGCAGCGCCCCCTCCAGCAGCGAGAAGGAGGAATGGACGTGGAGATGGACGAACCCGACATCCGCCTCGGCCATGTTGCTTCTCCCGCTCGCGACTCACAAGCGCTCATCGTGAGGAGGGCGGCCACCGGCGTCCACCCGCGTCTGCGTGAGCGACGGGTCTGTCCCCGTCATCCTCCGATGCCGGCGAACACGCCGGCCCAGGTGCCGATCATCGCCACGAACAGGCCGATGGAGGACAGCGCGGCGACTTCCTGAAACAGGATGCGGATCATGACGATCTCCCTTGCGACATGACGATATGGAACATAGGGAGAACATCGGGGATAAACGGCCTCAGGTCAAGCTTTGTTCTCTTTGTGTTCTTGTGGTTGGTTGCGGAACCGCTAACGCGATTCCTCGAATCGTCGGCAATGCGTCAGGAGATACGCGGCGGCCAGGCGAGGTCGAGCCGCACCGACAGGTGCCGGGCGGCGTCGCGCGGGGCGACGATCAGGGCGTCGCAGCGTGCCGGCTTGCCGTTCATCGCCGCCATGAAGGTCCGCACTTCCTTGCGGCCGATCGTGCCGACCGTGGCCCCGTCGACCACCACCCGGATCTGCACCGCATCGCGGGCCCGAGAGGTTTCCGGCACCAGCTCGGCGACGCAATCATAGCCCGAGGGCGTCGTGGCGAGCGCCGAGAAGCGGTCGAGGCTCGCCTGGTGCGCCTCCACATGGTCGACCGCGTAATCGTAATCCCCGTCCCCCGCCAGTTGCTGCTCGGCGGTCACCGGTACATGCCGGGTGCCGAACAGGCGCAGCGCGGCGATCAGCATCACCGCGGCCAGCACGGCGAGGGATAGCATCGACAGATGATCAAGCCACGGCAAGTCCATCCGGGGGGCGCTCCTCAGGGGCGTCCGTACATGTCCCGAAATAGTAAGACCAATAACCGCGCCGGCAACCGGAAATCTCCGTATGTCAGGCGAGTTCGGCGACGCCCCCGTCATGCAGGGTCACGCGGCGGTGCATGCGCGCGGCAAGATCGAGATTGTGGGTGGCGATCACGGCCGCCAGCCCGGTCGCCTCGACGAGTTGCTGCAGCGCGTGGAAGACGTGGTCGGCGGTGTGCGGATCGAGATTACCGGTCGGCTCGTCCGCCAGCAGCACGCGCGGCGCATTGGCCACTGCCCGGGCAATGGCCACGCGCTGCTGCTCGCCGCCGGAAAGCTCGCCGGGCCGGTGCTCCAGCCGCTTGCCGAGGCCGAGATAGCTCAGCAGTTCCTTGGCGCGTGCCGCCGCCTCGCGCTTCGCCAGGCCGCGGATCATTTGCGGCATCATCACATTCTCCACCGCCGAGAACTCGGGAAGGAGATGATGGAACTGGTAGACGAAGCCGATATCGGTGCGGCGGATACGCGTGCGATCGGCATCGGCGAGGCCGGCGGTGGGCTGATCGCCGATATACACCTCGCCGGAGTCCTGATGCTCCAGAAGGCCGGCGATGTGCAGCAGCGTCGACTTGCCGGTACCGGAGGGCGCGACCAGGGCCACCGACTGCCCCTCCATCACCTCGAAATCGGCGCTGCGCAGGATCTCGAGCGTGCCCTCGCCCTGAACGTAACGGCGGTCGATGCCCTGAAGGCGCAATGCGGCGGCCATTCTCGCCTCACTCATAGCGCAGCGCTTCCACCGGATCGAGGCGCGCGGCGCGCCAGGACGGGTAGAGCGGAGCGAGGAAGGACAGCACCAGCGCCATGATCACCACCGAGGTGGTCTCGCCGGCATTCATCTCCGCCGGCAGGCGCGAGAGATAATAGAGCTCCGGCGAGAACAGCTCGGTCGCGGTCAGCCAGGAGATGAACTGACGGATCTCCTCGACATTCAGGCAGACGACGAGGCCGAGCAGGAAGCCGGCCAGAGTGCCGACCACGCCGATCGCCGCGCCGGTGACCAGGAAGATGCGCATGATCGCCCCACGCGAGGCGCCCATGGTGCGCAGGATGCCGATGTCGCGGCCCTTGTCCTTCACCAGCATGTTAAGGCCGGAGACGATGTTGAACGCCGCCACCACCACGATCAGCGTCAGGATGAGGAACATCACGTTCCGCTCGACTTGCAGCGCGTTGAAGAAGGTGGCGTTTCGCTGCCGCCAGTCGACGATGTAGACCGGCCGCTGCGCCGCCTGCTGCACCGCGGCCCGGTACGTGTCCATGGCGTCGGCATTGTCGGTGTAGACCTCGATGGCAGTGACGTCGCCATCCTTGTTGAAATAGGCCTGCGCCTCCGGTAGCGGCATGAACACGAAGGCGCCGTCATATTCCGACATGCCGATCTCGAAGATCGCGGCGATCCGGTACGCCTTGATGCGCGGGCTGGTGCCCATCGGCGTCACCGCCCCGCGCGGCGAGACCAGGGTCATGTTGTCGCCGGCGTGCAGCGAGAGCTGGTCGGCGAGCCGCTTGCCGATGGCAATGCCCTCGCCCTGATCGAAGCCCTGCAGCGTGCCCTCGCGGATGTTCGCGGCGATCGAGGGCAGCGCCCGCAGATTGCCTTCCGAGATGCCGCGCACCAGCACGCCCGAGGCGTTGAAGGCCGAGGAGGCCAGCGCCTGCCCCTCGATCAGCGGCACGGCCAGCTTGATGCCCGGCACGCCGGCGATCCGCATGGCGACCGCCTCGTAGTCCGTCAGCGGACTGTCGATGGGTTGCACCAGCAGGTGGCCGTTGAGGCCGAGGATCTTCGACAGGAGCTCGGTACGGAAGCCGTTCATCACCGCCATGACGATGATCAGTGTCGCCACACCCAGCATGATGCCGAGGAAGGAGAAGCCGGCGATGACCGAGATGAAGCCTTCCTTGCGGCGGGCGCGCAGATAGCGCAGCGACAGCATCCATTCGAAGGCGCTGAACGGCCGCGTGCCGGAAGGCTCCGCGGCCGCCTTCGTCCGGACGTCTTCCTTGCCGGAGGTCTTGCCCGCCGGATTCTTCGCTGCGCTCTTGAACGCCATCTCGCCTCCGCCGCCTTCCGGCTCAGCCGAGAACGCGGGCGAGCGCAGACTCGACCGACAGATTCTCGCGCGCACCGTCCGCTCGGCGCTTCAGTTCCACCGTGCCGGCCGCGAGCCCCTTCGGCCCGACAATGATCTGCCAGGGCAGACCGATGAGATCGGCCGTGGCGAATTTCGAACCGGGACGCTCCTCGGTATCGTCATAGAGGACGTCGACGCCTTGGGCGGTCAGCGCCGCATAGATCTGCTCGCAGGCCGCGTCGGTCGCCGCATCGCCGACCTTGAGGTTGAGAATGCCGACCTTGAAGGGCGCGATGGCGTCCGGCCAGATGATGCCGTTCTCGTCATGCGACGCCTCGATGATCGCCGCCACCAGCCGCGAGGGGCCGATGCCGTAGGAGCCCATATGCACCGGGCGCTCGACGCCGTCGGGGCCGGTCACCTTGGCGCCCATCGGCTCGGAATATTTGGTACCGAAATAGAAGATGTGGCCGACCTCGATGCCGCGGGCGGAGAGCCGCTTGCCTTCCTCGACGGCCTCGAACGCGGCGACGTCGTGCTTCTCCTCGGTGGCGGCGTAGAGGCTGGTCCACTGGTCGACCGTCGCCTGCAGCGCCGCGGGATCGCGGAAATCGATGCCGGCGGGGGGCGGCGCCATGTCGAGATAGTCGGCGTGGCAGAACACCTCGCTCTCGCCGGTGGAGGCGAGAATGATGAATTCATGGCTGTGATTGCCGCCGATCGGCCCGGTATCGGCCACCATCGGGATTGCCTTCAGCCCCAGTCGGGCAAAGGTGCGCAGATAGGCGACGAACATGCGGTTATAGGCGATGACCGCATTGTCGAAATCGAGATCGACCGAATAGGCGTCCTTCATCAGGAACTCGCGCGAGCGCATGACGCCGAAGCGCGGGCGCACCTCGTCGCGGAACTTCCACTGTATATGGTAGAGGTTCAGGGGCAGGTCCTTGTAGGACTTCACATAAGCGCGGACGATCTCGGTGAGCATCTCCTCATTGGTCGGCCCGTAGAGCATGTCGCGCTCGTGGCGATCCTTGATGCGGAGCATTTCCTTGCCGTAGTCGTCATAGCGTCCGCTTTCCCGCCAGAGATCCGCCGACTGGATGGTCGGCATCATGATCTCGATGGCGCCGGAGCGGTTCTGCTCCTCGCGGATGACGTTGCAGATCTTGTCCAGCACCTTCTTGCCGAGCGGCAGCCAGGCATAGATGCCGGCGCTCTCCTGGCGGACCATGCCGGCGCGCAGCATCAGCCGGTGCGAGACGATTTCGGCTTCCTTGGGGACTTCGCGCAGGATGGGAAGGAGGTAGCGGGACAGGCGCATCAGCGAGACTTTCGATTCGACCGGCGCGGATGGCCGGAAAGACGGTGCCGAGTGAAACCGGATCGGCGTCGAAAAGACAAGCCCTTGCCCCGCCTCTCCCCTCGCCCGCGCCCTGTGACGACGGCAATTTGAACGGCTGTCACACCCCGGCTGCACTTTTGACTATTGCGCTGCACAAACGATCTATTGCGGCGCAAGGATGACAAGCCGATTGATTCCGGCCTATGTTGGCTTCCTCAAGAAAGGGGTCCGCCCGTCCACGCTCTCGCGCGGCGTCCGGCCCGGGTCTCGGGAGGAATGATCGGCAAGAAAGCCCCCTGGCAGATCACCGTAAAACGGGACGGAACCAGGCGCGGGCGGCCATGAGAAAGAGAAGGCGGGATCCGGTGGATCCCGCCTCTTTTTTTGCCGATTGGAACGATGTGCACGCTTGGCTATGCGGCGAGCCGGTCGGTTCGATCGCCTTGGACTCCCCCGCCAAAGCTTCCACGAAGAACGCACGCGCCCTCTTCCCGCGCCGTTCAGGCAGCTGTCACCGAACCGACGTCTTTCAGCGCCGAGCCGTCATCGGACCGCGAACGGCATCGGGAACATGTCGAGCCGCAGCCGGTGGGTCTCCACCAGGAAGGCGAAGAGCCCGACGATGACCGCCGCGATCAGCGTGGTGGCGATGGCCTTGCGGATGAGCAGCGGGCGCTGGGGGGCGCCGGGCTCGGTGCCATCCTGCGGCGTGCCGTCCTCGTGCTGCGAGCGCACCCCGAACGGCAACGTCATGAAGATGACCGTCCACCAGACCAGAAAGTAGATGGCGATATAGGTGCCGATGCCGAACACGGTTCAGGCCTGCTCCAGTTCGACGAGCGTACCGTTGAAATCCTTGGGATGCAGGAACAGCACCGGCTTGCCATGCGCCCCGATGCGCGGCTCGCCGGGGCCCAGCACCCGAGCGCCGGCGCCGGTCAGCCGGTCGCGGGCGACGAGGATGTCATCCACCTCGTAGCAGATGTGGTGAATGCCGCCATCCGGGTTGCGCTCCAGGAACCGGGCGATCGGCGAGCCTTCGCCCAGCTGGCCCAGCAGCTCGATCTTGGTGTTCGGCAAGTCGATGAACACCGTGGTCACGCCGTGTTCCGGCTGGTCGACCGGCGCCGACACCTTGGCGCCCAGGGTGTCGCGGTAGAGAGCGGTCGCCGCCCCAAGGTCCGGCACGGCGATGGCGACATGATTGAGACGACCGATCATGACAGTTCTCCCCGCCCGGCTACGCTCAGGCGGCGTCCTTCATACCGTGATCACCAGCACATGGCAGAGCGGCTTCTTGCCCCAGGCGGCGTTCACCTGCGAACGCACGGCGCGGGTGAGCGTATCCGCCACCGCGTCCGGGTCGCGCCGCCGCGGCTTGGGCAGATTGTCGAGACAATCCAGCACCGCGTCCTCCACCACCTCGTCCAGCGGCTTGCCGCCGATTCCGCTCTGGGGAATGCCGGTCAGGTCGATCATCGGATCGCCGACGACATCGCCCTTGGCGGTCATCGCCACCGCCACCGAGATCACGCCGGCAAAGGAAAGCCGCCGGCGTTCGGCGATCGCCGGGTCGGCATCCCCGACCAGCACCTGGCCGTCCTTGTAAAGCCGGCCGACCGGAATTTCCTCGATCACCTCGGCATCGTGGCCGGGATCCTCGCCGATGAGGCGCACCATGTCGCCGTCGACGATGCGCACCACCTGCTTGGCACCCATGCGGCGGGCAAGATCGGCATGTTCGGAGAGGTGCAGCGGCTCGCCATGCACCGGCACCGAGATGCGCGGCCGCAGCCACCGGTACATCTGCTCCAGTTCGCCGCGGCGGGGATGGCCGGAAACATGGACGAGGGCGTCGCGATCGGTGGTCACCTTCACGCCTTCGAGCACCAGGGCGTTGATGATGCGGTTCACCGCCCGCTCATTGCCGGGGATGGTGCGGGACGAGAAGATCACATGATCGCCGGGGGAAAGCGCGATCTCCGGATGGTCGTCATCGGCAATGCGGGCCAGCGCCGCCCGCGGCTCGCCCTGGCTGCCGGTGAGGATCGCCACCACCTTGTCCCGCGGCAGGAAGCCATAGGCATCGACCGAACGGAAGGGCGGCAGCCCGTCGAGCAGCCGCTGCTCGCGCGCCACGGCGATCACCCGCTCCATGGCGCGGCCGACCAGCACGACCTCGCGCCCGACCGAATGCGCCGCCTCCGCGACCGAGCGGATGCGTGCCACATTCGAAGCGAAGGTGGTCACCGCCACGCGATTGGGCGAGGCGCGCATAAGGTCGGCCAATACCAGGCCGACCTCGGCCTCGGAGGGAGAGACACCGTCGCGGATGGCGTTGGTGGAATCGCAGATCACCGCCCGCACGCCCTCGTCGCCGAGCGCGGTGAAGCGGGCGGGGTCGGTGACGTTGCCGACCACCGGCGTCGGATCGATCTTCCAGTCGCCGGTATGGACCACAAGGCCGAGCGAGGTGCGGATGGCCAGCGCGTGGCTATCGGGAATCGAATGCGCGACGGGCACGAACTCGACGTCGAACGGTCCGATCTGCGCCCGCCCGCCGGAGGGCACCACGCGGAACGGGATCTTCGGCGCGCCCGGCTCGCCCAGACGGCGGGCCTCGGCCAATGCCGCGGTGAACGGCGTCGTGTAGACCGGGCAGCCGAGGCGCGGCCACAGATCGACCAGCGCCCCGACATGATCCTCATGGCCATGGGTCAGCACCAAGCCGACGATGCGCTCACGCGCGGCGTCGAGGAAGGTGATGTCCGGCATGATGATGTCGATGCCCGGGACATCGGGTCCGGCGAAGGAGATGCCCAGATCCACCACCAGCCACTGCCGCTTGTGACGCGGACCGAACCCGTAGATCCCGAGATTCATGCCGATCTCGCCGACGCCCCCCAGCGCGGCGAAAACCAGCTCGTCCGAAGACTTTGTCACTCACTTGCCTTTCATCACCCAAGTCCCGCCGTTGACGGGAAGATGTCCCCGGCGCGTATCGTCTCGCGCACGCCGTCCGGGCGACGCAGAACCAGGGCGCCGGAAAAATCCAGCGCCTCGAATATGCCTTCGGTCTCGCGCCCCTGCAGCCGAACGGTCACCGGCCGGCCGAGGCCAAACGCGCAGCGCAGCCAGGATTCGCGCGTGCGCGAAAAACCCTCGCCGCGCTCCCACTGTGCCAGCCGGTCCCGCATCGCGGCATCGAGCGCCAGGCGCAGCGATTCCGGCTCGGTCGGGAAACCGGCACTCTCCAGGTTCGCCGTCGGATAGGGCGTATCGTCGGGGCTACGGGCGCAGTTCACGCCGAAGCCGATCACCGTCGCGCCGCGCCCGTCCGCCAGCCTCGTGCCTTCCAAGAGGATGCCGGCAAGCTTGCCGCCGTCGATCAATACGTCGTTCGGCCATTTCACGCCGATGCGCAAGGGGTCGATGCCGGTGACCGCGCGTACCGCGTCATAAAGTGCCAGCGCGGCGACGAAGCAGAGCTCCGGCTGACGCACCGGCGGGGCGGGATCGATCAGAAGCAGCGAGGCATAGAGATTGCCCGGCCGCGAATCCCAGGGCCGGCCGCGCCGACCGCGACCGGCGGTCTGGCGCGTGGCCACGAACCAGCAGGGGGCCAGAACGGAACCGGCGCCGGCCCCGGTTGCCCGGGCCAGCGCCTCCGCATTGGTAGAGCCGATCTCGTCGAAGCGGACGACCGGCGTACCGGATCGGTCGGCGTCCATGCTCAGAAGAGCGCCCTCGCCGCGACCCCCGCGGCCGCGAGCAGCGGCGCGGGATAGACGAAGAGCAGCAGGGTGAACAGGCCGGACACCGCCAGCACTGCCTTCAACTCGGCCGGCATCGGTTCGAACGGCGTCGCGGGTTCGTCAAAATACATCACCTTGACGATGCGCAGATAGTAGAAGGCACCCACTACGCTCGCCAGCACGCCGACCACGGCGAGGGTATAGAGCCCGGCCTGGATCGCGGCGAGGAACACGTAGTACTTGGCGAGAAAGCCCGCGAGCGGCGGGATGCCGGCCAGCGAGAACATCAGCGCCGCCAGCATGAACGCCTTTACCGGGCTGGTGCGGGCGAGGCCGGCGAGGTCTTCGTAATTCTCGACCATGCCGTCCTTGCGGCGCATGGAGAGGATGCAGGCGAAAGTGCCGAGCGTCATCGCCATGTAGACGGTCATATAGACCAGCACACCGCGAACGCCTTCCTCGGTGCCGGCGGCGAGGCCGACCAGCGCGTAGCCCATATGCCCGATCGAGGAATAGGCCATCAGGCGCTTGAGGTTCTTCTGGCCGATGGCGGCGAAGGCGCCGAGCACCATCGAGGCCAGCGAGATGAAGACGACGATCTGCTGCCACTGATGCACGACGTTCGGCAGCGCCTCCATGGTGAAGCGCACGAACACGGCGATGGCCGCCACCTTGGGCGCGGCGCCGAAGAAGGCGGTCACCGGGGTCGGCGCGCCTTCATAGACGTCCGGCGTCCACATGTGGAACGGCACCGCCGACACTTTGAAGGCCAGGCCGGCGAACATGAACACGATGCCGAAGATGAGGCCGAGCGACGGCTCATGCACGGCTTCGGCGATCTTCGCGAAGTTCACCGAGCCGGTGAAGCCGTAGATCAGCGAGGCGCCGTAAAGCAGCATGCCGGACGACAAGGCGCCGAGCACGAAATACTTCAGGCCGGCTTCGGTGGAACGCACAGAATCCCGGTTGTTGGCGGCGATGACGTAGAGCGACAGGCTCATCAGCTCGAGGCCCATATAAAGGGCGATGAGGTCGCCGGCCGAGATCAGCATCATCATGCCGAGGGTGGCGAGCAGAATGAGCACCGCAAATTCGAAACGGCTCTGCTTCTCGATCTTCAGCCAGTCCACCGACATGGCGAGCGCGCCGCCGGAGCCGAGCAGGGTCAGCACCTTGAGGAACCGGCCATAGGCATCGACCTGGAACGAGCCGCCGAACAGCACCGCCGGCTCGGCGGGGCCGACCAGCACCAGCACCAGCGCGGCGAACAGCGTGGCGAGCGCCAGGCCGTTCACCGTGTCGACCGACTTCGGCCCGGCGATGGCGCCGAACAGCACCAGGAACAGCGCGGCGAGCGCCAGCAGGATCTCGGGCAGCGCGGGGCCGAGCGCGGCAAGGGAGAAGGTCATCGGGCAGGCTCCGCGAGCATCATGGGTCGGTTCAAGGCAGCCCCCTCAGTACAGCGCCAGAGCGGCGGCGGCCTTGACGGCGCCGGCGGCGACGTCGGCGCGGGAAACGATCGCCGCCACGGCGACGTTGCACGCATCGAGGATCGGCCCCGGCCAGACGCCGAACAGGATGGTGAAGAACAGCAGGGGCACCAGCGAGGCCAGTTCGCGACGGTTCACATCGAGAATGTCCTTCAGGCTCTCCTTCTCCAGCGGCCCGAAGATCACGCGCCGATAAAGCCAGAGCGCGTAGGCGGCGGAGAAGATGACGCCGGTGGCGGCGAAGAACGCCACCCAGCTGTTGCGGCCGAACGCCGCCAGCATGGTGAGGAACTCGCCGATGAAGCCGGACGTGCCGGGCAGGCCGACATTGGCCATGGTGAACACCATGAAGAAGGTCGCGTAGACCGGCATGCGGTGCACCAGCCCGCCATAGGCGGCGATCTCGCGGGTGTGCATGCGGTCATAGACCACGCCGACGCACAGGAACAGCGCGCCCGAGACGAAACCATGGCTCACCATCTGGAACACCGCGCCCTGGATACCCTCCTGGGTCATGGTGAAGATGCCCATGGTGACGAAGCCCATATGCGCCACCGAGGAGTAGGCGATGAGCTTCTTGATGTCCTCCTGCATCAGCGCGACCAGCGAGGTGTAGATGATCGCCACCACGGAGAGCGTGTAGACCAGCGGCGCGAAATACAGCGACGCGTCGGGGAACATCGGCAGGCTGAAGCGCAGGAAGCCGTAGCCGCCCATCTTCAGGAGGATGCCCGCCAGGATGACCGAGCCGGCGGTCGGCGCTTCCACATGGGCGTCCGGCAGCCAGGTGTGCACCGGCCACATCGGCATCTTCACCGCGAAGGAGGCGAAGAAGGCCAGCCATAGCCAGGTCTGCATGGCCGGCGGGAAGCCATGGGTCAGCAGCACCCGGATGTCGGTGGTGCCGGCCTGCCAGTACATCGCCATGATGGCGAGCATCATCAGCACCGAACCGGCGAGCGTGTAGAGGAAGAACTTGAAGGTGGCGTAGATGCGCCGCTTGCCGCCCCAGATGCCGATGATGAGGAACATCGGGATCAGGCCGCCTTCGAAGAAGATGTAGAACTGCAGCAGGTCCAGCGCCGAGAACGTGCCGATCATCAGCGTCTCAAGCACCAGGAAGCAGATCATGTACTCCTTGACGCGGACATGGATCGATTCCCAGCTCGCCAGGATGCACATCGGCATCAACAGCGTGGTCAGCAGCACGAACGGCATCGAAATGCCGTCGAGGCCCATGCGATAGGCGGCGATGTCGCCCAGCCAGGCCCGGTTCTCCTGGAACTGGAAGTCGGTATTCGACGGATCGAAGCCGATCAGCAGCAGCAGCGAGATCAGGAAGGTGACAAGGGTCGCCCACAGCGCGACCCAGCGGGCATTGCGCTGGGCGACCTCGTCGTCGCCGCGGATCATCAACACGATCAGCAGCGCGCCGACGACCGGGAGGAAGGTGACGACCGAAAGAATGGGCCAGTCGTACATCAGTGCGCCCCCCCGAACATGAACCAGGTGATCAGGGCGGCGACACCGACCAGCATCACGAACGCATAGTGATAGAGATAGCCGGTCTGCAGCCGCACGACGCGGTTGGTGACGTCGATCACCCGGGCGGAGATGCCGTTGGGACCCCAGCCGTCGATGACGCGGCCGTCACCCTGCTTCCACAGGAAGCGGCCGAGCCACATGGTCGGGCGCACGAACAGGAAGTCGTACAGTTCGTCGAAGTACCACTTGTTGAGCAGGAAGCGGTACAGCACGTCGTTGCGCCGGGCGAGCGCCCTCGGCACTGCCGGACTGGCGACGTACATCCAGTAGGCCACTACGAAGCCGAGTACCATCATCACCGTCGGCGACCACTTGGCCCAGGCCGGGATGTGGTGGATCTCCTCGAGGATCTTGTTGTCGGGTCCCATGAAGATGGCCTCGCGGAAGAAGTGCTCCACGTCGTGCCCGACGAAGTACGGGTAGAGGATCATGCCGGCGAACAGGGCGCCGAGGGACAGCACACCGAGCGGGATCAGCATGGTGAGCGGCGATTCATGCGCGTGCTCATAGTGATGGTGATCGTGCGGATGCCCGTGGAAGGTCATGAACATCTGCCGCCAGGTGTAGAACGAGGTCAGCGCCGCCGCCGCCACCGTCATCACGAACGCATAGGTCGAGAAGGGGCTGTGGCTCATGAACGCGGTCTCGATGATCGCGTCCTTCGAGAAGTAGCCCGCGGTGAAGGGGAAGCCGGTCAGCGCCAGGCCGCCGATCAGCATGGTGGCGTAGGTGAAGGGGATCTTCCGCCACAGGCCGCCCATGTGCCGCATGTCCTGCTCGTGGTGCATCGCATGGATGACCGAGCCGGCCGCGAGGAACAGCAGCGCCTTGAAGAAGCCATGGGTGAACAGGTGGAACACGCCGACCGAGTAGGCGCCGGCGCCGAGCGCGGTGAACATGTAGCCCAGCTGCGAGCAGGTCGAATAGGCGATGACCCGCTTGATATCGTTCTGCACGCAGCCGACGGTCGCCGCGAACATCGCCGTCGAGGCGCCGACGAACATCACCACGTTGAGCGCCACCGGCGACAGCTCGAACAGCGGCGACAGGCGCGCAACCATGAACACGCCGGCTGTCACCATGGTCGCCGCGTGAATGAGCGCCGACACCGGGGTCGGGCCCTCCATCGCGTCCGGCAGCCAGGTGTGCAGGCCGAGCTGGGCCGACTTGCCCATGGCGCCGATGAACAGCAGCAGGCAGATGATGGTCGGGGCATGCCAGTCGATGCCGATGAAATGGATCGTCTTGTCCATCAGCGACGGCGCGGCCGCGAAGACCTGCTCGAAACCGACCGAACCGGTCATCATGAACACGGCGAAAATGCCGAGCGCGAAGCCGAAATCGCCGACGCGGTTGACGATGAAGGCTTTCATCGCCGCGGCGCAGGCCGAAGGCTTGTCGTACCAGAAGCCGATCAGCAGGTAGGAGGCGAGACCGACGCCCTCCCAGCCGAAGAACAGCTGCACCAGGTTGTCGCTGGTCACCAGCATCAGCATGGCGAAGGTAAACAGCGACAGATAGGCGAAGAAGCGCGGCCGGCTCGGATCCTCGTGCATGTACCCCATGGAGTACAGGTGCACGAGCGACGACACCGTCGTCACCAGGACCAGCATAACCGCCGTCAGGGTGTCGACGCGCAGCGCCCACTTCACGTCCAGCGCGCCAGAGGCGATCCAGGTGAAGATCTCGACCGTGCCGCCGCCGTCGCCGAACGCGGTCTGGAAGAACACAATCCACGCGAACAACGCCGAGATGAACAGCAGTCCGGTCGTGATGAGCTCGGAGGCGCGTGCGCCGATGGCGCGGCCGAACAGCCCCGCGATCAGGAAGCCCGCGAGCGGGAGGAAGACGATCGCCTGATACATGACCGGGTCTCCCTCAACCCTTCATCGTGTTGATGTCTTCGACGGCGATCGAACCGCGATTGCGGAAGAACACCACGAGAATGGCGAGGCCGATGGCCGCCTCGGCGGCCGCGACGGTGAGCACGAACAGCGCGAAGATCTGTCCGGTGATGTTGCCGAGGAATACCGAGAAGGCGACGAAATTGATATTCACCGCCAGCAGGATGAGCTCGATCGACATCAGGATGACGATGACGTTCTTCCGGTTGAGGAAGATGCCGAGCGTGCCGAGCGTGAACAGGATCGCTGCCACGGTCAGGTAGTGCGAGAGACCGATGACCATGGCTCAGAGCCCCTTGCCCGACGGCACCTTGACGATGTCCATCGCCATCTCCTTGGTGCGCGCGTTCTGCACCGGAATGCTCTGGCGCTTGACGTTCGGTTTATGGCGCAGCGTCAGCACGATGGCGCCGATCATCGCCACCAGCAGGATCATCGCCGCCGCCTGGAAGAAATAGACATAGTCGGTGTAGAGCACCCGGCCGATCTGCACCGCGTTGGTCACATCCGACGGCGCGGCCGCCACCGCACCGGTCACGCCCTGGCCGAAGGTCCAGGAGCCGAACACCAGCACCAGCTCGGCGAGGAAAACCAGGCCGATCAGCACGCCCACCGGCAGATATTGCAGGAAGCCCTGGCGCAGTTCGACGAAGTCGACGTCGAGCATCATCACCACGAACAGGAACAGCACCGCCACCGCGCCGACATAGACGACCACCAGCAGCATGGCGAGGTATTCGGCGCCGATCAGGATGAACAGCCCCGCCGCATTGACGAAGGTGAGGATGAGGAACAGCACCGAGTGCACGGGATTGCGCGAGGCGATGACCATGAAGGCCGAGGCCACCGCCACACCGGCGAAAAGATAGAAGAACAGCGCGGCAAGGCTCATGCCCGGCACTCCCTGAAGTTTTCAGCCGTGCAACCGGCCGCCGCGCGAACGCCCATTCCCGTCACGTCGATCACCCGTCTCTTTCCCCGCGCTCAACGATAGGGCGCATCGAGCGCCATGTTGCGCGCGATCTCGCGTTCCCAGCGGTCGCCGTTCGCGAGCAGCTTGGCCTTGTCGTAATAGAGTTCTTCGCGCGTCTCGGTGGCGAACTCGAAGTTCGGTCCCTCGACGATGGCATCCACCGGGCAGGCTTCCTGGCAGAAGCCGCAATAGATGCATTTCACCATGTCGATGTCGTAACGCGTGGTACGGCGCGTACCGTCGTTGCGGCGCGGACCGGCCTCGATGGTGATGGCCTGCGCCGGGCAGATCGCCTCGCACAGCTTGCAGGCAATGCAGCGTTCCTCGCCGTTCGGATAGCGACGCAGCGCGTGTTCGCCGCGGAAGCGCGGGCTGACCGGCCCCTTTTCGAAGGGGTAGTTCAGCGTCGCCTTCGGCTTGAAGAAATAGCGCATCGCCAGGAAGAACGCCGAGACGAACTCGGTGAGCAGCAGCTGGCGCGCCGCCAGATCCAATCTCATGTCGCTCTCCTCACTCAGCCATCGCCGCGGCGAGCCCGAAGCCCAGCAGCGGCATCGAGACGGCGAATACCCGGATCACCGTCTTCCACCAGGAAATCACGCCCTCAAGCTGGTCTTTGTTCAGCTTTCGGGCCTCGCGCGAACCGCGGATCGATGTTTCCATCAGCCGCGGCAGTAGAAACCATTCGACGGTGCCGATCGCCAACCCGACCAGCGCTCCCATCCAGGCGACGGCGGAGGCTTCGAAAAGCCCGGCCAGCGTCCCCTCGCTCATGTCAGCCTCCAGCTCCCGGCGCCAGGCCGGTGAAATGCAGCACCGACGCCACCAGCACCACCATCGCCAGCGAGATCGGCAGGAACACCTTCCAGCCCAGGCGCATCAGCTGATCGTAGCGGTAGCGGGGAACCATGGCCTTGACCATGGCGAACATGAAGAAGACCAGCAGGACCTTGAGCAGGAACCACACGATCCCCGGCACCCAAGTGAAGGGCGCGATCGGGAAGGGCGGCAGCCACCCGCCCATGAACAGGATCGTGGTCAGCGCGCACATGGTCATGATCGCCACGTACTCACCCAGCATGAACATCATGTAGGGTGTCGAACCGTATTCCACCATGAAGCCGGCGACGAGTTCGGATTCCGCTTCGCCGAGATCGAAAGGCGGGCGGTTGGTCTCGGCCAGCGCCGAGATGAAGAAGATCACGAACATCGGGAACAGCGGCAGCCAGTACCAGCCGAACATGCCGAGCGCACCGTTCTGCGCCTCGACGATCGCCGACAGGTTCAGCGAGCCGGCGCACATCAGCACGGTGACGATGACGAAGCCGATCGAGACCTCGTAGGACACCATCTGCGCCGCCGCGCGCAGCGCCGACAGGAACGGGTATTTCGAGTTCGAGGCCCAGCCGCCCATGATCACGCCGTACACGCCGAGCGACGAGATGGCAAAGATGTAGAGCACGCCGACATTGATGTCGGCGACCACCCAGCCGGCGTCGATCGGCACCACCGCCCAGGCGGCCAGCGCCAGCAGGCAGGTGACGAACGGCGCCAGCAGGAACACGCCCTTGTTCGAGCCGTCGGGAACCACCGGCTCCTTCAGCACGAACTTGAGCAGGTCGGCGAAGGATTGGAACAGGCCAAAGGGGCCGACCACATTGGGGCCGCGGCGCAATTGCACCGCCGCCCAGATCTTGCGGTCGGCCAGCAGCACATAGGCGACGATGATCAGCAGGCCGACCAGCAGCCCGAGGCTCTGGGCGACGACGATCAGGACGTGGATGAGGGTATCGAACCAGGTGGTGGTCACGGTCTCGGTCATGCTCCCCTCCCCTTACTCGGCCGCCGCCGCGAGGCGGTCATGCGCGAGCGCGGAGCATTCCGCCATCACGGCGGAGGCGCGGGCTATCGGATTGGTGAGATAGAACGCGGTCACGGCGGCGTGGAACGGCGCGCTCGCCGTATCGCCTCCCCGAGCCGCGAGGTCGATCACCGCCTGCGCATCGGCCGCCTCGACATGATCGACGCGGGCGAGGTGCGGATGCGTCGCATAGAGCGCCGCGCGCAGCTGACCGAGGCTGTCGAAGGGCAGCCTCCTGCCGAGCACGTCCGAGAGCGCCCGCAGTATCGCCCATTCCTCGCGCGCCTCGCCGGGCGGGAACGCCGCGCGGTTGGCGACCTGAACCCGTCCCTCGGTGTTCACATAGGTGCCGGACTTCTCGGTATAGGCCGCTCCCGGCAGGATGACGTCGGCGCGATGGGCGCCGCGGTCGCCATGGGTGCCGATATAGACCACGAAGGCGCCCGGAGCGATGTCGATCTCGTCGGCGCCGAGCGCGAACAGCACGTCGACCCCGCCCGGATTGGTCATAGCGACGGCATCGAGACCGCCCTCGCCCGGCACGGCGCCGACATCGAGCGCGCCGACGCGCGACGCGGCGGTGTGCAGCACCGAGAAGCCGTTCCAGCCTTCCTTCACCGCACCGACCGACACCGCCAGCCGCGCGGCCAGCGCCAGCACCGCTGCGCCGTCCGGCCGCGAAAGGGCTCCCTGGCCGATCAGGATCAGCGGGTGCTTGGCGTTCTTGAGCGTCTCGGCAAAGGTGCCGCTGCCGACCAGGTCGGCGAGCGTATCGGTGCCGGCACCGAGATAGTCATAGCCATAAGTGAGGTCGACCGCCTCGCCGATCATCCCGATCGGGAAATTGCCGTGCAGCCACCGCTTGCGGATACGGGCATTGAGCACCGATGCCTCGAGGCGCGGATTGGCGCCGACGATCAGCAGCGCGTCGGCATTCTCAATGCCGGCAATGCTGGCGTTGAACAGGTAGGAGGCGCGGCCGAGCGCCGGATCGAGCTTCGCCCCGTCCTGCCGGCAGTCGATGTTCGCGGAACCGAGCGCGGCGAGCAACTGCTTGAGCGCGAACACTTCCTCGACGGAGGACAGATCGCCGACCAGGCCGCCGATGCGGTTGCCCGGCACGCCCTTCACCTTGGCAGCGATGGCGGCGAAGGCCTCAGGCCAGCTGGCCGGACGCAGCTTGCCGCCGACGCGCACATAGGGGCGGTCGAGGCGCTGGGTCTTGAGGCCGTCCCAGATGTAGCGGGTCTTGTCGGAGATCCACTCTTCGTTCACGTCCTCATTGAGACGCGGCAGGATACGCATCACCTCGCGGCCGCGGGTGTCGACGCGGATATTGGAGCCGACCGCGTCCATCACGTCGATGGATTCGGTCTTCACCAGCTCCCACGGGCGGGCATGATAGGCATAGGGTCGCTGGGTCAGCGCGCCGACCGGGCACAGGTCGACGACATTGCCCTGCAGCTCGGAGGAGAGCGCCGCCTCGAGATAGGTGGTGATCTCCATGTCCTCGCCACGGCCGATGGCGCCGAGCTCGGCGACGCCGGCGACCTCGGTGGTGAAGCGGACGCAGCGCGTGCACTGGATGCAGCGCGTCATCGACGTCTTCACCAGCGGGCCGATATATTTGTCCTCGACCGCCCGCTTGTTCTCGGCATAGCGGGAGGTATCCACGCCATAGGCCATGGCCTGGTCCTGCAGGTCGCACTCGCCGCCCTGGTCGCAGATCGGGCAATCCAGCGGGTGGTTGATGAGCAGGAACTCCATCACCCCTTCGCGGGCCTTCTTGACCATCGGCGACTTGGTCATCACCACCGGCGGCTCGCCATTCGGGCCGGGACGCAGATCGCGCACGCTCATGGCGCAGCTGGCCTGCGGCTTGGGCGGACCGCCCTTCACCTCGACGAGGCACATGCGGCAATTGCCGGCGATCGACAGCCGCTCATGGAAGCAGAAGCGCGGAATTTCGGCCCCCGCCGCCTCGCATGCCTGAAGCAGCGTGTACTCGGCGGGAACTTCGACCTCAATGTCGTCGACGATGAGCTTGGCCATCACTTCGCCTCATGCGCTGCGCGATAGGCCGCGAGCATATCCGTCACGAGAATTCCATCGATCCGCATGCCGTCGAGACGGCACTCCGAGATCGACACGCCAACCAGGTCAGCACGCGCGATGCGCGCGCCAGACACATTCGCGCATTCCAGCGTGAGACCCGAGAAATTGACGTTGTTCACCGACCAGCCCGACATGTTCACGTCATCGAAGCGGGATCCGGCCAGATTGACGTTGACGAACATCGATCCGGAGAGATTGACGTCGTTCGCATCGATCAATTCGACGGTTTTGCGAAGTTCCATCGCGCTCACTCCGCTGCCACCGGCACCGGATCCGAATGCGGGTTCGCCGAATACTGGTCGATCCGCTTCTCGATCTCGGGACGGAAATGCCGGATCAGACCCTGCACCGGCCATGCCGCGGCGTCGCCCAGCGCGCAGATGGTGTGGCCCTCGATCTGGGTGGTGACCTGCAGCAGCAGGTCGATCTCGCGCTTCTGCGCCCGGCCCTCCGCCATGCGGTCCATCACCCGCCACATCCAGCCGGTGCCCTCGCGGCAGGGCGTGCACTGGCCGCAGCTCTCGTGCCGGAAGAAGTAGGAGATGCGGGCGATGGCGCGGATGATGTCGGTCTGCTTGTCCATCACCAGCACGCCGGCGGTGCCGAACGACGACTTCACGGCGCGGCAGCCGTCGAAATCCATGATCAGCTCGGCGCAGTCCGCTGCCGGGATCACCGGGCAGGAGGCGCCGCCGGGGATGATGGCGAGCAGGTTGTCCCAGCCGCCGCGCACGCCGCCGCCATGCTTCTCGATCAATTCCTTGAACGGAATGCTCATCGCCTCTTCGACGATGCAGGGCGTGTTCACATGGCCGGAAATGCCGAACAGCTTGGTGCCGACATTGTTGGCGCGGCCGATGCCGGAGAACCAGGCCGGGCCGCGGCGCAGGATGGTCGGCGCCACCGCGATGGATTCGACGTTGTTCACCGTGGTCGGGCAGCCATAGAGGCCGACATTCGCCGGGAAAGGCGGCTTCAGCCGCGGCTGACCCTTCTTGCCTTCGAGGCTTTCGATGAGCGCGGTTTCCTCGCCGCAGATATAGGCGCCGGCGCCATGGTGGACGACGATGTCGAAGTCCCAGCCATGCACATTGTCCTTGCCGATCAGCCGGGCCTCATAGGCCTGGTCGACCGCCGCCTGCAACCGCTCCCGCTCCAGGATGAACTCGCCGCGCACATAGATGTAGGCCGCATGCGCACCCATGGCGAAGCCGGCGATCAGGCAGCCTTCGACCAGATGATGCGGATCGTGGCGCAGGATCTCGCGATCCTTGCAGGTGCCAGGCTCGGATTCGTCGGCGTTCACCACGAGATAATGCGGGCGCCCGTCCGACTGCTTGGGCATGAACGACCATTTGAGGCCGGTGGGGAAGCCCGCCCCGCCGCGGCCGCGCAGGCCGGAGGCCTTCATCTGGTCGATAATCCAGTCGCGCCCGGCCTCGATGATGGTCTTGGTGCCGTCCCAGGAGCCGCGCTTCAACGCGCCCTGAAGGCCCCAGTCCTGGTAGCCGTAGATGTTGGTGAAGATGCGATCCTTGTCGGCCAGCATGGTTCGCTCCTCAGTTGCCCTTCTCGCCGGCGGGCGGCGGCGCCACGGGCTTGGACGGCTTCTCGCTGTCGGCATTGCCGGCGGCCTTCACCGCCTCGGCGACCGGCGGCTTGGCCGGGGCGGGATCGCTCTTCGGCGGCGCCGGCGGGGCCGCGGCGGCGGCGGGTTCCGCCGGCTTGGGCGCCGCGGCGGCCGCCTGGCGGGCCGCGATCGCCTCGCGGGCAGCGGCAAGGCCGACACCGGTGCCGACCATCGAGCCGTCATACAGCTCCGGCGAGGTCAGCACACGCAAGCCGGTGACCGGCTCGGAGCTCTTGCGGCCGTTCTGCGGGCCAATGGCCGGCTTTTCCCCGCGCGCAAAGGCATCGATGATGCCTTCGAGGATCTCCGGGGTGAGGTCCTCGAACACCTTGTCGACCACCTGCACCATGGGCGCGTTCACGCAGGCGCCGGCGCATTCCACCTCTTCCCAGGAGAGCGTGCCGCTCTCGTTGAGATGGAAGGGCTCGGCGTGGATCTTGTTCTTGCAGACCTTCATCAGTTCGCCGGCGCCCTTCAGCATGCAGGGCGTGGTGCCGCAGACCTGGATATGCGCGTTGCGGCCGACCGGGAGCAGCTGGAACTGCGTATAGAAGGTGGCGACCTCGTAGACGCGGATAGGCGCCATGCCCAGCATGTCGCCGACATAGCGCATCGCCGGCTCCGACACCCAGCCGCCCGCCTGTTCCTGCGCGCGCATGAGCAGCGGAATCACCGCGCTGGCCTGCCGGCCAGCCGGATATTTGGCGATGGTCTTTTCCGCCCAAGCCAGATTCTCCGCCGTGAAGGCGAAGCTCTCGGGCTGCAACTCCTTGGGCGCAAGCCTACGGACCGACATGCCGTACCCTTCCGATCGAACCGCCTCGCCTCAACGGCTCAGCGGTCCACTTCCCCGAAAACGATGTCCAGCGACCCGAGGATCGCCGAGACGTCCGCGAGCATGTAGCCGCGGCACATGAAATCCATCGATTGAAGATGGGCGAAACCCGGCGCGCGTATCTTGCAGCGATAGGGCTTGTTGGTGCCGTCAGACACCAGATAGACGCCGAACTCGCCCTTGGGCGCTTCCACCGCGGCGTAGACTTCGCCGGCGGGAACATGGAAGCCTTCGGTGTAGAGCTTGAAGTGATGGATGAGCGCTTCCATCGAGCGCTTCATCTCGCCGCGCTTGGGGGCGACGATCTTGTTGTCGACCGCGGAGACCGGACCGGTCTCCTTGAGAAGACGCTGGCAGCACTGGCGCATGATATAGGCCGACTGCCGCATCTCCTCCATGCGAATACAGTAGCGATCGTAATTGTCGCAGTTCTTGCCGACCGGAATGTCGAATTCCAGCTCGTCATAGCACTCATAGGGTTGCGCCTTGCGCAGGTCCCAGGCGGCGCCCGAGCCGCGCACCATCACCCCGGAGAATCCCCAGGCGAAGGCGTCCTCCAGCGACACGATGCCGATGTCGACGTTGCGCTGCTTGAAGATGCGGTTGTCGGTGAGCAGCCCCTCGAGGTCGTCGCAGACCTTCAGGAACGGCTCGATCCAGTCGAGGATGTCCTGCACCAGCTGACGCGGCAGATCCTGGTGGACGCCGCCAGGACGGAAATAGGCGGCGTGCATCCGACTTCCCGAGGCGCGCTCGTAGAACACCATCAGCTTCTCGCGCTCCTCGAAACCCCACAGCGGCGGGGTGAGCGCGCCGACGTCCATCGCCTGCGTCGTCACATTGAGCATGTGCGAGAGGATGCGGCCGATCTCGGAATAGAGCACGCGGATCAACTGGCCGCGCTTGGGCACCTCCACCCCGAGCAGGCGCTCGATGGCGAGGCAGTAGGCGTGCTCCTGGTTCATCGGCGCGACATAGTCGAGCCGGTCGAAATAGGGCATCGCCTGAGTGAAGGTCTTCGTCTCGATCAGCTTCTCGGTGCCGCGGTGCAGCAGGCCGATATGCGGATCGACGCGCTCGACGATCTCGCCGTCGAGTTCCAGCACCAGGCGCAGCACGCCGTGCGCCGCCGGATGCTGCGGGCCGAAATTGATCTGGAAGTTACGGACGTTGGGGTCCGTGGTCGTGGTGGAGGCAGGGCTGACAGCGGCGTTCATGGTCGTCTCACTCCGCCTCAACCGGCCTTGGGGGCAGCAGCCTTCTCGTCGCCCGGGAGGACGTAGTCCGGCCCCTCCCACGGCGACAGGAAGTCGAAATTGCGGAACTCCTGCGCCAGCTTCACCGGCTCGTAGACGACGCGCTTGCGCTCGTCGTCGTAGCGAACCTCGACGAAGCCGGTGGTCGGGAAGTCCTTGCGCAGCGGATAGCCGTCGAAGCCGTAATCGGTGAGCAGGCGCCGCAGCTCCGGATGGCCGGAGAACAGGATGCCGTACATGTCATAGGCCTCGCGCTCGAACCACAGCGCACCGGCGAACACGCCGGTGGCCGAAGGCACCGGCGTCGCCTCGTCGGTTTCGGCCTTGACCCGGATGCGGGCATTAAGCGTCGGCGACAACAGGTGGTAGACGACGTCGAAGCGCTTTTCGCGCTTCGGCCAGTCGACGCCGCAGATGTCGATGAAGCTGACGAACCGGCAGGACGGATCGTCACGCAGGAAGGTCAGCACCTTCACCACCTCGGCGGCCGGCACCACCACGGTGAGCTCGCCATAGGCGACGACGATCTCGTCGATCGCATCCGGCATCGCCTCGGCGATGTGCGCCCCAAGCTCTCTCAGCGTCTCGTCCATGTCTTACCCGTCTTGCCCGCTTCTGCGCCTGGCGTTCGGTTCGTCAGCGTTCGATGGTGCCGGTACGGCGAATCTTCTTCTGCAGCAGCAGCACGCCATACAGCAGCGCTTCCGCCGTCGGCGGGCATCCCGGAACGTAGATGTCCACCGGCACGATGCGGTCGCAGCCGCGCACCACCGAATAGGAATAGTGATAGTAGCCGCCACCATTGGCGCAGCTGCCCATGGAGATGACGTAGCGCGGCTCCGGCATCTGGTCGTAGACCTTGCGCAGGGCCGGGGCCATCTTGTTGGTCAGCGTGCCGGCGACGATCATCACGTCCGATTGGCGCGGCGAGGCGCGCGGCGCGAAGCCGAACCGCTCCACATCGTAGCGCGGCATCGAGACCTGCATCATCTCGACCGCGCAGCAGGCGAGACCGAACGTCATCCACATCAGCGAGCCGGTGCGCGCCCAGTTGATGAGATCGTCGGTGGCGGTGACGAGAAAGCCCTTGTCGGCCAGCTCGTTGTTCACCTCGACGAAGAACGGATCGGTAGCCCCCACCGGCCGGCCGGTGTTCGGGTCGATGATTCCCTTGGCCGCCGGAGCGACGAGCGGGGCGTTCACGGCGCTCAATCCCATTCGAGCGCTCCCTTCTTCCATTCGTAGACAAAGCCGATCGTCAGCACGGCCAGGAAAATCATCATCGACCAGAAGCCGAAATTGCCGAGTTCACCGAAGGTGATGGCCCACGGGAACAGGAAGGCGACCTCGAGATCGAAGATGATGAACAGGATCGAGACGAGGTAGAATCGGACGTCGAACTTCATGCGCGCGTCGTCGAACGCATTGAAGCCACATTCATAGGCCGACATCTTCTCCGGATCGGGCCGGGAGAAGGCGACCAGGAAGGGGGCGACCAGCAGGGCCAGCCCGATGACGGCCGACACCCCGATGAAAATGACGACCGGCAGGTAATCCTGCAGCAGGCTGCTCATGGGCCGCATCCTCCCCCGGTGCGTGGGCGCCGTCCGGCGCGCAACCTCAGTTGCGAAATATTCAAAGCACAGGGCAGGCTTATCGCACCGCCCCAGAGAGGGCAAGGGCATCAATAAGCCTTGCACCGCTCCTGGCATACAAAATTCACAAGCGACCCAACGTTCCCAACAGGTTACGCCGCATTGCGGCATCCTCTTGGCCTATTGGGACAATATCGCGACATTAGACTTTCGTCTCCTGTCACGTGGAGATGATCGCAACGATGCACTTCCGCGGCATGCCGCCTGCCTCTACGGCACCCCAGCACCTCCCGCCCATGCCGACCTCGACAGTGGCGATCCGCTGCGGAATGGGTCAGAAATCGGCCATGGTCGCCGGCTCTCCGGCGGCAAACATGCGCAGGTGGATCATGGCCGACGACACGTCCGGCGACGAGCAATACGACTACATCATCGTCGGTGCCGGCTCGGCCGGCTGCGTGCTCGCCAATCGGCTCTCCGCCGATCCGGGCAGCCGGGTCCTGCTGCTGGAAGCCGGCGGCAGCGACGACTGGGTCTGGTTCCACATCCCGGTCGGCTACCTCTTCGCCATCGGCAATCCGCGTGCCGACTGGATGTTCCGCACCGAGGCCGAGCCGGGTTTGAACGGCCGCGCCCTCGCCTATCCGCGCGGCAAGGTGATCGGCGGCTGCTCGGCCATAAACGCCATGATCTACATGCGTGGCCAGGCCGGCGACTATGACGGCTGGCGCCAGCTGGGGCTGTCCGGCTGGGGCTGGGACGACGTGCTGCCGATCTTCAAGAGCCATGAGGACCATTATCGCGGCGGCAACGCGTTCCATGGCAGCGGCGGCGAGTGGCGCGTCGAATATCCCCGCCTCACCTGGCCGCTGCTCGACAGGGTGCGCGAGGCCGCGGCGCAGGACGGCATCGCCCCGATCGACGACTACAACACCGGCGACAATGAAGGTTCGGCCTATTTCCAGGTGAACCAGAAGCGCGGCCGGCGCTGGAGCGCCGCGCGCGGGTTCCTCAAGCCCGTTTTGAACCGGCCGAACCTCACCCTGCGCACCGGTTGCCTGACCGAGCGTGTGATTCTCGACCGGCACCGCGCCGTCGGCGTCGCCTACCGGCAGGACGGCATCGCCCGCACCGCCCGTGCCCGCGGCGAGGTCATCCTCTCGGCCGGCGCCATCGGCTCGCCTCAAATCCTCATGCTGTCCGGTATCGGTCCCGGAGCGGAGCTCGCCCGGCACGGCATCAACGTCGCGCTCGACCGGCCGGGCATCGGCGGCAACCTTCAGGATCATCTGCAGTTGCGGCTGATCTACAAGGTGCACGGCGCGAACACGCTCAACGAGCGCTACCACTCCCTGTGGGGCAAGGCATCGATGGCGCTCGACTACGCCCTGTTCCGGCGCGGGCCGCTTACCATGGCGCCCTCGCAGCTCGGCCTGTTCACCCGCTCGCGGCCGGAGAAGGAGCGCGCCGATCTCGAATTCCACGTGCAGCCTCTGTCGCTCGGCACGTTCGGCGAGCCGCTGCACCGCTTTCCGGCGTTCACCATGAGCGTGTGCAACCTGCGCCCGGCGAGCCGCGGCGAGGTGCGGCTCGCCAGCGCCGACCCGGCGGCGGCGCCGGTGATTCGTCCCAATTATCTGGCGACCGAGGAGGACCGGCAGGTGGCCGTCGACAGCCTCCGCGTCGCCCGCCGCATCGTCGCCCGCCCGGCGCTGGCGCCGTTCCGCCCGGAGGAGTTCCTGCCCGGTCCGCTTGTCGGCGATGATGAGGACAACCTGCTGCGTGCCGCCGGCGACATCGGCACCACCATTTTCCACCCGGTCGGCACCGCCCGGATGGGCCTGCCCAGCGACCCGTGGGCGGTGGTCGACGAGCGGCTGCGGCTGTTCGGCATCGAGGGCCTCAGGGTGGTGGACGCCTCGGTGATGCCGACCATCGTCTCCGGCAACACCGCCTCTCCCACCATGATGATCGCCGAAAAGGCGGCGGCGATGATCCGCGCCGACGGGCGATAGACGTCAGGGCGCCTTCAGCACCGCCGCGCAGGCCGGCGGCAGCTGGGCCAGCGTCAATGGCGGGGCCGGTTTCGGCGGCACCTTCGGCGGCTTGGGATGCAGCACGCCCTCGGAGAACCACCAGTCGAGCTTGTCGCAGCCGTCACCCGCCACAACCGGCTCCTGCGGCCGGCAGTCGGGGCTCCCGGTCGGGCAGGAGATGCGGACATGCATGTGGTAGTCGTGCCCCCAATAGGGCCGCACCTTCTGCAGCCAGGCGCGGTCGCCCGAACGGTCGGCTTTCGCGTCGCGGCAGAGCGCCTTCTTGATCGCCGCGTTCACCAGCACGCGTTCCACCCGTTCGTCCTGCGCCGCGGTGCGGATGATGGCGACATGCGCCGGCGTCCACACCTTGGCATCGACGTCGAGCCGGTCCGGCCGCACGATCATCGTCGCCGATACCTCCTCGCGCTCCTTGGCGGTGAACACCTTCTTCGGCATCGGCGTCAGCCAGATGTCGGCATCGAGGCCGATCTGGTGCGAGGCATGTCCGGTCGCCATCGGCCCGCCGCGCGGCTGCGCCATGTCGCCGACCAGCAGGCCCGGCCAGCCGACCTTCGGCGCCTGCGCCGCCAGTTGCTCGAGGAACGCCACGAGGTCGGGATGCCCCCAGTTGCGGTTGCGCGACAGCCGCATCGCCTGCCAGGTCGGCCCATTGATCGGCAGCGCCTCGCCGCCCGCCAGGCAGCCGCGCGAATAGAAGCCGATGCCCCGTGGCGCGAGGTCGGCCGGTTCCTTCACCGCCCCGAACAGCAGTTTTGCCGGCGTGGCGCTGCCGGCGGCGGGCTTGGTCAGGCTGGCCGGTGGGGTATCCTCCTGTGCCCGCAGCACCGCGGAACCACCGATCAGCGCGAGGCCGGCCAGGATGAGCGCGGCGAAACGACGACGCATGTTCGCCTCCCCGTCAGCTCATCGCCTGCGAGAGCACCACGAAGTCCTTGTCGGTCCGCGTCGAGGCATCCGCCGGCAGGTCGGTGACGAACAGCGTCGAGCCCGGCACCAGCAATTGCGCCAGCTGCTGGTTGGCCTGCGGCGCCACGGTGATGCGGTCGATAGCCCCGGCCGCCTTGCCCTGGCCGGTGCCGTTGCCCTCGAAGCCGATCGCCGTCCAGGCGACCTCGCCATCAACCTTCTTCAGCACATAGACGACATTGCCGAGCGGCACGCTTGGATCGCGGATCGTCACGGCGGCGGTCAGCGCCACCGCGCCGTTCTTGAGGACGGTGAGCGTCTTGTCGGCGCCGCTCACCACCATGGAGACGGCGTTTTCCGCCGCCATCTGCGCGGCGGCCTGCACAGCCGCCGGGCTGTCGTCCTTCGGCGCCTCGGTCTTGATGGCCGTGGTGGCATCGGCCGGCAGCACCAGGCCGGGATGCAGCACGTCCGCCGGCTGGGAATGCGCGTCGGCGATAATCACCGGCGTGCCGAAATGGGTGATGCCGAACAGCAGCTTGGAGAACGCCATCGGCAGGTGCACGCAGCCATGCGAGGAGGGATAGCCCGGCAATCCGCCGGCATGCAACGCCACGCCCGACCAGGTCAGCCGCTCGGCATAGGGCATCGGCGCATCGTCATAGAGCGAGGAATGGTGGTCGATATCCTTCTGCAGGATGGTGAACACCCCCACCGGCGTCTCGTGGCCGGCGCGGCCGGTAGAGCAGGTGGATACGCCGATGCGCACGCCGTTGCGATAGACGTAGCAGCGCTGCTCCGGCAGCGAGACGATGATGGCGACGAAGCCTTCCGGTGCCCGGTCGGGATACCATACATATTGGCCCGGCTTCAGATCGGCGACCGGTGTCAGTTCGCTCACCGCGGCATCGCCCGGATCGGCGCCCTGGGCAAGAAGCGGGCGCGCGTGCAGCGACAGCAGCGCCGCCGAGCCGGCGAGAGCCATGAAATGCCGCCTGTGAAGAAGCATGTGCCGCCAGCCATTCCGCATCTGCGAATCTCCCTTCGCACGGCGGCGAGGATAGCGGCTCGCGCCCTTGGAGGCGAATGGCCGGAATTGTCGAGCCGGTCCACAGGCTTGCCCCACCGCGTGCAGGGGCCGCCGCCGCGCGGCCCCATGCGTCCGCCTCATACCCGGCCGAAGGTCGAACTGGCCGTTCCACCGAGGCCGGATCAAACAGGGGCGCCCGCCTTCGCCTTGTCCGCGTGATCGATCTCCCGAAATCCGCCGCCGGACCCACGGGGGCCCGGCGGAGGATCGAACGGAGGAACGACGCCATGCACGAGGATCGCCTGCGCTATGCGCCACTGACGGAGAAGGTAACCAGCGCGGAAAATGCCGCCCGGCTGATCAGGGACGGCATGACCGTCGGCATGAGCGGCTTCACCCGCGCCGGCGAGGCCAAGGCGGTGCCGATGGCGCTCGCCGAGCGCAGCCGGGCCGAACCGATGAAGATCACCCTGATCACCGGCGCCTCGCTCGGCAACGACCTCGACAAGACCATGGCCGAGGCGCATCTGCTTTCCCGCCGCATCCCCTTCCAGTCCGATCCGGCGCTGCGCCGGGCGATCAATGCCGGCGAGGTGATGTTCGTCGACCAGCATCTGTCCGAGACCGTTGAGATGCTGCGCACCCGCCAGCTCGGGCCGATCGACGTCGCGGTGATCGAGGCGGTGGCGATCACCGAGCAGGGCGGCATCGTGCCAACCACCTCGGTCGGCAATTCCGCCAGCTTCGCCATCCTCGCCGAGAAGGTCATCGTCGAGATCAACCTCTCCCAGCCGGTGACGCTGGAAGGGCTGCACGACATCTACATTCCCACCCACCGGCCGCATCGCGAGCCGATCCCGGTGGTAGCGCCGCAGAGCCGCGTCGGCCTGCCCTTCATCCCGGTTGACCCCGAAAAGATCGCCGCCATCGTCTTCACCGAAAAGCTCGACAGCTCGTCGACCGTGCTGCCGCCGGATGCCGAGACCGCCGCCATTGCCGGCCACCTGACCGAGTTCTTCCTCGACGAGGTGAAGAAGGGCCGGCTGACCAACCGGCTGCAGCCGCTGCAGGCCGGCATCGGCACCATCGCCAATGCCGTGCTGCACGGCTTCATCGAGACGCCGTTCCACAACCTCACCATGTATTCGGAGGTGTTGCAGGATTCGACCTTCGACCTGTTCGACGCCGGCAAGCTCGATTTCGCCTCCGGCTCCTCGATCACCCTCTCGGCGGGGAAATACCGCGACGTGCTGCCGAAGCTGCCGCACTACAAGCCGCGCCTCATCCTGCGCCCCCAGGAGATCAGCAACCACCCGGAAGTGGTGCGCCGGCTCGGCATCATCGGCATCAACACCGCGCTGGAGTTCGACATCTACGGCAACGTCAACTCCACCCATGTCGGCGGCACCCACATGATGAACGGCATCGGCGGCTCGGGCGATTTCGCCCGCAACGGCTACCTGTCGGTGTTCGTCACCAAGTCGATCGCCAGGGAGGGTGCCATCTCCTCGGTGGTGCCGATGGTCTCCCATGTCGACCACAACGAGCACGATGTCGACGTGCTGGTGACCGAGATCGGCCTCGCCGATCTGCGCGGCCTCGCCCCGCGCGAGCGGGCGCGGACGATCCTCGCCAATTGCGTCCACCCCGCCTATCGCGAGCCGCTGGCCGACTATCACCGCCGGGCACTCACCCGCGGCGGCCACACGCCGCATGTCATCGAGGAGGCGCTGTCCTGGCACGCCGCGTTGCGCGAGACCGGCCGCATGCCGGCCTCGGCCGAGCCGACCGCCTGAATGAAAAACGGCCCGCCTCCAGCGCGAGGCGGGCCACAGTCGCGACCGAGGATCGGGTTCCTCAGCCGTTGATATAGGGACGGTGCAGCTTCACCTCGGGGTTGAGCCGCACGCCGAAGCCCGGCTTGTCGAGCACGCTCGCCTTCATCCGGCCATTCACCGGCACCGGCTCGTCGAGCAGCAGCGGCGTGAACATCGGCACCACCTGGTCGGGAACCGGGTGCATCATCAGGAATTCGGCGAAGGGCGAATTCTGCCGGGTGATGACGAAGTGGTAGCTGTAGACCGAGGAGCCATGCGGCACGACCAACGCCGAATGGGCGTCGGCCAGCGCCGAGATCTTGATCAGCTCGGTGACGCCGCCGCACCAGCCGACATCCGGCTGGATGATGTCGCAGCAGCCCATCTCCAGCAGCAGCTTGAAGCCCCAGCGCGTCGCCTCGTGCTCGCCGGTGGTGACCAGCATGCCCTTGGGCACGTTCCTGCGCAGTTCGGCATAGCCCCAGTAGTCGTCCGGCGACAGCGCCTCCTCGATCCACTTCAGCCCGTATTCATGGGCCTTATGGGCGAGCTTGGTCGCGTAGTTGAGGTCGAGGCTCATCCAGCAGTCATACATCAGCCAGAAATCGTCGCCGCAGCGCGAGCGCATCTCGGCGAGCAGCTCGATGTTCTTCCTGAAGCCTTCCTCGCCCTCGGCCGGGACGTGGTGCAGCGGCAGCTTGCCGCCGATGAAGCCCATCTGCTTGGCGAGGTCCGGCCGCGCGCCGGTGGCGTAGAACTGCAATTCGTCGCGCACCGGGCCGCCGAGGAGCGCGTGGACGGGCTCCTTGCGCACCTTGGCGAGCAGATCCCACAGCGCGAGGTCGACGCCGGAGATGGTGTTCAGCACCACGCCCTTGCGGCCGTAATACTGGGTCGCGAAATACATCTGGTCCCAGATCTTCTCGATCTCGGTGACCTGACGGCCGATCAGGAAGCGGGACAGGTGCTTCTCGACGATGAAGGCGCCGATCTCGCCGGCGGTAGTCACCGCGAAGCCGACCGTGCCGTCGGACGCCTCGATCTCCACGACCAGCGTACCCAGCACGTTGATGCCGAAGCTCTGGCGGCTCTGGCGGTATTCCGGATACTTGCCCATCGGCGTGCCGATGTGATCGTCGATCCAGTGCCCCCCGGCCTGATCGTGATAGTCGGCGCCGCCGCCGCGGACGGTGAAGGCCCGGACGGCCTTGATGGTCGGCATGGACATGATGTGTCGAGCTCCCAGTAGAAGGAAGCCGCGGCCGCTTCAGCGACGGCCGCGGTTAGATGAGAAGCACTCAGCGGCTGGTGGCCGCCGCTCCCGAGCGGGCCTCGCGGCCGACGCCGATGGCGGCCAGCGCGAAGACGAGGATGGCGCCGACCAGCGTCGTGCCGGCCAGCAGGTAGAGACCGGCGGACGTCGAGGCGAAGGTGGCCTCGGCCCAGTTCTTGACGTTCGGCGCCACGAAGCCGCCGAGCGAACCCAGCGAGTTGATCAGCGCGATGCCGCCCGCCGCCGCGACGCCGCCGAGATAGCCGGTCGGCAGGGTCCAGAAGATCGGCTGCACCGAGATGAAGCCGGCCGCGGCGAAACACAGCGCGATCATCGACAGCAGCGGCGAGCCCGAGGCCACCGAGGCGGCGATGCCGGCCGCGCAGACGACGAGGATGCCGCCGGCGAACAGGCGCCGCTCGCCGGTCTGGTCGGAAAGGCGCGGCAGGTAATAGGTGGCCAGCATCGCGCAGACCCACGGAATGGCGGTCACGATGCCGACAGTGAGCCCGACATTGGTGCCGAGCAGGCCGGCGACCTGCGTCGGCAGGTAGAACACCACGCCATACACGCTCATCTGGATGATGAAGTAGATCAGCGAGAAATAGAGCACGCGGCCGTTCTTCAGCGCGGCGAGCGTGCCGCGCGGGCCGTGCGACTGCTTTACGTTGTCTTCGGCGTTGAGCGCGTCCTGGAGGACGGTCTTCTCCTGCGCCGTCAGCCACTTGGCATCGGCGGGCTTGTTGTCGAGGTAGAAATAGGCCCAGACGCCGACCACCGAGGCGAGCAGGCCTTCGACCATGAACATCCACTGCCAGCCATGCAGGCCACCGAAGCCGTTGAACTCCAGCAGCAGGCCGGACAGCGGCGAGCCGAAGATGAAGGCCAGCGGGGCGCCGAAATAGAACAGGCCCATGGCCCGGCCGCGCGCGAAGGACGGGAACCAGTAGGTGAGATACAGGATCACGCCGGGGAAGAAGCCGGCCTCGGCGATGCCGAGCAGCACGCGCAGGATGTAGAAGGTGGTCTCGTTATGGGCGAACATCATCGCCGCCGAGATCAGGCCCCAGGTCACCATGATGCGCGCCATCCAGATCTTGGCGCCGACACGGTGCATGATGAGGTTGGAAGGCACCTCGAACAGCGCGTAACCGAGGAAGAAGATCGAGGCGCCGAAGGCGAAGGCCGCGTTGGAGATGCCGGTATCGGCCTGGAAGGCCGCCTTGGCGAAGCCCACATTGGCGCGGTCGAGGAAGGCGAGGATGTACATCAGCAGCAGGAACGGCAGCAGCCGCTTCGTGACCTTGCTGATGGTCGAGAGTAGAGTCGGTGTCTGCGCGACCATGCGGGCGCCCTCCCTTGTTAGATGGACATACGCCGCCATTGCGTCCGGGAGCGGCCCGGCGCTGCGATCTTGCTATTGTTGAAGGAGCCGCCGGTCGCCCGGCGACGCCTCAGTAGACGGCGCGACCGCCGGAGATGTCGAACACGGCGCCGGTGGAGAAGGCGCAGTCCTCGGAGGACAGCCACGAGATCAGCGCTGCCGCCTCGTCGACCGCCAGGAAGCGGTTCATCGGGATCTTCGACAGCATGAAGTCGATGTGCTCCTGCTTCATCTGGTTGAAGATCTCGGTCTTCGCCGCCGCCGGGGTGATGGCGTTGACGAGGATGTTCGAGGTCGCCAGCTCCTTGCCGAGCGACTTGGTCAGCCCGATCAGCCCGGCCTTCGACGCCGAATAATGCGAGGCGTTCGGATTGCCGTCCTTGCCGGCGATCGAGGCGACGTTGACGATGCGCCCCCAGCCGTTCTTCAGGAGATGCGGCACCACCGCCTTGCAGGTCAGGAACGGCCCGACGAGATTGACGTCGATCACCCGCCGCCAGGTCTCGGTATCGAGCTCCCACAGCTTGCCGTTGCCGCCGGTGATGCCGGCATTGTTGACGAGGATGTCGATCTTGCCATGCGCGCTTGCCGTCGCCTCGGCGGCGGCGGTGACGGAGGCCTCGTCGGTCAGTTCCACCACATGGGTGGATACCTTGCCGAGCGTGGCGAGGGCCGCTGCCGCTTCGTCGAGACGGGCGGCGTCGATGTCCCACAGCGCGACGGAGGCGCCGGAGGCGAGCATGCGCTCGGCGGTGGCGTAGCCGATGCCGCGAGCGCCGCCGGTGATGATGGCGACGCGGCCGGCGAGGTCGAGCTTGTTCATCTGGCTAATTCCTTCACGCCGCCGGAACGGTGGTCTGCTGCTGCTCGCCGAGGCCGGAAATGCCGAGGCGCATGGTCTGGCCGGCCTTGAGATAGACCGGCGGCTTCTGGCCGAGGCCGACGCCCGGCGGGGTGCCGGTGGAGATGATGTCACCCGGCTGCAGGCTCATGAACTGGCTGCAATAGGAAACGATGGTCGGCACGTCGAAGATCATCGTGCGGGTCGAACCGTTCTGGTAGCGCTTGCCGTCGACCTCCAGCCACATGTCGAGCACGTGCGGGTCGGGGATCTCGTCGGTGGTGACCAGCCACGGGCCGATCGGGCCGAAGGTGTCGCAGCCCTTGCCCTTGTCCCACTGGCCGCCGCGCTCGAGCTGGAAGTGGCGCTCGGAGACGTCGTTGATCACGCAATAGCCGGCGACGTGGGCGTAGGCGTCTTCCTTCGACACGTATTTCGCGGTCTTGCCGATGACGATGCCGAGTTCGACCTCCCAGTCGGTCTTTTCCGAACCGCGGGGAATCTCGACGTCGTCATTGGGGCCGACGATGCAGCTGGTGGTCTTCATGAACAGCACCGGCTCGTCGGGGATCGCCATGCCGGATTCGGCGGCGTGGTCGGTGTAGTTCAGGCCGACGCAGATGAACTTGCCGACCTGCCCGACGCAGGCGCCGATGCGCGGCGCCCCCTCGACCTTCGGCAGCGCGGCGAGGTCGAGCGCGGCGATCCTGGCGAGCCCCTCGGGCAGCAGCGTCGCGCCGCCGATGTCGGGCACGATGCCGGTGAGATCGCGCAGCACGCCCTGCGCGTCGAGGATGGCGGGGCGCTCCGCTCCCGGTTCGCCGTAACGGACAAGCTTCATCCCGAACGCTCCTTCCCTGAGTTTCGCCAGCCTTGAGGCTGGAGGACTTTCTTGGGTCGGATTCCGTAGCGGCTGCCTCGATAACTTGATAATGAAATCTTCGACTTGACCAATTCCATCAGGTTATCGGCAGATGGTGTCCTCCTCCTTCGCCGCGCTGGCGACGCGGCTGCGCTTCCGGCATTTGCGGCTCATCGATCTGCTTGCCCGTGGCGGCAACCTGCACCGCGTCGCCGCCGAGATGAACATGACGCAGCCGGCGGCCTCGAAAATCCTTCAGGACGCGGAGACCATTCTCGGCGTGCGGCTGTTCGAACGGACATCCCGCGCCATGCTGCCGACCGAGATCGGCGCCTTCGTCGCCGACTATGCCGCCCGTACCTTGCGCGAGGCCGGCAGCTTCGCCGACGGCTTGGACAATCTGAAAGCCGGCGGTTTCGGCGCCCTCGCCATCGGCGCCATCATGGCGACCACGCCCGGCCTTTTGCCGAAGGCCATCGCCGAACTGAAGCGCCGGCGCCCACTGATGACCATTCAGCTGCTTGCCGCCACCAGCGACATTCTGCTCGACGCGCTGGAGCGCAACGAGATTTCGATGGCGCTCGGCCGCTTCACCGATCCGAGCAACGCGCTGGCCTTCGATCTTGAGCCGCTCGCGCATGAGGAATTGTGGATCTTCGTCGCCGCGCAGCACCCGCTCGCCGATGTGGCATCGCTGTCCCTCGGCGAGACCGCCCACATGCCCTGGGTGCTGCAGCAGAAGACCAGCCCGATGCGCCAGCTCATCGACCGCGCCTTCGTCGAGGCCGGGGTCGGCACGCTCAACAACCTGGTCGAGACCACCTCGATCTTCGCCACCCTGCATCTGGTGCGCGAGGCCGGCATGATCGCCTGCCTGCCGAAATCGATCCTGATGGAGGGCGTCGGCCGCTATACCTTCAAGCGGCTGCCGATCGAGCTGCCGAACCAGCTGGGCCCGCTCGGCATCATCACCCGCCGTGGGGAGACCCCTTCGGCCAATGTCGCCGATTTCATCGATGTGCTGCACGAGATAGCCGCCCGCGAGCGGCAGACCCTTCTCGCCGGCTTCTGAGCCAGTGTGCGAGGGCGTCGGCGCGCCGCTCTGGCGAAGACCGCCTCGTCTGCCTACCCTGCCCCGCGCAGGCGCTCATATTCGGCGATGCGCGCGGCGAGGTCCGGGGGCTGCCTGTCCGCCCCCGAATCCATGACATTGCCCTGGATCTCGCGGGCGACGACCGGCCATAGCCGGTCGACCACCCGGTTGAGATCGACAGGCGGCACGCGCGCAGACAAATCCGCCGCGCACAGCGCCCGAGCCCTGACTTCGATGTTTGTGTTCATGAAGACAAAGTTACCACGCCTTGCGGGGCACAAGTCCGCGAAAGTGTACACAAGGCGGCGATCCGCAGCGTCGCGCGTCGTTAGGCGACCCGAGAGGGGTCGGAGAGGCTGGCGGGATCGATTGTCGCGGGATCGTCAGTCAAAGTGGCGGGAGTGACGGGGCTCGAACCCGCGACCTCCGGCGTGACAGGCCGGCGCTCTAACCAACTGAGCTACACCCCCAACGACCGGGTCACTGTGTGGACCGCCCGTCGAGTGCGGCGGGTGTTAAGGCAGCCACGGCGGGGTGTCAAGCACCCTTGTCGGCCCCCTTCCCGGCAGCCTGTGGACAGTCCCCCAACTCAGCCGGGAAGCTGCGGCCGGCGGGTCGCCAGCAGCGCATCGGCGAGGGCCATCGCGGCGATCAGCAGCGGCACCGCCAGGAAGGTGCCGATCGGGCCCCACAGCCAGGTCCACAGCGCCATCGACAGGAAGACCGCGAACGGATTGAGCGACACCCGCCGCCCGACGATCATCGGGGTGAGAAAATGCCCCTCGATGGAGGTGACCACCACGAACAGCGCCGCCGGCAGCAACCCCTCGAACAGGCCGGGAAAGCTGACGATGCCGACCAAAGCGAGGATCAGCGTCATCGCTGCCGGCCCGACATAGGGAATATAATTCAGCACCCCGGCAAGCACCCCCCACATCACCGGCGTCGGCAGCCCCAGCGCCCAGGCGAGCAGGCTGGTAGCCACCCCGAGGCCGGCATTGATGAAGGTGGCGGTGACCAGATAGGTGCCGAGCCGTGCCTCGATCTCGCGGAACACCCGGAGCGCCGTCAGCCGCCCGGCGCGCGGGCCGATCGCCTGCACCACCTTGCGCTTGATCTGGATCCGCCCGGCGAGGAAGAACAGCAGCGAGCCGACAAACAGGATGAACCCGCCGATCGCCGGCGTCACCAGCCCGATGACGCTTTCCAGCATGCGCGAATCGGAGATGGTCACCGACATCGGCGGCTCGGCGGCGCGACCGATCGATTCGAGCGCCTCGACGAAGGACAGGATGCGCTGCACCGCCGGCCGCAGCGTGGCGAAGCGGTCGCGCAGCGTCTCGCCGATTTCCGGAGCCCGCTCGATCCATTCGGCCAGCGGCCCGGCCAGCACCGTCGCGGCGCCGTAGAACCCCGCCGTGATCGCGGTCACGATCAGCACCGCCGTCACCGCAGACGGGATGCCCCGCCGCGCCAGTGCCTCGATGAAGGGGCCGATGACGCTGCCAATGATCACCGCGGCGACGATCGGGATCAGCACCGGCCGCGCCACCACCAGCAATGCGGCCAGGGCCAGGGCGGCCAGGGTGATGATCGCCAGTTGCGACAGCCGCAGCCAGATGAGATCGCTGCGCCCGGCCCGCGCCGAGGCCGCCGAAACACGCAGGCTGGTCTGGGGGAGATGGCCGGCGATCTGACCTGCCGCCGGCCCCGCCTCGCCGACCGTACCCCGCTGGATGTTCACCGCTGACCCGCCTCTGCGTCCGCCCCGCCCGTCGTCCACAACGCGCGGCCGCAAGGCCGGTTCCCGGCCGCCCTGCGGGCGAGATATCGTTCGGGAGTTCGGCTTGGCCGCCGGTCGGAAATCCGGCATGGTGCCGCGGCGTCGCCACCCCTGCGGCGCTGCGGCCGTCACGCGCGTTGCGCCCGCCCCATCGGCGCCCGGCGTGCGCCGGCCATGCCTGTCGGAGATCCTTTTCATGCCGAGCCCCGCTCCGATTGTCCCCGTGATCCTCGCCGGCGGCAGCGGCACCCGGCTATGGCCGGTCTCGCGCGACAGCCTGCCGAAGCAGTTCCAGGTGCTCACCGGGTCGCACACCCTCTATCAGCAGACACTGCAGCGTGTGGCCGATCGCTCGCTCTTCGCCACGCCCCTCGTCCTCACCCATGAGGATTTCCGCTTCTTCGCCCGCCGCCAGGCCGCCGAGATCGGCATGGAGGTCACGGTGGCGCTGGAGCCGATGCGGCGCGATTCCGGCCCGGCGCTGATCGCCGCCGCCCTCATCGCCCAGAAGCTGCATGGCGAAGACTGCCTGGTGCTGGCGCTCGCCGCCGACCATGTGGTGCTCGACGAACCGCTGTTCCTCGATGCCTGCCGCGCCGGCGCCCAGGCGGCGGCCGAGGGGCAGATCGTCACCTTCGGCATCACCCCCACCGAGCCATCCACCGCCTATGGCTATATCCGGCCCGGCAGCCCGGCCGGCGCCGGCGGCGCCCGCCCGGTCGCGGCCTTCGTCGAGAAGCCGGACCTTGCCACCGCCACCCGCTATGTTGTGGAGGGCTATCTGTGGAATTCCGGCAATTTCTTCTTCCCCGCCAGCGTGCTGCTGGAGGAGGCCGCCCGCTTCGTGCCGGACATGGTCGCCGCGGTCCGCGCCGCGGTGGAGACCGCGATCGAGGATCTCGGCTTCATCAAGCTCGATGCCGGCGCCTTCGCCACCGCCCCCGCCAAATCGATCGACTATGCGGTGATGGAGCACACGCGGCGCGCCGCCGTGGTCGAAGGCCGCTTCCGCTGGTCGGATGTCGGCTCGTGGGACGCGCTGCACGAGCTCGCCGAGGGCGACGCGGCCGGCAACGTCACACGCGGGCCGGTCGCCCTGCTCGATTCGCGCAATTCCTACTTCCATTCGGAAGGCCCGCTGGTCGCCGGCATCGGCCTCGACAATCTCTCGGTCATCGCCACCGAGGACGCGGTGCTGGTGATGCCGGTCGACCGCGCCCAGGACGTCAAGGGCCTGGTCGCCCAACTAAAGACCGAGCGCCACAACGCCGCCAGCGAACATCTCAAGGCGCACCGCCCGTGGGGCAGCTACCAGACCATCTGCCGCGGCGAGCGCTTCCATGTGAAGAAGATCGTCGTGGAGCCGGGCGGGCGGCTGTCGTTGCAGAAGCACTATCACCGCGCCGAGCACTGGATCGTGGTCAAGGGCACCGCCGAGGTCACGCTGGACGGCAGGGTGTTCGAGGTGCGCGAGAACGAATCGACCTATTTGCCGCTTGGCGGCGTGCACCGGCTCGCCAATCCCGGCAAGATCCCGCTGGAGCTGATCGAGGTGCAGACCGGCTCCTATCTGGGCGAGGACGACATCGTCCGCATCGAGGACGTCTATAACCGCCCCTGAGCCGGCGAGCCCCGCTCAGGCCCCGGCCGTCGCGCCGAAGCGGCGCGAGGCACGCCACATCAGCCAGATGCGCCCCGGCGCCGAGACCGCAGGCACCTGCGTGAACGGGTCGTGCGCGCCGGCCATGCGGGCGAGGTCGCCCGGCACCAGCGCCAGCGGCAGGAAGGCCGGGTAATTGGCCGGATCGACCCCGGCCAGCGCCGCCATCGCCTGCTCATAGTGCCGCCGCGCCAGGTTGCGCAGGTCGGCCAGAGCCGCGACCAGCCCCGGCGTCGCCGGCCCCGAAAGCGCCGCCTCCGGGCCGACCCCGTGCGCCTTCAGCAAATCGAGCGGCACATAGCACTGGCCGCGCCGCGCATGGTGGGGAAAGGCCCGCAGAAGCCCCGTCACCGCATAGGCCACGCCGGCATGGCCGGCGGCGTCGGCGAGCGCCCGCTCGCCGCCACGGCCCGGCGCCGCCCCGGTCAGGACAAGCGTCGCCAGCCGGATCAGCGCCGAGGAGGTCTCGCCGGCATAGCCTTCGAGATCGTTCACGCTGGGCATCGGGTCGTCATACAGATCGAAGATGCGCGCATCGATCAGCGCGAAGAAGGCCGGGCGCGGCAGGCTGTGCCGGTTGATGGCGTCGATAAGCGCCGCCGCCACCGGGTTCGCCTTCACGTCGCCGCGGGCATCGCCGATCAGCGCGTCGCTCCACCATTGCAGCCGTACCTCGCCGGCGAGCGGATTGGTGATCGCCTCGCGCACCCGCGAGACCTCGATGTTGAAGGCATGCAGGGCCATCAGCGCCCCGCGGACGGGCGCCGGCGCGAACAGGCCGGCAATGTAGCGGTCGCGGTCGAACTCGCGCACCAGCCGCGTGCAATAGGCGATATCGGCGTCCGGTCCTTCCACGCCCGCCTCCTTCACGACGGCCCCTCCGCACCCATACTCCGCGCCCCATACTCCAGCGCCCATACTCTAGCGTCGAGGCTCCAGCACCCCTGCCTTCAGCGCAGCGCCAGCAAGGCGGCCGCCACTGGGCGTCCCTCGGCCAGCAGCACATTATAGGTCGAGGCTGCCGCGCGTGTCGGCATGGCGTCGATGCCGATGCCGGCGTCGCGCAGCCGCCAGCGCAGCGCGTCCGGCACCGCCCACGGTTCCGCGCCGGTGCCGATGATCAGCATGTCGATGGCCGCATTCTCGGCGAGCACCGGCGCCAGGGCGGCGACGTCGATCTCGCCGACCGTAGCGATCCGCCAGGCATGGATGCCGCTCGGCAAAGCGAGGATCGAGCCGTCCGAGGCCATGCCGGCAAAATGGAAGAAGCCGGCGCCATAGCCGTCAATCGGCACCTGACGGGGCAGATGGGCGTCGGGCGTGGCCATTGTCGAGGCTCCGGGTGCGGAGCGCCGCGCACGGCGCTCCGGCATGGGGTCAGATCACGGCCGCGCCGGCTTGCCTTCCTGCGGCTTGCCTTCGACCTTCGCGGCCTTCGCCTCGGCATCCTTCTCCGCCATGGTGCGGGTGGTGACGCCGAGATAGATCAGCAGCGGCGAGGCTATGAAGATCGAGGTATAGGTGCCGACCAGCACCACGCCGAACATCATTGTCACCGAGAAGGAGTGGATTGCCCGCCCGCCGAACAGCACCAGCGACAACAGCGCCAGCGTCACCGTCACATGGGTGATCACCGAGCGCGACAGCGTCGAGTTGATCGACTGGTTGAGCAGTTCGTCGATCGGCATCTTCTTGTAGCGCCGCAGCATTTCGCGGATGCGGTCATAGATGACGATGGTGTCGTTCAGCGAATAGCCGAGAATGGTGAGCAGCGCCGCCACGCTGGTCAGGTCGAAGTCGATCTGGAAGATCGCCATGAACCCGATGGTCAGCACGATGTCGTGGAAGTTGGCGATCGAGGCGCCGAGCGCGAACTGCCACTCGAAGCGGAACCACAGATAGACGAGGATGCAGAACACCGCGGCGATCAGGCCGACAATGCCGTAGCTGAGCAATTCCTGCGACACGCGGGGACCGACCACCTCGACGCGGCGGTATTCGACCGCATCGCCGAGCGCCGCGCGCACCTTGCCGGCCACCGCCTGCTGGGCGCTCTCGCCTCCCGGCTGCTGGGCGACGCGGATCAGCACCTCGCCATCGGTGCCGACCTCCTGGATCTGCACCTCGCCGAGATCAAGCGATTCAAGCTTGGAGCGGACGTCGCCGATGTCCAGCGTGTTGTTGGGGTAGCGCACCTCGAGAAGCGTGCCGCCCTTGAAGTCGATGCCGAAATTCAGCCCGACGGTCAGGAAGGCGACAAGGGCGACGATCGACAGCAGCGCCGAGATCGGGAAGCTGATGCGCCGGAAGCGCATGAAGTCGAATGTGGTGTCGTCCGGAACGATGCGGAGCAGACGCATGGGAAACGCTCGCCTTTCTCAGATCGGCACGCGCTGGGGGCGCTTCCAGCGCACCCAGACAGCCGCCATCAGGCGGGTCAGCGTGAAGGCGGTGAACACGGTGGTGATGATGCCGATGCCGAAGGTGATGGCGAAGCCGCGCACCGGGCCGGAACCGATATAGAACAGCACCGCCGCCGCGATGAAGGTGGTGATGTTCGAATCGAGGATGGTCGCCAGCGCGCGCGAGAAGCCGGCATCGATGGCGGAGATCGCCGAGCGGCCGGCACGGGCCTCCTCGCGGATGCGCTCATAGATCAGCACGTTGGAATCCACCGCGATGCCGACGGTGAGCACCACGCCGGCAATGCCCGGCAGGGTCAGCGTCGCCCCGAGCATGGCGAGGATGCCGAAGATCATGCCGACATTCACCGCCACCGCCAGCACGGCGATGACGCCGAACAGGCCGTAAGTGGCGATCATGAACAGCGCCACCGCCGCGGCACCGACGACGGACGCCACGATGCCCGAACGGATGGAATCGGCGCCGAGGCCGGGGCCGACCGTGCGCTCCTCGACCACCTGCAGCGGCACCGGCAGCGCACCGGCGCGCAGTAGGATGGCGAGATCGTTCGCCTGCTGCACGCTGAAATTGCCGCTGATCTGGCCGGAACCGCCGAGGATCGGCTCGCGAATCACCGGCGCCGAGATCACGTGGTTGTCGAGGATGATGGCGAAGGGCTTGCCGACATTCTGCTGCGTCGCTTCGGCGAAGCGCCGCGCGCCGTTGGTGTTGAAGCGGAAGGTCACCACCGGCTCGCGCGTCTGCGGATCGAAGCTCGGCTGCGCGTCGGTGAGGTCCTCGCCGGCGACCAGCACGCGGTCCTCGATCACGTAGGGCTGCGGCGGGTTGTCCTGTGAGGTGAGCACCTGCGTGCCCGCCGGCGGACGGCCCTGGAGTGCCTGCTGCGGGTTCACCGAAGTGTCGACGAGGCGGAAGGTCAGCTGCGCGGTCTGGCCGAGCAGCGCCTTGAGGCGCGAGGGATCCTGCAGGCCGGGCACCTGCACCTGGATGCGGTCGGAGCCCTGGCGCTGGATCGACGGCTCCGTGGTGCCCAGCTGGTCGATACGCTTGCGGATGATTTCGATGGACTGCGACACCGCCTGGATGGTGCGCGCCTGCAGGCCGGCGGCAGACGGGGCGACGCGAAGCGTGTCGCCGCTCAGCGACACGTCGGTGTCGAGCTGGCCGCCGCCCGCCATCACCCCGCCAATCGGCTGGGCCAGCTCGCGGAGCTTGGTCAGCGCGGCGTCAGAGTCGGCCGGGTCGCGCAGCCGCACGATGACGGCATCGCCCTGGATGGCGACATTACTGAAGCCGATCTTTGCGTCGCGCAGCAGCCGGCGGGAATCGTCGCGCAGCTGGGTGAGCCTGGTCTGGCGCACGTCGTTCTGCTGCACTTCGAGCACGATGTAGGAGCCGCCTTGCAGATCGAGGCCGAGCACGATCTTGCGCTGCATGAAGCTCGGCAGCTTCTCGAAAGCGGTCGGCGACAACAGGCTGGGCACTACCATGAGGCAGATGATCGCGGAGCAGACCACGATCGCCAGCGCTTTCCATTTGGAGAAATAGAGCATGTCGTTCTTTCCGGCCGCTCGCGTTCAAGCGGGCCGCTGAAGCCCTTACCGACCGGGCGGAGGCGCCCGATCGCCGCAAGGCGCTCCCGATCCCATCACCCGGAGCATGTTCTCAACGCAAAAATCTTTCAACTTTTGCGGAACAGCTGGCGCCTCAGGAGGCGCCGTCCTCCTTGGCGGGCTCGCCCTTGGCGCGCACTTCCGAGATCATGCCGCGCAGCTGGCGGATCTTCACGCCCTCGCCGATCTGCAGCTCGATCTCGTTATCGTCCACCACCCGCGCGACCTTGCCGATCAGGCCGCCGGAGGTGACCACCGTATCGCCGCGGCGAACGCCCTTCACCAGCTCCTGGTGCGCCTTCACCTTCCGCTGCTGCGGGCGCAGGATGAGGAAATACATGATCACGAAGATCAGAACGAAGGGCAGCAGCGACATCAGCATGTCGGTACCGCCGGGGCCGGCGGCCTGCGCATAGGCGGGCGTGATGAACATAGGCGTTCCTTGTCCGTCGAAAACGTGGCGGGCAACAGGCCCGGCGAAGCGCGCGGAATATACTGACGCGCCTGCCGATTGCAAACGCCGTCAGCGCCCCGCGACGTCACGTCTGCGAAATGGAGTAACCCGCGTTACGGTTGTGCTTGTGTCGCCGGCCGGGGATGGCTATTCCGGCTCCGTCAAGGAGTCCCCACATGACCCACACTTCGGACGATCTCGGAGCCGTTCTCGCGCGCATCGCCGATGCGCTCGATCGTCTCGCCCCGCCCGGCGCCGCTGCCGTCGATTTTACCGCCGCTGACGCCTATGTCTGGCACGCGGAGGGACGCCGCCTCGAGCCGGTGCCGCGCGTCAGCCGCGTGGCGATGGAACTGCTGAAGGGGATCGACCGCACCCGCGACATGCTGGTGGACAACACCTCCCGCTTCGCCCGCGGCCTGCCGGCCAACAACGCCCTGCTCTGGGGGGCGCGCGGCATGGGCAAGAGCTCCCTGGTCAAGGCCGCCCATGCCGAGGTCAATGCCGGTCTCGTCGCCGACGGCCTGCCGCCGCTGAAGCTGGTCGAGATCCACCGCGAGGACATCGAGACGCTGCCGGCGCTGATGAGCCTGATGCGCCCGGCGCCGTTCCGCTTCATCGTCTTCTGCGACGACCTGTCCTTCGATGCCGACGACACCTCCTACAAGTCGCTGAAGGCGGTGCTTGAAGGCGGCATCGAGGGGCGGCCTGACAATGTCATCTTCTACGCCACCTCCAACCGCCGGCACCTGCTGCCGCGCGACATGATGGAGAATGAGCGCTCCACCGCCATCAATCCCGGCGAGGCGGTGGAGGAGAAGGTGTCGCTGTCCGATCGCTTCGGCCTGTGGCTCGGCTTCCACAAATGCTCGCAGGACGACTATCTGGAGATGGTGCGCGGCTATGCCGCCCGCTTCGGCCTGCCGATCGACGACGAGACGCTGCGCCGCGAATCGCTGGAATGGTCGACCACGCGCGGCGCCCGCTCCGGCCGTACCGCCTGGCAATATGTGCAGGATGTCGCCGGACGGCTCGGCGTGCCGCTGACCGAGCGCTGATCGAGGTCAGACAAAACCGCGCCCGGCCTTGCGGCGGGCGCGGTGCAAGTGGCCGGGTTCGGAGGCCCCGGCGAGCGGAGATCGGTGATCAGAGACCGGCGAGATACTGCGACGGGTCGACCGCCTGCGAGCCCTTGCGGATCTCGAAATGCACCTGCGGCGAGTTGACGTTGCCGGTCTGGCCGGCCTTGGCGATCACCTGGCCGCGCTTGACGGTGTCGCCCTTCTTCACGTCGAGCGCGCTGTTATGGGCGTAGGCGGTGACCCAGCCGTCGGAATGCTTGATCAGCACCAGATTGCCGTAGCCCTTCAGCTCGCTGCCGGCATAGGCGACGACCCCGTCCTCGGCGGCCTTCACCGAGGTGCCTTCCGGCACCGAGACGTTGATGCCCTCATTGGTCTGCCCGCCCGGCTTCGGGCCGTAGCCGGAAATGATACGCCCGCGCACCGGCCAGCGGAACTGCACGCCGCTCGCGGTGCGGCTTTCTTCCACCGGCTCGGTCGGCTTCACCGCGGCGATCACCTGCGGCTTGGGCTCGGCAGGAGCCGCGACCGGCGCCGCCGCGACGACGGCCGGGGCCGGCTTGGCTGCGACCGCCGGCTTGGCAGCGGCGGGAGCCGCGGCAATGGCGGTCGGCGCTGCCGGCGCCGGAGCGGCGGCGGTGGTGGTCACCGGTGTCGTGGCTGCCGGCTTGGCGGCAGCGAGGGGAGCGGGTGCGGCGGCGGGCTTGGCCGCCAGCGTCGCGGTGCTGGCGCCGGGGATCACCACGCTCTGGCCGATGCGCATCTGCGCATTGGTGTCGAGACCGTTGGCGGCGGCGATCTGCGAGACCGGCACGTTGTAGCGGCGCGACAGCGAATTCAGCGTCTCCCCGGAGGCGACGACATGCGCGGCGCCGGCGGCCGCCATGGAAGGCTTCACCGCCGCCGGCGCGTGCAGCACCGGTGGGGGCTGGACGGGAGCCGCGGCGACAGGCGCCGGCTGGCGCACCGGGGCGGCGGCCGGCGCAGCATAGGTGCCGTAGAGCGGCTGCTGGGCCGGGGAGACGCTCGCCAGTTGCTGCGGCTGCTGCGGCGCGCCGTAGGAGGGCGGCGCGGCGCCATAGGTCTGCGGCGCGCCATAGCCCGGCTGGGCACCATAGGAAGGCTGCGGGGCACCGTAAGCCGGCGCGGCGCCGTAGCCCTGCGGCGCGGCCGCCACCGGCCGGGGCGCATTATAGGAGGGAGCCGCCATCGGGGCGGACTGCACCTGCCCGGTGGGCGCGGCGGCGATCGAGCCGGTATAGGCCGGCGCCGACTGCGCCGCGAACGGGCTCTGATTGGGATTCTGGAAGCGGCCGACATCCGAACTGCACGCCGCCGCCGTGCCGCCAAGCAGCGCCACGACCGTCAGCCGCAGAAAGGACCGGGAACCCGAAGCCGACCAAGATTCACGCATCCAAGACCCGAGCATCGCACCATCACCCGCACGCCAAACACAGGTGCGATTAAAGGCTCGTATAGGTAAACATCGGCTTAAGTCCGCTCACGCTGCGGCGCATGAAACGGCGAAAGCGTGGCGGAATCGCTACAGAATCTCGGCTACGCCCGGTAGCAGCGGCACGAAGCGCACCCGTCCGAGTTCATGCCGCTCCAGCCCCTCCGGGGTGGAGACGATCCGCATCAACACCTGTGTACCGTCGGGCTCGCCGACCGGGGCCACCAGTATGCCGCCATAGTTAAGCTGGGCCAGCAGAGCCGGCGGCACCTCGCGCACCGCCGCCGTGACGAGGATGCGGTCATAGGGCGAGGTGGCGAGATAGCCATAGCGGCCATCCGCCACCACCACATCGACATTGGCGAGTTCCAGCGCCTTCAGCCGCGCCCGAGCCTCGGCGGCCAGGGTGTGAAAGCGCTCCAGCGAGATCACCCGGCCGGCAAGATGGGCGAGCACCGCCGTCTGGTAGCCGCTGCCGGTGCCGATTTCGAGCACGCGGTGCTGCGGGCCCGGCTCCAGTGCGCCGGTCATCCGCGCCACCAGCGACGGCTGGCTGATGCTCTGCCCGCATTCGATCGGCAGCGCCTGGTCGCTCCAGGCGAGGTGACGAAACGCCGATGCGATGAACAAATGGCGCGGCACCTGCTCCATGGCGCGCAATATGCTGCGGTCGCGCAGGCCACGCTGGCGCAGCGAGAGCAGCAGTGCCGCCCGCGCCGTCGCCTCGGTCTCGTCGATGTCGCCCGCCACAGCCGCCGCCTCTCGCATCGCCCGCCGGGATCAGCCGTGGAAAAGCTGCGCCAGCTTGGTCATCATCGGCTCGTCGGTCATGTCGAGCCGCAGCGGCGTCACCGAGATGCAGCCCTGGTCGAGCGCGTGCAGGTCGGAGCCGTTCACCGTCTCGAAGATCCTCCGCTCGAAGGCGATCCAGAAATAGGGGTTGCCCCGCCCGTCGGCGCGCTCGTCGATGCGCAGCAGTTCCTGGTTGCGCTTGCCCTGCGCCGTCACCCGCACCCCGGCCACCTCCTCCGGCGGCCGATTGGGGAAGTTGACGTTGATCAGCAGCCCCGGCGGAATCCCCTCCTCCAGCAGCTTGCGGATCACCGCCGGCCCGTGATGCTCGGCCGCGGCATAGGAGGGCGCGTGGCGGGTGGCCAGCCCATAGGCCTGGGAGAGCGCGATGGAGGGGATGCCGAGCACCGTGCCCTCCATGGCGCCGGCCACCGTGCCGGAATAGCCGACATCCTCGGCGACGTTCTGGCCGCGATTGACGCCGGAGAGCACGAGGTCGGGCTTGCTGTCCTTTAGGATGTGCCGCACCGCCATGATCACGCAGTCGGTCGGCGTGCCCTTCACCGCGAAGCGCTTCTCCTCCACCTGCCGCAGCCGCAGCGGGTCGGAGAGCGAGAGCGAATGCGACACGCCGGACTGGTCGAACTCCGGCGCCACCACCCACACGTCGTCGGAGAGCGCCCGGGCGATCCGGGCGCAGGCATCGAGCCCCGGCGCGTGGATGCCGTCGTCATTGGTCACGAGGATGCGCATAGCCTGTCCATTCGTCGTCGCGGCGGAAAGCGGACGGCCGGCGGAATCGCCCCGCCCGGCCATCCCTCCCGATATCACCTGACGGCAGGCTCGGCGATGACGCGACGCGCAGAATCGGCGGCGATCAGTTCGCCGCGATGCGGGTGCGCCCGCCCATATAGGGCACCAGCGCATCCGGCACGTTCACCGAACCGTCCTCGTTCTGATAGGTCTCGAGGATCGCCACCATGGCGCGCCCCACCGCCACGCCCGAACCGTTGAGCGTGTGGACGAAACGCGGACCCTTGCTGTCCTTCGGCCGGTAGCGGGCATTCATCCGCCGCGCCTGGAAGTCGGAGCAGGTCGAGACCGAGGAGATTTCGCGATAGGCGTTCTGCCCGGGCAGCCACACCTCGATATCGAAGGTGCGGGCGGAGGCGAAGCCCATGTCGCCGGTGCACAGCGTGACGACGCGATGATGCAGGCCGAGCTTCTTCAGCACCGCCTGCGCGCAGGCGAGCATGCGCTCCTGTTCCTCCAGCGACTTCTCCGGCGTGGTGATCGACACCATCTCGACCTTGTTGAACTGGTGCTGGCGGATCATGCCGCGCGTGTCGCGCCCCGCCGAGCCCGCCTCGGCGCGGAAGCAGTTGGTGAGCGCGGTGAAGCGCAGCGGCAGCTCGTCCTCGGAGAGGATCGACTGCGCCACCAGGTTGGTCAGCGGCACCTCAGCGGTGGGGATGAGCCAGAGCTGCTCGTCTCGCAGCCCTTCTTCAAGATTGCGCCGGATCATCGCCTCGAACTGGTGAAAACTCTGTTCCGGCCGTGCATCGGGATGGTTTCGCAGCGCATCTACTGCTTCGCGCGTCAACCTTCCTATCAACTCCTCCTTGTTGGGCACGCGCTTAACTACCGGAAACTGATCCTCCCGAAACTTCGGCAGTTGCGCCGTGCCGAACATCGCCTCGTCCTTGACGAGCACCGGCGGCGCCACCTCGATATAGCCGTGCTCTTCGGTGTGGGTGTCGATGAAGAACTGCCCGATGGCGCGTTCCAGGCGCGCTAGTTGCTTCTTTAGCACCACGAAGCGAGCGCCGGACAGCTTGGCCGCCGCCTCGAAATCCATCTGGCCGAGCGCCTCGCCGATCTCGAAATGCTGCTTCGGCGCAAAGGCGTAGTTGCGGATCGCCGGCATGGCGAGGGCCGAGCCCGCGATCTCCGCATGAGCAGCGGGCTCGAACGGCACGTTGTCGTGCTCGTCGCGGCCGAACGGCACTTCGGCGAGCGGCACGTTGGGGATGGCGGCGAGCGTGTCGTTCAGCTCGGCCTCGGCCGCCTTCACGTCCTCCTCGATCGCCGGGATCTCGGTCTTGAAACCGTTCACCTCCGCCATCAGCGCCTCGGCGCGGGCGTTGTCGCCGGATTTCTTGGCGGCGCCGATCTCCTTGGAGGCGGCGTTGCGGCGGGCCTGCAGCTCCTCCAGCTTGACGATGCCGTCGCGGCGGCGCGCGTCGAGCGCGATCAGCCCGTCGACCAACGCCTGCGCCTCGGCCTCGTCGGTGCCGCGCCGCACCAGCGCGTCGACGAGCCCGTTCGGCTCCTCGCGGATCCATTTGATGTCGTGCATGGAGGTTGCCCCTCGAAACCCGTGTCTTAGGCGGCGTTTTCCTTCGCCGCCGCCGCCGCGCGCCGCTTCTCGACGATGCGCACGAGGTAGACCGAGACCTCGTAGAGAAGCAAGGTCGGGATCGCGAGCGAGAACTGGCTCACCACATCCGGCGGCGTCAGCACCGCGGCGGCGACGAACACGCCGACAATGGCGTAGCGGCGGAACTTCTTCAGCTGGTCGGAGGTGACGATACCGATCTGCGCCAGCAGCGTGAGGATCACCGGCAGCTGGAAGCAGATGCCGAAGGCGAAGATCAGCGTCATGATCAGCGACAAATATTCGCTGACCTGCGGCAGCAGCGAGATTTCCGGCGAGTCCGGCCCGGCCATCTGCTGCATGGAGATGAAGTAGCTCATCGCCAGCGGCATGGCGACGAAATAGACGAAGGCGGCGCCGATGAGGAAGCAGATCGGCGTGGCGATCAGATAGGGACGGAACGCACCGCGCTCATGCTTGTACAGCCCCGGCGCCACGAACATGTAGATCTGCGTCGCCACCACCGGGAAGGAGATGAACGCCGCCCCGAACATGCCGAGCTTGATCTGGGTGAACAGGAATTCCTGCGGCGCCGTATAGATCAGCTTGACGTTCTGCGAGCCGCCGGCGGCGAACTCATAGGGCCACAGCAGGATGTTGTAGATCGCCTTGCCCAGCATGAAGCAGGCGAAGAAGGCGATGAAGAACGCGATCAGCGATTTGATCAGCCGCGAGCGCAGCTCGATCAGGTGCTCGATCAGCGGAGCCTTGGAGGCGTCGATATCGTCCTGGCTCATGCTGCGCCGCCCTTCGCCTTCGTCGCGTCATCGCCGGTCGGCGCGGCGGGGGCGGCACCCGCATCGGCCTCGGCGGTCTTGGTGGTGGCTGCCGGTGCGGCGGCGGGCGGATGGTCGAGATCGGCCACCGCCTCGGCGACTTCCGGCTCGGGCGCGTCCGGTCTGGCGGGCGTCGTCGCTTCGGCGACCGCAGCGGCGGTCACCGGCTGCGGCGGCGCCTCGGCAATGGCGTCGGCGGCGCCGCGTATCTCGGCCTCGATGCTTTCGAAGGCGTTCGGCTCGAGCTCGGTCGTCTCCGGCACCGGCGGCGGTGCGGTCGGGTCGGCGGGCGCCGGCAGATCCTTGCGCTCCACCGGTGTCGCCGCGTCCTTCAATTGCTGCTCGATATCGTGCAGCGGATTGGTCGGGATCGAGGCCGCCACGCTGTCGCGCACGCTGGATATGCTGTTCTGCGTGTCGTCGGCGAAGCCGGACAGCGTCTTCTTCACATCCGCGAGATCCGCCTCGCGCAGCGCTTCCTGGAAGGTGCCCTGGAACTCGCCGGCCATGCGGCGCAGCTTGCCCACCATGCGTCCGACATTGCGGATCACGCCGGGCAGTTCCTTGGGACCGATCACGATCAGCGCCACGACGCCGATCACCAGCATTTCGGACCAGCCGATATCAAACATGAACGATGACGGGGCAGCGCGACGGCTGCCCTCCCCGATCCGATGGTGTGCGATTCATAGCCTGTCCGCGTCGTCCGGCCTGTCGGCGCCGCACGGCCCGGCACGTCGGTGGACGCGCCCTGCTGCGGCTTTCAGGCCCTACCCCGGCCTGGTGGGCCGGGAAGCCGCCGTGCCCGTCAGCTGACCTTGCTGCGCTCGGCCTCGACGCTGCTCTGGTGGTCGAGCGTGCGCACCGGCTCGGCCGGCTTGGACGGCGTCTCATCGTCGTCGGCCATGCCCTTCTTGAACGCCTTGATGCCCTTGGCGGCATCGCCCATCAGCTCGGACAGCTTGCCGCGACCGAAGAGGAGGAGCACGACAACCAGCACGATGATCCAATGCCAGATGCTCAACGAACCCATATCAGAAACTCCCTGGACCGAAACGCCTGCCCCTCTTGGCGCGCGCGTCGCAACTGAGGCCGGACACTAGAGCATCGCGCGGAAAAGTGGGAACAGCTTTTTCGCGTAGTCCCTGCTCACGTGATGGGCACTGGTCACTTCGCGGTCAGCTGCGCCCGCCCTACCCTAGGTGATCTAAGGTCCGTCCGCGGCGAAAACAAGAACTTCGGCGATGTCGATATGCACGCCGACATTCTGGCCGGCGCCCAGCCCGGCCGTCGCGCGGCGCCGCACCAGCAGCGGGCGGTCGAATCCCTGCACCGCCACCTCGTACATATCAAGTTCGCCGAGGAACCGATGCTCCAGCACCCGGCCGGCGACACCCGAACCGGGGGCCCGCATCTCGATACCCTGCGGCCGGATCGCCGCCACCCCCAACGCGCCCTCGCGCAGCGCCGGCGCCGGGAAGCTGCCGAGCGGCGTGTGCAGGCGCCCGCCGGAGACCTTGCCGCTCACTTCGTTGATTTCGCAGAAGAAACGCGCCGCCGACAGGTCGCAGGGGCTGCGGTACAATGCCTCCGGGGTGCCGAGCTGGACCAGCCGTCCGGCCCGCATCAGCGCGATGCGGTCGCCCATGCGCATCGCCTCTTCCGGGTCATGGGTGACGATGACGCAGGTCGCCCCGGCATCGCGCACCACGTCGAGGGTCTCGGCGCGCACGCTGCCGCGCAGCCGGCTGTCGAGGCCGGAGAACGGCTCGTCCATCAGGAGGATTCCCGGCCGGGTCACAAGTGCGCGTGCGAGCGCCACGCGCTGCTGCTCGCCGCCGGAAAGCGCGTGCGGATAGTCGGCAGCATAGCGCCCCAGTCGCATCCGCTCCAGCGCCCGGCCCGCCTCGGCCAGCGCCTCGGCCCTGGACAGCGCCTTCAGGCCGAAGGCGACATTGTCGAGATTGCTGAGGTGCGGAAACAGCGCATAGTCCTGGAAGACCAGGCCGATCTGCCGCTTCTCCGGCGGCACGAACGCCTCCGGCCCGGCCACCACCTGCCGGTCGAGCAGGATGCGCCCGGCGCTCGGCCGCTCGATGCCGGCGATCAGGCGCAGCAGCGTGGTCTTGCCGCAACCGGAAGGGCCGAGCAGGCAGACGATCTCCCCGGGCTCGATGGTGAGGTCGATGCCGGCGGCGGCGTTGGTGGCGCCATAGCTGTGATGCACCCCCTCGAGGATCAGCCGGCTCGCCAGCGAGACCGGGGTGCGGGTCGGCACGTCGTCCATTCGCGTCTTGATCCCTGTCACAGGCCCTGGAGCCCAGCCCAGCCCAGCCCCGAGCCGAACATCTGAGCCTCGCCCAGACCGTGGGCCTATCCCTCGTCCTCGCGTTCGCCTTCCGGCACCTCGTCCATCGCCTCCGGCTCCGGCGCAAGGCCGAAATCGAGTTCCGGTTCCAGCGGATCCTCGTCATCCGCCAGCGCGATATCGTCGCTCGGCAGCGGCACGGTTAGTCCGGCGGTGACGCGCGCGTCAACAAAGCCCGCGCCCTTCAATTCCTCCAGCCCCGGCAGGTCCTGTATCGCCTCCAGCCCGAAATGCACCAGAAAGGCGTCGGTGGTGCCATAGGTCACCGGCCGCCCGGGGCTGCGCCGGCGCCCGCGCATGCGCGCCCAGCCGGCTTCCAGCAGCACGTCAAGCGTGCCCTTGCTGGTGGAGACGCCGCGCACCTCCTCGATCTCCGCCCGCGTCACCGGCTGGTGATAGGCGATGATCGCCAGCGTCTCCAGCGCCGCGCGCGACAGCTTGCGCGGCTCCGGCTTGTCGCGGGCGAGCAGGAAGCCGAGGTCGGGCGCGGTGCGCAGCATCCATTTGCCCGCCACCCGCACCAGATTGACGCCGCGCCCGGCATAGTCGGCGGCGAGTCGCGCCAGCAGGGGCTGCAGGTCCACCCCCTCCGGAAGCCGCGCGGCCAGCGTCGCCTCGTCGAGCGGCTCGCCGGCGGCGAACAGCATCGCTTCGATGAGGCGAAGATGGACGTCGCGCTGCGGTGCGCCGGCGGCTCCGCTCACTGCGCGGGCCCCGGCTCGGTGTCCCCGCGACGGCGGAGATAGATCGGCGCGAAGGCCTCGCTCTGCTGCAGGTCGATCAGCCCCTCGCGGACCATTTCGAGGCTGGCGGAAAAGCTGGAAGCCAGCATGGTCGCCCGCATCTTCGGATCGACGAACCAGTCGATCAGCAGGCCGTCGAGCCGCGACCATTCGCCGACAGGGTGCAGCCGGCCGATCATCCGCTCCAGCCGCTCGCGCGCTTCGGCAAGCGGGATGACATTGCGGGGCGCGAAGCGCACCTGCGACAGCGCCATCTTCTGCCGCTGGGCGCCATAGGCGGCCAGCAGGTCGTACAGCGTCGCCTCATAGACCGGCCGCGCCCCGCCGGTCAGCGGTTCCGGCGCCCCGCGGGCGAACACCTCATGGCCGAGGCGGTCACGGGTGGCGAGATGCGCGGCGGCGGCGCGGATGCGCTCCAGCCGCGCCAGCCGCGCGGTCAGGTCCTGCGCCAGGTCGGCCGCGCTCGGGCCCTCCTCCTTCGGCGGTTCCGGCAGCAGCAGGCGCGACTTCAGGAAGGCAAGCCACGCCGCCATGACGAGATAGTCCGCCGCCAGTTCCAGCCGCACGCGCCGCGCCGCTTCGACGAAGCGCAGATATTGCTCGGCAAGCTCCAGGATGGAAATGCGCGCGAGGTCGACCTTCTGGGTGCGGGCCAGCGCCAAGAGCAGGTCGAGCGGCCCCTCGAAGCCGTCGACATCGACGACGAGCGCGCCCTCGCCCGGCGTGCGGGCGTCGTCCGCCTCGAAGGCGAGAGGGCTGTGTTCCATGGCGGTCGTCGGCTTGGGTGCGGGGCGGCGTTCAGGATGCCGCGATCATACCCGAAAACGCCGCGGAATCCGCAACCGCCGCCACCGCAGCGGCATCGGGGCGCCATTTCAGCGCCGCCGCGCAGCGCCTTGCCGCCTCGCCGGCCAGCAGCGGGCTGTGCGCCGCCACCTCGGCCATCTCCGCCATGTTGCCGTTGCAGTGGAGCGCGAGGTCGCAGCCGGCGGCGAAGGAGGCGGCCGCCCGCTCGGCCAGCGAGCCCGAGAGCGCGCCCATGGAGAGGTCGTCGCTCATCAGCGCGCCGTCGAAGCCGATGAAGCCGCGGATCACTTGCTCGATCACCTTTCGCGAGGTCGTCGCCGGGCGCTCCGCATCGATGGCGGTGTAGACCACGTGCGCGGTCATGCCGAGGGGCAGGTCGGCGAGCCGGCGGAACGCCTCGAAATCGGTGGCCTCGAGCTCGGCGCGGGAGGTGTCGACTACCGGCAGGCTCTCATGGCTGTCTGCGCGGGCGCGGCCATGGCCGGGAATATGCTTGAGCACCGGCAGCACCCCGCGCGCGCCCATGCCCTCGGCCACGGCACGGGCCAGCCGCGCCACCTGCGCCGGCTCGGCGCCATAGGCGCGGTCGCCGATGATGCCGTGGCCTTCCGGCAGGCGCAGATCGGCGCAGGGCACGCAGTCCACATTGATGCCGAGCGCCGCGAGGTCGTCCGCCATCATCCGGGCATTGGCCCGCGCCGCATCCTCGGCGGCAACGTCGCCCGCCTCGGCCAGCGCGGCGAAGCGCCCGGCCGGCGGATAGGCCGGCCAGTGCGGCGGGCCGAGCCGCTGCACCCGCCCGCCCTCCTGGTCGATCAGCACCGGCGCGTCGGCCCGGCCGACCACGGCGCGGAAGTCGGCGACCAGCGCCGCCACCTGCGCCGGCGTCTCGACGTTGCGGCGGAACAGGATGAGCCCCCAAGGCGCCGCCTCCGCGAAGAAGCGGCGCTCGCCGGCGGTGAGCGCGAAGCCGGCACAGCCGGCGATGAAGGCGCGAGAGACGGTCATGTCGGTCTACCCGGCCGTCAGATGCGCGAGACGAAGCAGTTGCCGCCCTGCGCCTTCAGCTGCTCGCACAGATTCACCGCCTCGGTGCGGTTGGGGAAGGAGCCGATCTGCGCGCGATAGGTGGTGCCGCCGGTGGTGGAGACGTCGCCGCGCCGCACCGCCGCCGGCTTGCCGGACAGCAAGGAGGGGAAGCGCGTCTGGGCGCTGCGCAGCATGGCCTGCGCGTCCGCCTCGCTCGGCAGCGAGCCGATCTGCACCACATAGGCGCCGCTGGCCGTGGGCGCGACATTCGCCGCCGCATTCAGCGTCTGCGTCACATTCGCGGCCGGCGCGGCCTGGGCCGGGGCGGCGGCGACGCGGGTCGGCGGCAGCGGCACGTTCGGCACGATGGACGGCGTGGCAGCGAGCGGCTGCGGATTGGTCGAGACCGCGCCGGGGGTGCCGGCGCTCAGCACCGCCGGCGCCGAGGCGGTCGGCTGCGGCGATTGCGGCGTCGCGGCGATGGCCGGGGTCGGCGTCGGGGCGGGGTCGCCCTCGACGATGCTGCCATCGGCGCGCACGGTCAGGGTGCGCACCCGCTTCGGCTCGGTGCCGGAAGCGGCGGTGGCGATCGGCGTGGTGGGGGTTGGCGCCGGGGCGATGACGCGCGGCTGCGGCTGCGCCGCCTGCGACATGTCGACCGGCTGCTCTTCGCTGGAGACCACCTTCTCGCTGCCGGTCGAGCCGGTGCCGCCGACGCGGTCATAGATCAGCTTCTGGCCGTCCGTGGTCGTCTCCGCCGTCTTGGTCGGCTCCGGCACCACTTTGTTGGGCGATTGTTCGGCGCGGATCACCGGCGGCTGGCCGCCGGCGACGTTCGTGCCGCCGCCGCTGCGCAGCAGCGCATAGGCGCCGGCGCCGCCGACCACCAGCACCACCAGCGCGGCACCCGCCATCAGCAGGCGACGGCGGCTGCGGTGCGGCACCGCGGCGGCCTCATGGCCGTATTCCTCGTCACCGGCGGCGGCGTAAGCGTCGTCGTCGGTGGAGGAGCGGCCATAGTCATAGACGTCGTCGTCGCGGTCGAGGCCGAGATCGAAGGTGGTGTCGCGATCGACCGGCGCCGGGTTGGCGCGGCTCATCCAGCTCGGCGGCGGCGCAGCGGCCGGCTGCTCGAAGGCAGGCTCGGCACGCACGGGCGCCCGCGGCGCCGGGGTCGCGGGCGGCGCCGGCTCGACGGGCCGGCGCGGATCGGGCATCGGCGCCCGGGCGGAGACCGGGGCCGGCGCGGGCGGCATCGGCGCGCGCGGCGCGGCGGCGGGCGCGGCGGCAGCCGGGCGCGGCGCGGCGGCCGGCCGCACATCCCGCGCATAGGGATCGCTCGGATAAGGCTGGCGCGGCACCGGATCGCGCGGCGCCGGATCGATGGACGGACGCTCGGCCCGCGGCGACGGGGCGGCGGCGCGCTGCGCCGATTCGCTGTATACCTCGGCGGCCAGCGCCGCAAAGGAACCCGGCGACGGGCGCGGCGACGAGGCGGGCGCGGCCGGGGAAGCCACCGTGGGCGACGGCGCACGCGGCGGCTGGGATGCCGGCGAGGCCTGCGGGCGCGGCGGCGCCACCGGGGCTTGCGGACGCGGGGCAGCGGGCTGCGGCCGCGGCGCGGCGCTGGCGGCAGGTCGCTGCGGCTGCCGGGGAACCTCGCGCATCAGTGCCGCGAACTCGTCCTCCTGCGCCATCATGCGCGCGAGTTCGGCAAGCGGATCAGCGGCGTTGGACCTTCCCTCGGCCGGGCGCGGGGCGGGCCCCGGCTCACTCTGCCGATAACGTGAAGTGCCGTCGTTGACCATGTTAACCGGACCTGTTGGCTGCGTGCGAACACCCGCCGGCAGGACCGGAGGCGCACTTAGGACGAGCGGAGCGAGACCTTACGCAACGCGCTCACCGCATTTCTTCGGGAGCATCGACTCCGAGGATTGCGAGACCCGAAGCGATGATCAGCGCGACCGCGTGAACGAGTGCCAGCCGCGCATAAGTTGACTTTCGATCATCTTCGATAATGAAGCGTAAATGTGGCGCGTCTTTGCCCCGATTCCACTGTGCGTGCAGGGCGCTGGCGAGGTCGTAGAGATAGAACGCCACCCGGTGCGGCTCGCGTGCCGAGGCCGCCTGCTCGACCAGCCGCGGCCACGCGGCGATCAGCTTGGCAAGCGCCACCTCGCCTTCGTCGGTCAGCCGCGACAGCTCCTCGTCGGCGAACGCCGCCGGGTCGGACGGCAGTTGCTCGCCGAACGCCTCGCGGGCGTTGCGCAGGATCGAGCGCGCCCGCGCATGGGCGTACTGCACATAGAACACCGGGTTCTCGCGGCTCTGCTCCATCACCTTGGCGAGGTCGAAATCGAGCACCGCGTCGTTCTTGCGATGGATCATCATGAAGCGCACCGCGTCGCGGCCGACTTCATCCACCACTTCACGCAATGTCACGAAGGTACCAGCACGCTTCGACATTTTCACCGGCTCGCCATTGCGCAGCAGGCGCACCAGCTGGCATATCTCGACGTCGAGACGGCCCTCCCCTCCCGTCGCCGCCTTCACCGCCGCCTGCATCCGCTTGATGTAGCCGCCATGGTCGGCGCCCCACACGTCGATCATCTGCTTGAAGCCGCGGTCGAACTTGTCCTTGTGGTAGGCGATGTCGGCGGCGAAATAGGTATAGGTGCCGTCCGACTTGACCAGCGGCCGGTCGACATCGTCGCCATATTCGGTGGCGCGGAACAGCGTCTGCTCGCGATCCTCCCAGTCCTCCACCGGCGCGCCCTTGGGCGGCGGCAGGCGGCCGTCATAGACCAGGTCGCGGGCGCGCAGGTCTTCCAGCAGCCGGTCGATGGTGCTGGAATTGCCGGCTTCCCGCGCATGCAGCGTCCGCTCGGAGAAGAACACGCCATGGCGGATGTTCAGCGCCGCGAGGTCGGCGCGGATCATCGCCATCATCTCGTCGATGGCGACCTTGCGCACCAGCGGCAGCCAGTCCTCCTCGCTCTTGTCGATGAGCGTGCGGCCGTATTTCACCACCAGGTCGCGCCCGACCGGCACCAGATAGTCGCCGGGATAAAGCCCCTCTGGGATGGTGATCTGTTCGCCCAGCGCCTCGCGATAGCGCAGGTAAGCCGAGCGGGCGAGCACGTCCACCTGCACGCCGGCGTCGTTGATGTAATATTCCCGCGTCACCGCCCAGCCGGCGAAGGCGAGCAGATTGGCGAGCGCGTCGCCGAACACCGCGCCGCGGCAATGGCCGACATGCATGGGCCCGGTCGGGTTGGCCGAGACATATTCGACATTCATCGCCTGCGCCCCGCCCATGCCGGAGCGGCCGAAATCATCGCCCTGGATCAGCACCGCCTCGATCACCCGCGGCCAGAAGGCCGGGGCGAGCGCGATGTTGATGAAGCCCGGCCCGGCGACGTCGACCCGTGCGACGTCCTGCACCGTCCGCAGCTTTTCGGCCAGCTTGTCGGCGAGCTCGCGCGGCTTGAGGCCCGCCTCCTTGGCCAGCACCATCGCCGCATTGGTGGCGAGGTCGCCGTGGCTGGCGTCGCGCGGCGGCTCGACCACCACGCGTCGCGCGTCGATGCCGCCCGGCAGCACACCGTCGGCGGCCAGCGCATCGAGCGCGGCGCGGACATGTTCGGCGAAGAGGGCATAGACGTTCATGGCGAGGCTCCGCAGCATAGGCCCGATAGGGCGCGCGCCGCGCTAGCGCGTTTCGGGGGGCAAGTCAAAGCGCGGGGGAACCGGCGGCGGCCCGGTTTGGGTGTCGACCTGCGGCCCGCGCGGCGCCATGGCCTCAGCACCCGACGATGCGCCGCCCCGTTGGCGGTACCGTGGCGCAGGCGGGAGTGCCGTCCTTGCCGGTACCGATGACGGTTGTTTCGATGATCTCTCCGCTGTCGGCCGCCCGATCCAGCAGCTCGTTTCCGATATCGTGGATGTCGATCTTCATGCGGCGGGACCAGGGCGAAGAGGTGTCGCCGGCCAGTTGGCCGATGCGAACATAGACAAATCTCCGCACCGGGCCTTCGCGACGCACCTGATCGCCGAAGAATTTGGGCCCCGGACCCACGCGGACCTGAAAATCGAACCGCAGCGCCTCGCCCTCACGGGAGCACTTCGGATCGAGCGGCGACCCATCCTTTGCCTGAAGACTATGCAGCACGCCGACGACCGGCTGCTCGATGACGATCCGCAGATTGATCGCGCTCTGATCTGTCCGTGCCATGCGATTTACGGCTCGATTCTATGGGTGGCCCCCGAACGGGACGATGGCACACCACCCGGAAGCCGACGTCCAAACCGAGACGCTCCTCTTCGCAGGGGCGCAGCGAACATTAACCTTCATGGCCGGATCGAGCCCGGCCGCGACGATGTGGGGATGCAAGCGACGAGGCGAAACGTCATCACACATTCCCGGCGTCGAACAGCCTCGCATGCTCGGCGAGCGCATAGCGGTCGGTCTGGCCGGCGAGGAAATCGGCGATGCGCCGCGCCCGTCCCTCCTCGGTGCGCCCGTCCATCCCGGCGCGCCACTCCACCGGCAGCGTGAAGCTGTCGGCCATGTAGCCGCCGAACAGGTCGCGCACCACCCGCCCGGCCGCCTCCATCTCCGACATCACCCGCGGGTGCCGGTACATGCGCGGAAACAGGAAATCCTTGATCGCCCGCTCGCCCGCCGCCCGTCCCGGCGAAAAGCCGACCAGCGCGCGGCCCAGCCGGCGCACATCGTCGGCGCTTTCCGGCCGGTGCGCGACGGCCCGCCGCCGCGTCTCGCCCACCACGTCCTCGATCAGCAGCGTGATCATCCGCCGGCCCACCTCGTGCACCAGCCGCGCGCCCGACAGCCCCGGCCAGTCGGCGGCGATGCCGGCGATCACCTCCCCGACCAGCGGCAGCACCTGCAATTCCTCCACCGTGAACATCCCCGCGCGCAGCCCGTCGTCGAGGTCGTGCACGTCATAGGCGATGTCGTCGGCGATGGCGGCGACCTGCGCTTCCGCCGAAGGCCAGCTTCCCAGCCACAGGTCCTGCTTCTCGACATGCTCGGCGATGGCGTGCGGCAGCGGCTTGCAGTCCGGCCCGGTCAGCGGCCCGTTATGCTTGACGATGCCCTCCAGCGTCTCCCAGGAGAGGTTCAGCCCGTCGAAGCCGGGATAACGGTTCTCCAGCCGCGTCACCACCCGCAGCGACTGGGCATTGTGGTCGAAGCCGCCATAGCTCGCCATGCAGGCGTGGAGCGCCCGCTCGCCGGCATGGGCGAAGGGCGGATGGCCGAGATCATGCGCCAGCGCCAGCGCCTCGGCGAGGTCCTCGTCGAGCCCCAGCGCACGGGCGATCGAGCGCGCCACCTGCACCACCTCCAGCGTGTGGGTCAGCCGGGTGCGGTAATGGTCGCCCTCGTGATAGGTGAACACCTGCGTCTTGTAGGCCAGCCGGCGGAAGGCGCTGGAATGGATGATGCGGTCGGCGTCGCGGCGGAAGGCGCTGCGCGCGCCGCCCGACGGCTCGGCCACCAGGCGGCCGCGGCTTTCCTCGGCGCGGGCGGCCCAGTCGGCCCGTGGCTCGGCGGCGGCGAGCGCCATGCGCGGGTCTCCTCTGCGCGATCACCCCTTTGACTCGGCGGCGTCCGCACTTAACTATTCAGGCAGTCATGTTCAACTCCGCCGATCCAACATACGAAGGCCGCCCCGATGGCTGACGCCTCCCTCGTTCCCTCTGCCGAAGACGTTGCGGCGACCGATGTGGCGGTCACCGCCAGCGCCGTCCGCCGCATCGCCGAGATCCTCGCCACCGAGCCGCCCGAGAGCATGCTCCGGGTCAGCGTCGAGGGCGGCGGCTGCTCCGGCTTCCAGTACAAGTTCGATATCACCCGCGAGAAGGCGGCGGACGATATCGTCATCGCCCGCGACGGCGCCACCGTCGTCGTCGATCCGGTGTCGCTGGAATACATGTCCGGCTCGCATATCGATTTCGTCGACGATCTGATCGGCGCCTCGTTCAAGATCAGCAACCCGCACGCCACCGCCTCCTGCGGCTGCGGCACCAGCTTCGCACTCTGATGCCGCACGGCGGCTCGAGGCGCATCGGCGTGCTCTGCGCGCTGGAGCAGGAAGTCGCCTATCTGCTCGACAATCTCGAGCATGCGGAGACCTTCGACGCCGCCGGCATGGCCTTTCATGCCGGCCGGCTCGATGGCGAGGCGGTGGTGCTGGCCAAGGCCGGCATGGGCAAGGTCAATGCCGCCATCGCCGCCACGCTGTTGATCGAGCGCTTCGGCGCCAGCGCGGTGATGTTCTCCGGCGTCGCCGGCGGGCTCGATCCGGCGCTGTCGGTCGGCGACGTCGTCATTGCCGATCATGTGGTGCAGCACGACCACGGCTATGAGGGGCCGGGCGGCTTCGTCGTGTACCAGCACGGCCACCAACCCTTCTTCAATCCGTTCGACGGCCTCGGCCTCGCTCTCGACGCCGCCCTCGCCGGCCGCATCGCCGCGGCGCTGGCGGATTACGAGCCCTCCCCCCTCTCCGTCACCGCCGAGGCCAGCACCCGCCCGCCGCGCATCCATTTCGGCCGGGTGCTCACCGGCGACCAGTTCATCAATAACGAGCAGGTGCGCGAGGCGCTGTTCCGCGATTTCGACGCCCGCGCGGTGGAGATGGAAGGCGCCGCCATGGCGCAGGTCTGCGCCGCCTTCGGCGTGCCCTGGGTGGTGATCCGCGCCTTGTCCGATCTGGCCGGCCACGAATCCCACTTCGACATCCACCGCTTCCTCGACGAAGTCGCGCGCTCCGGCGCCCTGATCGTGCGGCGGCTGCTGCCGGTGGTGTGAGGCTGCGGCTCTCGGCGCGCGTCAGTCCGTCAATCCTGCGACGCCGAGCCGCGGTCGCCCCAAAACATGCTGGCGCCGGCGATGACCGCGGCATGGATCACCACCTGATAAGGCTGCATGTTGGTCGATGGCGAAACCGTCTCGAACAGCCACCACAACGCAAACCCGCCGGTCAGCGTTGCGGCGAGCCTGATGGCGAACTTCCGTGGCCACGGCATCGGTTCCCTTCCCGCAGGTGAGAGGCAATCCTAGCACCGGCGTGCTCATCTGAGGCGGCGGATGCCGGTGGCATGACGGAGGGCACGGCAGGACAGGTTCAGCGGCGTGCGGCATGGACGCGTTCGGCCACCGCGCCGCCGAACGCCGGCAGCAGGCCGAACAGGAGCAGTTGCGGGGTGCCCTCGATGGCCAGCGCAGCGGAGAGCGCGAGTGCCGCGACCAGTCCGGCGATCACGCCGACGATATAGGGTCCGTATCCGGCCATGCGTCGCTCCATCTTCGGATGCCGTGCGCCGTGACCCTAGCAGCCGACCCTCCGCTCCCGCAAACCGGCAGCCATCGGCGCGGGCGCCCGCCCTTACGTCCCGCTTATGCCGCCTCCCGCTCTTCCCAATCGAAAGCTGACGCGGCGCCGCCCACATTGAGGGCACGGCCGATCCCGGTCGATGGAGACTTTCATGTTCATGGCCACCCTGCGTTCCGTACTGGCGCATCTGTTCCGCAGCCTCGACCGGCAGCTGACGGATGGCTGCTATCAGCACGGCCGCTACTGCATCAGCGACGCCAAGATTCCCCATCCCGCTCGGCGCCAACCACACCGGTGATCCCGGGCATTTGCGCGGCGCCGGCCGAGGCGGCATGCTGCCCGCCGATTCAGCCCCCTCCCGAAGCGGATATCTCGCGGATGCGCATCGCCACCTGGAACGTCAATTCCGTCCGGCTGCGGCTCGACAATACCCTGGCCTGGCTCGCCGAGCGCAAGCCGGACGTCGTCTGCCTGCAGGAGATCAAGTGCCAGGACGACCAGTTCCCCCGCGACGCCTTCGAGACCGCCGGCTATAATGTCGCCGTGCACGGGCAGAAGGGCTTCAACGGCGTCGCCGTGCTCTCCCGCCTGCCCTTCGACGAGGTGACCAACGGCCTGCCTGGCGACGACGAGGATGTGCAGTCGCGCTTCATCGAGGTGGTGGTGTCGCGTCCCGGCGGCGGCGTGGTGCGGGTCTGCGGCATCTACCTGCCGAACGGAAACCCGCCCGACGATCCCGTGAAATATCCCTACAAGCTCGCCTGGATGGCGCGGCTGAAGGCGCATATCGCCGCGCGGCTCGAATTGGAGGAGCCGCTGATCGTCGCCGGCGACTACAACGTCATTCCCGAGCCGGAGGACGCCGCCCATCCGGAAATGTGGGTGCGCGACGCGCTGTTCCTGCCGCGAACCCGTGCCGCCTTCCGCTCCCTCGAGGCCCTCGGCCTCACCGACGCGGTACGGGCGACCAGCGACGAAGCCGGCCTGTACACCTTCTGGGACTATCAGGCCGGCGCCTGGCAGAAGAACAACGGCATCCGCATCGACCACCTGCTGCTTTCCCCGCAGGCTGCCGACCTCCTCACCGGGGCCGGCATCGACAAGCATGTGCGCAGCTGGGAGAAGCCCTCCGACCATGTGCCGGTCTGGGCGGATCTCGACATCGCGGCATGAGCGCCGGCCGTCCGGCCGGGTGACCTGCCCTTCAGGGATCCCGCCGGACGCATCCCTCGCCGGCCCTTCCCGTCAGCACGAGCCATCTTCCCGGCGTCATGCCGAACGCGCTCTTGAAATGGCGGGTGAAGTGGCTCTGGTCGGCGAAGCCTGACGCGGTGGCGGATTCCGAGAGGCTCAGCCCCTCAGCCATCAGCGAGCGCGCCTTTTCGAGCCGGCGCATGACGAGGTAACGGTGCGGGCTGGTGCCGAGCATCGCCCGGAAATGGCGGGCGAGCGCATATCGGTCCAGGCCAGCGACCCGCTCCAGCTCGTCAGAGGAGACCGGCCGGTCGCTGTTGTCGTACAGGAATTGCCGGCACCGGGTGACCGCGCCATGGGCGACAAATCCCCTCCTCGCCCCCTCGGTATCGGCGTGCCGCCAGAGCCGATCCGCGAAACGGGCGAGGAGATCATCCCAGGCGAGATCGGAGGGTTCGCCCTGCAGATCGCCGAGCGCCTGCAGCAGGCTTTGCCGAAGCTCGTCGTCCCTCAGAATCGGGCTTGGCACGAAGGGCAGGCGGCGACGGCCGCCCGCCGCCTCGATCACGCGCTCCGGCGGCAGATAGAGCATCCGGTACCGAAGGCCGCGTTCCGTCCCCGCCGCCCCGTCATGCAGTTCGTCGGGGTGAAGGACGATCACCTGGCCCGGCAGGCTGAAACGCGTCTCGCCCCGGTAGTGGAAGGTCTGCACGCCGGAGAGCGTGACGCCGAGCGCGTAGGTATCGTGGCGATGCGGCGAATAGCCATTGCCCCGGAAGCGGGCCTCGATCCGCTCGATCCCCCGCGTGGCGCGCGCTTGGACGATGCCGTCGAATCCGCACGAACCTTCAAGACCCGGCCCGCTGTTCGACGCTAGGGATGACCCGCCGATCAAACAGCCAGTGGATGCCTTTCGCATGTTCGATACCAAGGTCACGATTGTGTTGCGGGACGATCTCGCGGCCTGGCAGGAACTGAACGTCACGGCGTTCCTGAGTTGCGGCATTGCCGCTCAGTTTCCCGAGATCATCGGCGAACCGTATCGTGACGCCGCCGGCCACGTCTACAACCCGCTCTCGATCCAGCCGATGGTGATCATGTCGGCGGATCGAGACACCCTCCGCGCCATCCACAGGCGGTCGCTCGAACGCCAGGTCACCACCTCGCTCTTTATCGAGGAGATGTTCGCCACCGGTCACGACGAAGCGAACCGGGCGGCCTTTTCCACGTTCGACCCGTCGACGGCCAAGGTGGTGGGAATAGCCCTCCGCGCGGAACGCAGGATCGTCGACAAGATCGCCAAGGGCGCGAAGCTTCACGGCTGATCGGCCGGGCACGCATTCAGCCGCTCGTGCCGTCGGTGGGCTGCGACCCTGCCGCGGCCATGTTCTCCGGGCGGCAAGCGAAGCCTCGCCCCGGAACGTGGCCGGCGCGGCGCACGTCCAGCCCCGGCGAAATCAAACAAAAATCCCAGGCCGAAAAGACGCTTACTTCTCGACCTTCATATATTGCTCGAGATAGACCAGCGCCATCGCCCGCTCGTCCGGCGTGGCGCCGGCAAAGGCGTCGTCATAGAGATCGACCACCCATTTGTCGTTCGGGCCGGCCGCCGCGTCGCGGGCGAGCGTCAGCCACATCAGGCCGCGCGCCGCCTGGCGGGGAACGCCCTCCTCGCCCTTCATCAGCAGCCCGCCGAGCGCCGCCTGCGCCTGGTACTGGCCCTTATGCGCGGCAAGGCCCAGCCAGCGGGCGGCGAAGCGCGGGTCGCGATTGACGCCGACGCCGTCGATATAGAGCCGCGCCAAATGGTACTGCGCCTCCGGGTCGCCGAAATACGACGCCGCATAGGCGAACATGTCGCGCGCCCGGTTGGGGTCGCGCCGCACCTTGCTGTTGGGAATGCCGGCCAGATAATAGCTGCCCAGCGCCACGAAGGCGTCGGCGACGAAGCGGGCCTGCGGCGTCGACGGGTTGTCGTCCGCATGCATGTTGGCGATCTGGGTGAAGTACTCGAACGCCTTGATGTCGTTGCGCTCGACGCCCTCGCCCTCGGCATACATGCGCCCGAGCTTCCACTGGGCGCCGGCATGGCCCTGGTCGGCGGCGTAGCGCAGGGATTCGATGCCCTTGTCGGTCTCGCCGGAACGCAGCGCCTGGGTGCCGAAGCGCACCGCCTCGTCGAGCGGACGCGGCGCCGTGATGGCGCCGTTGCCCGCATCGGTGCTGCCGTCGAAGGCGAACGCCCGCGACATCGCCGCCGAGAGCGGCATCAGCGCCGTCGCCACGACGGCTATAAGGGCCAGACGGTCAAATATCCGCATAGCACGATGTCTCGGCCGCGCCGCCGGGATGGGTCACCGCGCCCAGACGGGCGGGTCCCACGGCCTGCGCGAACTTCCAGATGGCCCCCGAGCCAACCGTTGAGGGACGCGGCTGCCACTGCGCACGGCGCGCGGCAAGCTCCTCGTCCGAAAGATCGACATCGAGCCGCCCCTCGACGGCGTCGATGGTGATGATGTCGCCGTCGCGGATGAGCCCGATGACGCCGCCGACCGCCGCCTCCGGCCCGACATGGCCGACGCAGAAGCCGCGGGTGGCGCCGGAGAACCGGCCATCGGTGATCAGCGCCAGCTTGTCGCCCATGCCCTGGCCGTACAGCGCCGCGGTGGTCGACAGCATCTCGCGCATGCCCGGACCGCCCTTCGGCCCCTCGTAGCGGATCACCAGAACCTCGCCTTCCTGGTAGGCGCGGTTGGTGACGGCCTCGAAACAGGCTTCCTCGCCGTCGAAGCAGCGCGCCGGGCCGGTGAATTTCAGGTTCTTCATGCCCGCCACCTTCACGATGGCGCCGTCCTCGGCGAGGTTGCCCTGCAGGCCGACCACGCCGCCGGTGGGGGTGATCGGGTTATCGGCGGAGCGCACCACGTCCTGATGCGGGTTCCACTTAACCGAGGCAAGGTTCTCGGCGATGGTGCGGCCGGTCACGGTCAGGCAGTCGCCGTGCAGATAGCCATGGTCGAGCAGCGTCTTCATCAGCAGCGGGATGCCGCCGGCCTCGAACATGTCCTTGGCGACATAGCGGCCGCCCGGCTTCAGGTCGGCGATATAGGGGGTGCGCTTGAAGATCTCGGCGACGTCGAACAGGTCGAACGCGATGCCGGCCTCATGGGCGATGGCCGGCAGGTGCAGCCCGGCATTGGTCGAGCCGCCGGACGCGGCGACCACGGTGGCGGCGTTCTCCAGCGCCTTGCGGGTGACGATGTCGCGCGGGCGGATGTTGCGGGCGATGAGGTCCATCACCTGCTCGCCGGCGGCCATGCAGAACTTGTCGCGGATCTCGTAGGGCGCCGGCGCGCCGGCCGAATAGGGCAGCGCGAGGCCGATCGCCTCGGACACCGTCGCCATGGTGTTGGCGGTGAACTGCGCGCCGCAGGCCCCGGCGGAGGGACAGGCCACCTGCTCGAGTTCGTCGAGGTCGTCGAGCGACATGCCGCCGACCGAATATTTGCCGACCGCCTCGAACAGGTCCTGCACCGTCACCGGCTGGCCGCGGAACGAGCCGGGCAGGATCGAGCCGCCATAGATGAAGATCGACGGCACGTTGAGCCGCACCATGGCCATCATCATGCCCGGCAGCGACTTGTCGCAGCCGGCGAGGCCGACCAGCGCATCATAGGCATGGCCGCGAATGGTCAGCTCGACCGAGTCGGCGATCACCTCGCGCGAGGCCAGCGAGGCCTTCATGCCGTCATGGCCCATGGCGATGCCGTCGGTGACGGTGATGGTGCAGAATTCGCGCGGGGTGCCGCTGGCGGCGGCGACGCCCTTCTTCACCGCCTGCGCCTGCCGCATCAGCGAGATGTTGCACGGTGCCGCCTCATTCCAGCACGACGCCACGCCCACCAGCGGCTGGTGGATCTGCTCGCGGGTGAGGCCCATCGCATAGAGATAGGAGCGGTGCGGGGCACGCGCCGGCCCTTCCGTCACGTGACGGCTGGGCAGGTTGCGTTTATCGATGAGCGTCTTGGCGTCCATTCTTCAGTCTTTCCCGGCGGATGCGGAATTCAGCAGCACCGCATCCTTACGCACGACTATCCACTCTCTTCGGGTCGGATTTCGTGCCGGTTTGTGGCGGCTTCACGGCGTCGTCGGTCCCGGCTCCACTCAGGGTGGCGAATGCGTGACACTGTTGCACATGCGCCACGACCGGCGGTAGCGCCGAACGCTCCCCGCGGCTCGCCGCTTGCGCTTAGGCTTAAGTTTTTCCTGCTGCGCGGCTCCGCCGATGCGCGCCGTCCGCTACCGTTCGGGGCGGCGTCATCAGCATGTCATGCTCTGTGCCGAAGGGGTGCCCCAGCAGAGGCTGCAACGGCGCGGCGCGGACCGCGGCCAAGGAGGATCGGATGTCGAGCGGCAATATCGTGGAACGGTTGCGGGCCATGGCGGCGAATCTCGACCAATTTCCGCGCGACAAGGTCGAGGACGAGCTGTCCGAGGCCGCCGATGTGATCGAGCGGCTGCGCGCCGAGCTCGACAAATACCTGCCGCCGGTCGAGACGCCGGTTCCCCCGGCGCCCTCGCCGGCCGATGGCGGCTGAGGCCGGTCCTATTCGCCGGCGCTGCGGAACCAGTGCGCCGAGCTCACGCCGGCAAGGCCGCGCAGCCGCGCCGCCAGCGCGTCGAGCTCGGTTCGGCGGGCGGTGGTGGAAACCAGCCGCGCGGTGATCTCCACCATGTCATTCGGCCGCTCCACCGCTTCGATGTCGGCGGCCGGATAGGCGGCCTCCTCCAGCTGCTCGGCGAGCCGCGCCTGCAATGCCGTCGCCTCGGCGGCGGCGCCGAGCAGGATCACCTCGTAGCTGGCCTCGGTCTCCTCGCCCTGCGGCAGCCGTTCGAGTCGCCGCACCAGCGGGCGCAGCAGCGTGTTGCCGGCGAGCACGAACACCGTCAGCGCCACCGACTGGGCGATGAGGTCGGCCCCGGCGCAGGCGCCGACCGCCGCCGAGCACCACAGCGTCGCCGCGGTGTTGAGGCCGCTCACATTGGCACCGTCCTTCATGATGACGCCGGCGCCGAGAAAACCGATGCCCGAGACCACATAGGCGATGACGCGCACCGCACCGCCGGCGCCGTCGAGATGCATCGCCATGTCGACGAACTGGCAGGCGCCGATGGCCACCAGCACATTGGTGCGCAGCCCGGCGATGCGCTGGCGGTATTGCCGCTCGGCGCCGATCAGCGTGCCGAGGACGAAGGCGACCACGAGGCTGATCAGCGTGCTGGCGAAGTCGCCGAGCTGGAACGAGGCGATGAACGGCATGTCGGTCCTTCCCGCTCGGCGGACGGAAAGCCCGCCTTTGCCGGTTCCGCCCGGCGGATCCTATGCCCGGCGCGCTCAGGCCTCTAGACCGGCGGACACGACAATCCGATGACGGTGCGGTGGGATCTGCGGCTCGTTGGTTCGTGCCCTCTCGCCGATCCCGGCCTCCTCATCGGGCCCGCGAACCACCCGCCATCATCCTGGACGGCCGCAGGCCAATCCGGGATCGCCGGAGGGCCGAAGTGGACAATCGCGGAGCCATGCCGACGCGGTGTTTCGCGGTACAGGTCCGTGGGCAGCGACGGCGTGCTTCGAGGCCGCCCGGCGGGCGGCACTTCAGCATGAGGAAGCGTGCTCCCGGGCGTCGCATTACCGACGCACCCACGCCACTCACCCCAAATGCCTGACCGGCAACTGCCGAAAGAGCGGCGAAGCCCCCTCCCTGTCGGGAGAGGGCTGGGGTGAGGGGTCTTCGCGCCATCCCAACGGTGCCCCCTCACCCACCCGCTGCACGGGCCACCTCTCCCCAATTGGGAGAGGGAAGAAAGGCCACCGAGGGCGAGCGTGGCGGGCCTCGAAGCACGCAGCATCTACCCTGCCCGCCCCGCGCGAACGAAGCCGCCGGCCGACCCCTGCCCCGTAGCCCTACCCCGCCTTGCCGAGCCGGCCGAGCGCATCGACGATCTTGGCGGCGCGGGCCTGGGCGGCATCGCGGCGCTCGCGCTGCTCGTCGATCACCTCTTCCTTGGCGCGGGCGATGAAGTCGGGATTGCCGAGCTTCTTCTCGATCTTGTCGAGCTCGTCATGCGTCTTGCCGAGTTCCTTGGTCAGCCGCACCACCTCGGCATCCATGTCGATGATGCCGGCGAGCGGCAGCGCCGCCGTCTCGCCCTGCACCACCACCTGCACCGCGCCGGCAGGGGCGGCGTCGGCGAAGCTCACGCCCGAGAGCCGCGCGAGACGGGTAAGCGCATCCATCCACACTTCGGTGCGGGTCTGGGTCAGGCTGGAGGCATCCACCAGCACCAGCGGGATCTGCGCCCCGGCCGGCACGTTCATCTCGGCGCGCACCGAGCGGATTTCGGTGACGAGGTCGATCAGCCAGCCGATTTCTTCCGCCGCCGCCGGCGCCTTCAGGCCGGACAGCTTCGGCCATTGGGTGAGCGCCAGCATCGCCGGCCGCCGCAGCCCCTCGCCGGCGGTGAGCCGCCACAGCTCCTCGGTGAGGAACGGCATGAAGGGGTGCAGCAGCTTCAGGATCTCGTCGAGCACGAAGGCGGTGGTCGCCCGCGTCTCGGCCTGCCAGGGATTGTCGGCGCTCATGAATACCGGCTTGGCAAGTTCGAGATACCAGTCGCAGAAGATGTTCCACACGAAGCGATAGGCCGCGCCCGCCGCCTCGTTGAAGCGATACGCCTCGATGCAGGCGGTGATGTCCTCCTGCGCCTGCTGAAGTTCGCTCAGGATCCAGCGGTTCACCGCCAGCTCCACCTTCTTCGGCTCGTAGGTGGGCACCCGCGTGCAGCCGTTCATCTCGGCGAAGCGGGCGGCGTTCCACAGCTTGGTCGCGAAGTTGCGGTAGCCCTCGACCCGCGAGGTGGCGAGCTTGATGTCGCGGCCCTGCGCCGCCATCGCCGCCAGGGTGAAGCGCAGCGCGTCGGCGCCGTATTCCTCGATCAGCGACAGCGGGTCGATGACGTTGCCCTTGGACTTCGACATCTTGGCCCCCTTCTCGTCGCGGACGAGGGCGTGGATGTAGACGTCCTTGAACGGGATCTGGCCGTCCATGAAATGCAGGCCCATCATCATCATCCGGGCGACCCAGAAGAAGATGATGTCGAAGCCGGTGATCAGCACCGAGGTCGGGTAGAAGCGCTCCAGCTCGCGGGTCTGGTCCGGCCAGCCGAGGGTGGAGAACGGCCACAGCGCCGAGGAGAACCAGGTGTCGAGCACGTCCTCGTCGCGGGTGATGAGCCCGCCGGCCTTCTCGGGATGCTTGGCGTAGTCCCGCGCCTGCTCGTCGGTGATGATGCCGGCCTGCACGCAATGGGCGAGCGCGCTCGCCAGAGCCGCCTCCTCGGTCTCCTCGACGAACACCGAGCCGTCCGGCCCGTACCAGGCCGGGATCTGGTGCCCCCACCACAGCTGGCGCGAGATGCACCAGGGCTGGATGTTCTCCAGCCACTCGAAATAGGTTTTCTCCCAATTCTTCGGCACGAAAGTGGTGCGGCCGTCGCGCACCGCCTTCAGCGCCGGCTGCGCCAGCGTGTGGGCGTCGACATACCACTGGTCGGTCAGCCACGGCTCGATGACGACGTTGGAGCGGTCGCCATGCGGCACCGTGTGCGCGTGCGGCTCGATCTTGTCGAGCAAACCACGCTCCTCCATCAGCGCCACGATCGCCTTGCGCGCCGCCTCACGGCTGTGGCCGCTAAGCGCTAGCACCGCGTGGAGATCCGGCCCATCGACCGCACCTTCCAGGAACTCGGCATTGCCGGACAGCGTGAGCCGCGCCTCGGCGTCGAGCACGTTGATCATCGGCACGCCGGCGCGCTTGCCGACCTCGAAGTCGTTGAAGTCGTGCGCCGGGGTGATCTTCACCGCGCCGGTGCCCTTGGTCGGGTCGGAATAGGCATCGGCGACGATGGGCACCAGCCGGCCGACCAGCGGCAGCCGCACGAACTTGCCGACCAGCCCCCTGTAGCGCTCGTCGTCGGGATGCACCGCCACCGCGGTGTCGCCGAGCATGGTCTCCGGCCGGGTGGTGGCGACGACGATGTAGTCGCGCGTCTCGTATTCGGTCGGCTTGCCAGCCTCGTCGAAGGCGACGGGATGCTGGTAGGTGACGCCGCCGTCGAGCGGGTAGCGGAAGTGCCAGAGATGGCCCTTCACCTCGACCTGCACCACTTCGAGGTCGGAGATGGCCGACTGGAACTTCGGATCCCAGTTGACCAGCCGCTTGTCCTTGTAGATCAGCCCCTGCTTGTAGAGCCGCACGAACACCTTGAGGACCGCGCGCGACAGCCCCTCATCCATGGTGAAGCGCTCGCGCGACCAGTCGCACGAGGCCCCCAGCCGCTTCAGCTGGTTGATGATGGTGCCGCCGGATTCGTCCTTCCACGCCCAGATGCGCTCGACGAAGGCCGCGCGCCCCATCTCGCGGCGGGTCGGCTGCTGGCGCTCAGCGAGCTGGCGCTCGACCACCATCTGGGTGGCGATGCCGGCATGGTCGGTACCGACCTGCCACAGCACGTCCTTGCCGCGCATGCGCTCGAAGCGGGCGAGCACATCCTGCAGCGTGTTGTTCAGCGCGTGCCCCATATGGAGCGAGCCGGTCACGTTGGGCGGCGGGATGACGATGCAATAGGGCTCGGCGTGTACCCGTTCGGGCCGGCCGGCCTTGAAGGCATCGGCCTCGACCCATGCCTCATAGATGCGGCCTTCGACGGCGGCGGGATCGAACCTGTTGTCGAGCATGTCGGCTCCGGGGCACCACGTGAATCGATGCGACAGAAAGCGGAGCCGGGAGCGGGAGTCAACATCGGGTCGGTTATTCGGCGAGCGGACGGAAGCTCCCGGAAACCCGTCCGGCAGCCGGTCGGCCGCATAGATGCGTCATCGACGATGACGCGGCGGACGGGGCTGGTGCCCGCCCGCGCCTCTCACTGGCCGTGGCGTGCCACGCGCTCGATCTCGGCGCGCACCAGCCGCTCCACCAGTTCCGGCAGGTTCTCGTCGAGCCAGCTCTTCAGCATCGGCCGGAGCGCATCGGTGACCACGTCCTCCATCGAACGGGTGTTGGAGGCGACGGTGCGGCTCAGCGTGCTGAAGGAGGTGGCGACCGATTCGCCTGTGGCGCCGGACAGCAGCCGGTTCGGCCGGCTCTCGGCCTCGGCGCGGGCCAGCAGCGAGCGCGGCTCGGCGCTGCGCGAAGCCTCGACGAAGGCCGCGGCGTCCTCGGTGGTGCGGCGCTCGGCGAGCGTGGGGGCGACACGCGACGAAACCACGGCGGGCTTGGCTTGCACCTGCATATCGACAGTCTCCGGGAAGGCTTTGGGGGCGAGGGATTCGACGGACCGCGTCACGGCGGCCATGACCTGTGCGTGCAAACTGCCGGCCAGGCCGTCCAGTTCCGCGTGCACGGTGCGTTCGACATGGGTGAGGTCGGCCCGCGGCGCGGCGGCGGATAGAGCGGGCGCGGCGGCGGCCGGCGCGGCCTGGGGGGATGCCGCCTCGGCCTTGGACTCGTCGCGCGGCACCGGCCGCAGCGAGGTCGGCAGCGGACGCGGGCGCGCCGCCGCGGAATCGGCCACCGGCGCCGCGGGAGCCGCGTCGGCCTCGGCGGGGGCGACCTCGGCAGGCGTGACCTCGGCAGGCGGCTCAAGAGAATCTTCCGCGGCGGCGGGCACCGGCGCGTCGTCGAGTTCCGGCGCGGTCTCGTCCTCCGCCGGAACCGCGTCGACCGGCTCGACGAGGCTGGCGGCCCGCGCCGCCTCGTTCTCGCCGGCCACATCGTCCGAAATGATCCGCCTGATCGAGGCGAGGATCTCTTCCATCGACGGCTCGTTCGCCCTCGCACTCACCGACATGCGCTGCATCCGATCCCTGAAACGCTTACTCATACGACACGTGGACCACTGGCCCGCCGAATCATACCTTAACACTTTGTAAACATGCCACTAGCGCCGATGTCGCGCCATTTTCGGCCCCGGCGCCTGTGGACGACGGTATTTCGCTTCAGGCCATCAGGCCGATGGCCCTGTAGCTCGCGAAATGCTGCACATGCCCGAAGAAGGCGTTCACCCCGGACGGGCTCTCGCAGATCGCCAGCCGGTCGCCGTCCCTCTGCAGGGCGACATAGCCGTGGCGGCGCATGATGTCGCCCACCAGGGGAATCGAGTGGCCGCATTCCGCCATGACGAGCGGCCGATGGCGCCGCAACAGCGTTTGCGCGCCGGCGAGCACATGCCCCTCATAGCCCTCGGTGTCGATCTTCACCGCGACGATGTTGCGGAGGTCGACCTTCGACACCCGGGACGACACCCATGAATCGAGGGTCGTGACGCGGGCGCGGAAGGCGTGCATGCGCAGCGATCTGATGTCGATCCCGTTGGCTCTCGCGAAGAACAACGTGTTCTCGACATAGGATTCGATGTCCGGCGAGCCGTATGCGGTGGTCAGGGCGCTGTTGATCCGGTCGCCATTGAGCACCGGCAGGTGGAACTCCAGCACGCCTTCCTCGTCGGATATGCCGACATTGTGGAATTCATGGCGCTTCCGGCGCCGCCAGCGGTCGAGCCATGCCCGCCGGGAGGGCCGGTTCAGGCGGTCGCCCAGGGCGGCGAGAACGGGAGCGTAGGTCGGTATCGGCTCGAAGGAGACCACGGCGGCCGCGGCGCCGGCGCGCCAGATCGACGTGGCCGAGTACCCGAAATTCGCCCCCACATCGAGGATGGTCGAGCGCGGGTCCCTGAAATGGCCGAAAACCCGGTAGTCGGCATCATGGAGGTCGGGCCGCGCCAGCAACTCGTCGATCACCGCCGGGTCGACATCGGCGGGCGGCATGTCCGGCGCGACGACGTCCGGCGACCTGTCCCCCTGAACGAAATACCGCCGGAGGATGGTCGCCAATTCTTCGCGGCCGAGAAGAGGTTGCATGGAAGGTACGCCGATGCCCTACGGGACGACGCTACCTATAATTGCATACCTACAGAGGAACTAAAATCAGTAGATGCACCCACATGTCCCCGCCGCCGGCGGGCCGGGCACATAGAACGACGCGCATGGGCTACCGCTCCGGCGGCCCATGCAAGTCTGTCCATCTATGAAGGAGCGGGAGATCAAACCCGCCCGGCAAGATCACGGCGGCAAGATCAGGGCGCCAACATCACGGCGCCAACATCAGGGCGGCACCTGCAAGGGGTCCGGCAGCCCGGCTTCAGGGCCGCCTGCGTCACTGGCCGCCGGGGGTGCGCACGCCGATCCAGGCGTCGCGCACCTGCTCGTAGTGGATCTTCGGGTTGTAGGTCGCGACGCGCAGCGACAGCTTGGCGGCGTTGAGCTCGCCCACCGCCGACAGCACCGCATAGGAGGCGACCACCCGGTCGCGTTGCGCGATGACGAGGCTGGCGCGGGCATTGAACAGCGCGGTCTGGGCATTCAGCACATCGAGGGTGGTGCGCTGGCCGACGCGCCATTCCTCGCGCACGCCGCGCAGCGCGATCTCGTTGGCGGCCACCGAGGCCTGCGCCGATTCGATGGCGTCCCGCGCCGCCTGCAGCGCCCCCCAGTACTGCACGACATTCGCCCGCACCTGATCGCGGTTCACATCGACCTCGATGCGCGACTGGCTGAGGAATTCCTTGCTCTGGCGGATGGTCGCGAACTCGCCGCCGCCCTGGTAGATCGGCACCGAGAGGTTCAGCGTCGCGGCGGCGCTGGTGGCCCGCTCGGTGTTGGCGGAGCTGTTGTAGTTGGAAGCCGCGGCACCGTTGAGGGTGAGCTGCGGCGACAGCGCCGCTTCCGCCACCTTCACGTTGGACATCGAGGAATCGACGGCGAACTCGGCTGCCTTCACCGCCGGGTGGCGGCTGAGGCCCATCTGGATCGCCGCGTCGACGCTCTTCGGCAGCATCGGGTCGATCGGCCGGCCGGGCGACAGCTTGGTCGCCTTCAGCCCGGTCACCTGCAGGAACACCGCCTGCGAGGTGGTCAGGTTGGACTGCGCCTGCGACAGCAGGCTCTGCGCGTTGGCGACGCTGGCCTCGGCCTGGGCGACGTCGGTGCGGGTGATCTCGCCGACGGCGAAGCGGTCGCGGGCGGCACGCAGCTCTTCCTGCAGCGCCGCCAGGTTCTGCTTCTGCAGTTCCACCAGCGCCGAGTTCTGCAGCACGTTCATATAGGCGGTCACGCCGTCGAGCAGCACCAGTTGCTCGGTGTTGCGCAGCAGTTCGCGCTGCCCCCTCACCTGCGATTCGGCGCCGCGCACCGAATTGGCGGTGCGCAGCCCGTCATAGATGGTCTGGCTGATGGTGACGCCGAATCCCGAGGGAAACAGCCGGTTGTTGCTGATGGTGTTGCCGCCGTTCAGCAGCGCGGCGGCGCTGCCGGACGAGACGCGGGTCTCCGCCCACTCCGCGCCGATGCTGGCGCTGCCGAACACCTGCGGCCGGTAGCCGGACAGCGCGATCGGCACATATTCGTCGGTGGCGCGGGTCGCCGCACGCTGGGAATTCAGCGTCGGATTGGTGCTGTAGGCTGAGACCAGAGCCTGATCGAGCGTCTGCGCTGCAGCTGGAAGCGACGTTCCAATAACGAAAACGGCGATCGCGGACGCGACCAGCCTGCCCCCGGTAGCATCAAGCCACATGCTCAAACCCCTACAACGCGCGACTAGAACGGAACCAGCTACCATCGGCTGATTCTCATCTATGTATGACGGACTGTCAGAATAGGAGCAGGAAGGGGAGCTGTGAACCGGGAGTAAGCAGCCGGAAACCATTTTGCGGGAGGCAGCGGCAGATCAGCCACAGCCCCCGCGCAAAGCCTTAGAATACAAAGCCCGGCGCCGCCTCGAACCCCGGCAGGGTCGGCACCGCGGCATCGAAGACCACGCGCCCGCCGATACCGCCGGCGGTGTTGGTGAATACCGTGGCGCGGCCGGCGCGCCCGCGGCCGACCACCGCGACGAGTCGCCCGCCGGGCTTGAGCTGGGCGAGCAGCTTCTGCGGCGCCTCGTCCACCGAGCCGTTCAGCAGAATCACGTCATAGGGCGCCTCGCCCGGCCAGCCGGCGGTGAGCGGGCCCTTGACATAGGCGGCGTTGAGCAGGCCGAGATCGGTCAGCACGCCGGCGCCGCGGTCGGCGAGGTCGGCATCCTCTTCCAGCGCCACCACCTGGCCGGCCAGCTTGGCGAGCACGGCGGTGGAATAGCCGCTGGAGGCGCCGACATCGAGCACCAGGTCGCCCTCGCCGATCTCCGCCGCCTGCAGCAGCTTGGCGAGCACCATTGGCTCCATCAGGTAGCGCGCCGGAGCTCCCTCCTTCACCAGGAGGTCGTCATCTATATAGGCGAAGTTGCGCAGCCCGGCGGGGACGAAGCGCTCGCGCGGCGTCTCCAGCATGGCGGCGACGATCTTGAGATCGGTCACGTCGTTCGCCCGCACCTGCGCGTCGACCATGGCACGGCGCATCTCAGCGAAATCGATCATTCTGGCGCAACCCCGGCTATTGTCCCGAAAATGCCGCGCGAGACCGTGCGGACAAGGCTCCCGTCCCTCTCGCGGCCCGTCATGAGTAGTGCGACGCACGCCGGCTTGGCAAGAGTTGTTGCGGCCTTCCCGAAGGTCGATCGCCCGCCGGCAAGCCGATGCGCGGCCTTCCGGCCCGCCCTTGCGCCGGATCGGGCGTTTGGCGACGGCAATCGCACCGATCATACACCTCTCTGCACCGCGCCGGGCACGGCACCGGGCACGGCACCGGGGACGGCACCGGGGACGAGCGGCGCTCCTCCGTTGCCGTCTGCGAGCGGCTCTGTTATGAGGCGCCTCGGCTGCAAGATGGAGACCTCTCCGGAGCACTCTTCTCTCCTGCGGCCACGTGGCGGAGTGGTTACGCAGCGGACTGCAAATCCGCGTACGGGGGTTCGATTCCCTCCGTGGCCTCCAACAGCGCACGCGCCGCCGAGACGCCGCAACCGGCTCCGGCGGCGCGTGTTGCCCCCGCAACAGGGAGCGGCGGGATGCGCGCCTGCAACGCTCCATCGTTTGACAATGCCGGTCGATCGTCGTTGATGAAGCCGCCCCGCTGAAGCCGCCGCCGGCGGACAGCGCTTGCGGTGCAACGGTTGGTACGCCGTCGCCGCTGTACAAGGAACTGCTTGATGGTGCCATCGAAACTGGCCAATGCGTTTCGCAACATGATCAGCCCGGAGACACGGGATACCGTCCGGCGGCTGTTCATGACCGATGGCCGCCGGCACTGGAAGGGCTACGCGCTGTCCTTCGTGTTCATGGGCATCATGGCCGGCACGACCTCCGGCCTCGCCTACATCATGGGCGACGTGATCAACAAGATCTTCGTCCAGCAGAATTCCGCGGCCGTCTGGATCATGTCCGGCATCGTGCTGGCGCTGAGCGTCATCAAGGGATTCGCCACCTATGGGCAGGCGGTGACGCTGGCCCGCGTCGGCAACCGCATCGTCGCCGACAACCAGAAGCGCGTGCTCGAACGCCTGCTGGTCCAGGATCTGAGCTTCTTCGCGCGGACCCAGACCGCCGAGCTGATGATGCGGTTCAACGCCGGCGCCGAGGGCGCGCGCAACGTTTTGAACCTCATCATCACCAGCCTCGGCCGCGACCTCCTGTCGGTGATCGGCCTTACCGCGGTAATGATCATCCAGGATCCGTTCATGGCGGTGATCGGGCTGATCGTCATGCCGATCGCGGTCGGCGGCGTGCGCAGCCTCATCCGCAAGGTGCAGAAGATCTTCACCCGCGAGTTCCATTCCGCGATCCAGATCATGGGACAGTCGCTGGAAGCCTTCCAGGGCATCCGCACCATCAAGTCCTTCAATCTGGAGCCGAGCGTCCGCTTCCGCCTCGACGACCGCATCGACGCGTTGGAGAAGGCGTCGAACCGCATGGTACGCGCCCAGTCGCAGTCCGGCCCGCTGATGGAGGCGCTCGGCGGCGTCGCCGTCGGCCTCGTCATCATGTATGCCGGCTACAGCGTGCTGCATGGCGGGCGCACCCCGGGCGAGTTCTTCTCGGTGATCACCGCGCTGCTGCTCAGCTACGAGCCGGCCAAGCGCCTCGCCCGGCTCAACATCGACCTCACCGGCCACCTGCTCGCCGCCCGCATGCTGTTCCAGATCCTCGATCTCAAGCCGACCGAGCAGGATCCTCCCGGCACCCCGGTGCTCGAACTGGCGCCGAAGGGCGGGCGCATCGAGTTCAACGACGTCTATTTCGGCTACCGCCCCGAGGAGCCCGTGCTCAAGGGCCTCAGCTTCGTCGCCGAGGCCGGCAAGACCACGGCGCTGGTCGGCCTGTCGGGCGGCGGCAAGAGCACGGTGATGAACCTCATCGAGCGCTTCTACGACATCTCATCCGGCACCATCGCCATTGACGGGCAGAAGCTCGACCAGGTGACCCGCCAGTCGGTTCGCGAGGCGGTGGCGTTCGTCAGCCAGGACGTGTTCCTGTTCGCCGGCACCGTTTACGAGAACATTCTCGCCGGACGGCTCAACGCCACCTATGAGGAGGTCGTGGAGGCGGCGCGCGCCGCCCATGCGCATGACTTCATCACCGGCTTCGCCAATGGTTACGATACCGCGGTCGGCGAGCATGGTGCCCAGTTGTCCGGCGGCCAGCGCCAGCGCATCGCCATCGCCCGCGCCTTCCTCAAGAACGCGCCGATCCTGCTGCTCGACGAAGCCACCGCCGCCCTCGATTCGGAATCCGAGGCCGAGGTGCAGAAGGCGCTGCGCACGCTGCAAATGCATCGCACCACGCTGGTGATCGCCCACCGCCTGCAGACCGTCGTCAACGCCGACCGCATCTGTGTGATCGAGGATGGGCGGGTGGTCGAAAGCGGGCGGCACGATGAATTGATCGCGCGTCGCGGCCGCTATTTCGGCTTCCACCAGCTGCAGTTCAGCGGCCAGGACGAGCGTCTCAGCGCCTGAAGATATCCACATGCTGGCCGGATGCGGCTTCACAAACGCATCCGGCATTGCTATAGGGGCGCCCGTGAAGTGATGGCGACGCGGTCGCCTCCTTTCCCTGATAGCTCAGTTGGTAGAGCGTTCGACTGTTAATCGAATGGTCGCAGGTTCGAGTCCTGCTCAGGGAGCCATTTCCCCTTCCGGGAAAATCACCACAAACCCATACGCCCCAACGTTTTCCCCTTTGTGCGCCTACTCGCTCCGCTTGCGGCGCGGTACAAATCGCGCCACAAATGCGTTACAAATGCATTACAACCCCGGGAAAATCATGAGCGGCAGCGGCATCGATCGCTATGTGAAGCGCGATCCGCGCACCGGGGTCTATCAATATTACCGGCGCATTCCGACCGTGATCCCACAGGATCCCGAGAACGTCCGCACCCATATCCACCACAGCTTGAAGACCAAGGATCTTCAGACGGCCCTTGCCACCGCCCGGCGGGTTCACGAAAGCGTCGAAACGCTTTGGCGGGATTTCCTTGAAGGCAAGAACTCCGTCCAAAGCTGGGAGCTTCACGAGAAGCGCGTCGCGCTGGCTCAGGCCTATGGCTATCTCCACAAGCCCCTTTCCTCGGTGCTCGCCGGGCCGATCGATGAAATCGTCGCGCGGACGCTGGATGCCCGCGACGCCGCCAAGAACCCCACGGCCGTCGCCGCTCTACTCGGCATAGAGCCACGACAGAATCCACGGATCAGCGAGGTGTGGGGCCTGTACGCCACTCATGCCCGCGCCGCTCTCGCCGGCATGTCGCCTGGCCAGCTTTCGGCACACGAGACATCGCGAAAACGCGCCCTCTCCTACCTGCGCGATCAGCTGGGCGACGTCGGGCTGGCCGACATCTCCAGAACGGAGGTGCTGAAGTTCCGCGACTGGTGGATGACGAAGGTCGAGAAGGAAGGCCTGCGGGCTTACACCGCCAACCGCAGCTTCACCGACATCAAGGGGATGCTCGCCGTCGTCGACGGCGCGCTACGCACGTCTTTTCATGCGGTGTGGGAGAAGGTGTCCCTTCCGGAGACCAACAAGACGAAGCTGCGCAAGCGGCCGATGTTCGATCCCGACTGGGTGCAAGAACGGTTTCTCGCGGCCGACGCCCTGAACAGCCTCAATCTCGATGCCCGGCTCATCGTCTATGTGATGATCGAGACGGGCATGCGCCTTGGGGAGGTCTGCAACCTTCGGGCACAGGACATTCGGGTCACCGATGCCATCCCCCATGTAGAGGTGGCCGAGCGCGACGATCGCCGGCAGAAGACCGAATATTCCATTCGGCGCATCCCCCTGGTGGGCGTGGCGCTGTGGGCGTTGAGACAGGCACCCCAAGGCTTCCCGCGCTATGCCGACAATGCCGATTCCGCGTCGGCTGCCATCAACAAGCAGATCACCGCCCTGAAGCTGCGGCAATCGCCGCGCCACACCATCTACTCGCTGCGACACACTTTTCAGTTCCGGATCGAGAACGCCGGCGCATCCGACCGCATGCAGGCTGACCTTATGGGCCACGAGTTCGGCCGCCCGCTCTATGGCGACGGGCCGGAAATGAAGCGCCGCCAAGCCCTGCTGGACGGGATCAAATTCACCTGGTCGCCGCCGACGACGTGAGCGCTGCCTGACGGGAATAGCCTTTATGAAAGAGGCTTGGCCGTCCCTCTCTTCGGCCTTACCTTCCCGTCATGTGCAACCTCTACAGCCACCATTCGAACCTGCAGGCGATCACCGATCTGGTCGGCACGCTGCGCAATGGTGCTGGCAACCTGGCGCCTCAGCCGGGCATCTATCCCGACTATCCGGCGCCGATCGTGCGCACGGACGGCGACGGCCAGCGCGAACTCGTCTTGGCTCGCTGGGGCATGCCGACGTCTCAGGTCGTGCAAATGGAGGCCACCAAGAAGCGGGCCGCCAAGCTGGAGGCGAAGGGGCAAGCCGTCGACTTCAAGGAGATGCTGCGCCTGGAGCCCGACAAGGGCGTGACGAACATCCGCAATACCGCCAGCCGCCACTGGCAGCGTTGGCTCGGCCCCGAGCATCGGTGCCTGGTGCCGTTCACCAGCTTCTCGGAACCGCCGGCCGGCGCCCGCGGGCCGGATACGTGGTCATGGTTCGCCCTGTCGCCTGACGAGCCGTTAGCCTTCTTCGCCGGGCTCTGGACGCAGTGGACAGGCGTTCGGAAGATAAAGGAGGGCGAGATCACCACCGACCTCTACGGCTTCCTGACGACCGAGCCGAATGCGGTCGTCGGCTCCGTCCACACCAAGGCCATGCCGGTGATCCTGACGACGGCAGAGGAGCGCGACGTCTGGCTGCGCGCGCCGTGGGATGAGGCGAAGACGCTGCAGCGCCCCCTACCGGACGATGGCGTGGTGATCGTGGAGCGGCCGGCGGCGGCCTGATGGTGCCGGCATCTGGATTGACTCTCGACCACTGTTGTTCTCTTTCTGTTCTCCATGGTCGAGACCCTTGGCGAAGCATATCGGGCTGGATGGGGCGTGACGGCGCGATGCGTCGATCCACAGCGCCCGAGCAAATATGACCGCCGATGCGAGTGGTCCTCGGAACTGGATATCAAATCGCTGGCGGTGACCAGGGGGCGCGATTTCCCTCTGGCGCTGCTGCCGGAGCGCGTCCGCTGCATCCGCTGCGGCTCTTCAAGGGTGACCCTGTTTTATCATCCGCCGGCCTCACCACAGCGAGCAGGTCTTCGAGGCGCCGGATGGTGACGCGACGCACCTTCATCAATGCGTCGACAATCGGCGCGCAGCTGGATGGGGGCTTTAGCCTTTGGGCTCAATGCTACAACCCAAAATGCCGTCGCATGGTGGAGTTGGATTTGTCGATGCTGGCCGAGCGGCTTGGCCGCAATCACAGCACTCTGCGCAAAGATCTCTGTCCCCGCATGATGTGCGGCGCATGTGGCGGCAAGGATATCGGCATCTGGTCTAGCGGCGGGGGGAAAACGAAGAACGGCGAGGCCTATGGCGGAACGTCCCAGTCGGCTGGAACCGGGGGCACGAATCGCCCATGAAGCGCGCCATGGAATCCTATGATCTCGAACTCCGCCGCTTCGCCAAGGATGGCGACAAATGGGTCATGTCGCCGGATCACCCGCCGGAGAGCATGCAGACGTGGTCAAACTGGTCGGCATTCATCCCTCAGCCTAGGGACGCTGTGAAGAAGAAGGTGGACGCCGTCAGGATAGCCTTCCGCGCCGAATACATTGCGGTAGAGGGCGGGACCGTCATCATGGCGGGTTACAATGACATTGAGAAGATTGTGAAGGCGCTACACGCCTAGCCGAGACGCACCCCCTGCGCCGGAGGGTCGGCAAGCAGGCCTGCCTCTCCCGCGGCGGCGATCAAAGCCAGTCGGAAGGCCGCAACCGGCACGTGGCCGTTCAGCGCGTCAAGTGCCGCCTGCCGCGCCGCCCGATGCTGCGCGCTTTCTTCGAAACCCTCGGGCCACCGTTCCAGCAGGAATCGCGCCGCTCCCTCGACATCCGCGAGGGTGCGCTTTGTGCTGTCGGTCTCCCAGAGGGAGACGGGTTGCATCGGCATGTACATGCCGCAACAACGAGATGCCGCGGCAGAGGTTGCGCCAAAAGCGAAAAAGGCCCCGCCCGCTCTCCGAAGAGAGCGGGCGGGGCACCATGAACCCAACCAAGAGCTAAGCGGCGAGCCGCTGGCGCGCTATCTCGAAATAGGCCGGCTCACATTCTATGCCGACATAGGGAAGGCCGCGCGCTTGGCAGGCCAGCCCCACCGTGCCGGAACCCATGAACGGGTCGAGGACCGGACCGTCAACGATGCGTAGCAGGCCCTCCATCAGTTCCACCGGCTTACCGGCGATGTGGTGCTTCTTGTTTGGCTTGGGCATTCGGAAGACGCCGGGCGCCGTCGGGCCGGCCAGCGCGCGCGGGCCGTTCGTCCCCCAGACGACATACTCGGCCTGCACCCGGTAGCGACCCTGCTGGGGCCGGCTGGCTTCAGTCTTGTCCCATGGGACGACGCCGCGCCAAACCCAGCCCGCGCACTGCAGCGCGTCGCTGGTGACCGGCAGTTGCCGCCAGTCTGTGAACACCCCGACGAGACCTCCCGGCGCCGTCAGGGCGCGAGCGCGAGAGAGCCAGAGCGTTGACCAAGCGAGGAAGGATCGTTGGTCGCGCGTGTCGCCGGCGAACTCGGGATAGAGGCCCCGATGTTCGGACGACTGATACTTGGCACTGGTGAGCCGGAGGCGCTCGGGAGCCGTCGTTCCCCCGGAGCAATAAGGCGGGTCGCATAGAACCGCCGCAAAGCCGCCCTGCAGCGTCGGCAGCACCTCAAGGGCATCGCCAAGATGGATGGTTGAATTGCCGATCAGTTCGGATCGGAACGACATGAGCAGTCTCCAGAAGGACGCTCTCGGCGCTCTGGTGGGGGCTCGGTCGGCCTCATGGTGATGACGGTGCCGCATCGACGGCACTTGATTTCGAGGGTGTCTCGAATTGCGACGGCTCGGAACAGGAGCGCGCCACATCGGCATCGGAAGTCGTTCACCTGATCTTAGGTCCACATGCTGCACGCCTATCCCGCTCGACAGAGCGCAGGACGGGGCGGCGGTCATGTTCGTGCATCGCTCGCGGGTCAGGTCGCCAAACTATGCCCCGCGCCGGGGAAACCCGGGCCTCGTCACCGCTACGTCCCGCAACGGTGGTAGAGTTCGTCATTCCGATGGAGGGGATGGCCGATGGCCGCTGTCACCTATTTCGTGGTGCTGCCGTTCGTGCGCGGCGAGGACGGCGAATTGATCGCCCTGGAGCCGATCGAAGCGCAGAGTGCCACCTCGGCGGCCTCAAAAGCGCTCGTTCTGTCTCGGCGAAACGCTGGCGCAGTGGCTTTCTCGCGCACTGGTGACCCGAGCCAAGGCGAGTTCGAGCCGGCCGTGGTGATCGCGCGCTATGGCGACACGCCGGACGATCTTGAATGATGGCGGTGGCCGGAGCTACAATTCTAGGTCTGACCAAGCGGGGATATGGATATGCAACGGCTCGAACAGACCGCCCGCGCTATCTGTGCCCTCGACCTCGTTTCGGCCGGGGTGCCGCAGGAAGACATTTCGTCGATGGTCGACCGGTTGTGGCCCGTCGTCGCGAATGAGACGCGCGACAGCGTGACGGTGATCGGGGTGTGGCCTTTCACCGTCGAGGAAATCGCTAAGCTGACCGAGGAATACCGGGCTATCGTCGGCCCTCATGGCGATGGGGTGAAGCGGATATCGCCGCGTCAATCTCCGAGCTCCATTAACCGCCAGAATACATGAGACGTGCCGCCGGCGCGCCAGATCTACGCGAGGACGCCCGCCGCCTCGGCAACCGCTATGAATGACGTCTGGAGACGCTGGACAATCTGGAATAACGCGAAATGGCATCGATCGTGCAGTCCAGCCGGACATCGGTATCCAGTTCTGCTGGAGCGAGACGATGTCGACACCACATGGCACGCCGAACACCAATCAAAAGCGCAGGGTGATGATGCGAGCCGTGCCGCCCGCAGGGGACAGCGCGCCGGCAATCGGCGCAAAGCCGCGCGTGGAATTCGCTGAATTCAAATGCCCACGGTGTGGGCTGTGCGACAAAATAACTGGCACGCTCACGCTCACCGAGCTTGTACGCGGGATCCCGTGCAAAAAGTGCAACAAAGTCCGGAATCGCTAGCTAGGCAAGAATCCCGGCTTCTTCGGCCGCGGCGACGAAGGCGGCCCGGAAGTCCGCGACGAAGATGACGCCGTTCATCGCCTCGAGCGCAGCCTGACGGGCAGCTCGATGAAGATCCGTATCGATCCGTGTCGGCCAGCGCTCCAGCAGGAAGCGCGCCGCGCCCTCGACGTCGGTGAAGGTCCGCTTCACCGCATCACTTTCCCAGACGCTGACGGGCTGCATGTGCTTCCGCATGGTCGATTCAATGCGGCATATGGCGAAAGGTTGCTGGGTGGAACGGCCAGGCTCTGAAGCCGTTGTGCGGCCAGCCTCAACTCCTGACGCGAGCTGTGCCGTGTACCGGTATCGGATCTACGAATTCGCTCCCGAGGGGATGATCGCCTCGACTACGGAGATCGAAGCCCCAGACGATTTGGCTGCCGTCCAGCGCGCGCGCTCATCGCAGCAGCAACTGCGCATGGAGATATGGCAGGCCAACCGCCTCGTCGCCTCGCTCGAGGTTCCACAACAACGTGATAGCTAGATCCCTTCCGCCGCAAGCACGTCGAGGAAGCCGACCGGCCACCAGTCGGGCGGATCGCCTTCCACCCGATGGCAGGCGGCAAGGACGGCCCATGCGAACCGGCGCAGTTCTTCCGGGTCGCCATGCGCGTCGTTGTGCCCCCGCTTCACTATCAGTCGGCAGGTGGGTAGGTCGAACACCGCGTGGTCGGCGCCAGGCACACGCAGGATGCGGGCCTCAGGGGGAAGCGGCACCGATCCGCCCCCTCAACACCAAGTCCTCGAGCTCACGCTGGCGGCTCTCAAGACGCAGGATCACGTCGCGCGCCGAATAGGTGTCGGCCGAGCTGCGTTTCAACTCGTCGACCTGGCGCTGGAGGCTGGCATTCTGGGCGGCCTGCGCATCCCACTGGATCTTGTGCACCTCGAATGGCACCATCTTGGCCACGATGGCGTCGATGTCCTTTTCCTGCCGCGCCGCCAGCACCTCCATTGCCTTTTCCTGCGTCGCTCGCGTTTCCCTCGCACGCTCGGTCGCGATGGCGAAGGTCTCCTGATTGAGCTTGGAGGAAATCTGCGTCTGGAGGATCGCCCAGACGAAGGTCGCGGCGCCGAGGATCATCGGGATGATGATCGCATAGATCTGGAGCTTCGGCTCGCTCCGCTTCTCGATCAGCGCGTTCTGCGCCGAGATCTGCTGTTCGAACCGCGCCCCCTGGGCCGACATTGCCTGTTCGAACTTGGTGTATTGCGCACCGATCTGCCGGGTGAGTTCGGCAAAGCCATCCCGCATGGTCGACTGTACGTCGGCAAGCCCGCGCTCGGTGGTGCGCAGGCGGGTATCGAGAACGTCGAAGGACTGCCGGCTGTCTTGATCCATTGCCGCCCCCCTTTCCGAGTTGGGCATCACGGGCACCTCATGCGCAGCGGGGAACGATCGTCAGGAACCGAGCGGCTTGCGGGCGGCCCAGCGGCCATAGAGCGCCAGGGCAGCGCCGATCACTGGGCCGAGCGCAACGATCAGGTCGATCACCTTGCCCTGCACTTCGGCGGGGAAAGCCCAGCCGAAGAGCCCGAGGATGCCGGCGAGCGCGGCGAGTATGGCACCGAGCGTCACGCGGCTCTGATACCAGGGCTCATTATTCGTCTGGTTGATGACGACGGCCGCCGTTTCCTTCGCCACCTCCGTGGCGATGACGCTGGCGTCGGCGCCGCCGAGCCCTGAGGCGGTGTTGGCTATGGCCTGGTGCGTCGCCGTGGCGATGGCAGGCGTGATCGAGGCCAGCACGGCTTGCGCCGCGGCCTTCGTGGTCGTGCTCATGTGAGGATGTCCTTTTGGCGGGAAGTCAGGCGGCGAGGCTGATCGGCCGGGCGTCGGTCGACCGGGCCTTGGGCAGGCTGATGCTGTAGGGCGTGACGAACTGGTCGGCCTCGCCGGTGCGGCGGGAGATGATTTCGGCCGGCTTGCGCCACATCAGGATGGCGGCGCGGATCCGCGCCGGGCTCTCGCCGGCATTGATCCGCTTCACGAAGGTCGCACCCGCGAAGGCACCAGTGCCGATGTTGTAGCAAACCGAGGTGAGCGCATCGAACTGGTGATCGGCCAGGTTCACCTTGATCGCGGCGCGCACCGCGTCCTCATACTGGACGATGTCGCGGGCGAAGATGGCATCCGCCTCGGCGACGGTGATCGTGAGCCCAGCATAGGGGATCGGCGCGCCGGCGGCGGCGGTATGGCCGATGCCGATGGTCCAGATGCCCTTGGTGTCGCGATAAGCGGTGAGCTTGCGCGCCTCGCGGCTGATCAGCACGGCAAGGCCGATCGCGCTCATGCTCTGACGCGGCGGCGCGGGCGTGACGACAGCTGCCGGCGCCTCCATCGCCACCTTGAGGGCGGCCTCAGTTTTCGCGCCGGCGATGCCGTCGGGGTAGAGACCGGCGGCCTTCTGGAAGGCGACCACGGCGGCCTCGGTGGCCGGTCCGAAATCCCCATCGACCGCGCCAGAATATCGGCCGAGCGTGGCAAGGCGCGTCTGTAGAGCGCGGACAGCAGGGCCGCTGCTGCCGCGCCGCAGGATGGCGGTCATTTCATGCTCCAGAAATGGAAAAGCCGCCCAGCGGGCGGCGGATGTGAAGATGAGATGCAGCGCGACGACGGCGTCCAATCAGCAGTTTGTAACAAGTTTTTGGGTTGCGCTGTGACAGGGCACTCGCATACCGTGCGCGCCGCCATGATCGTCAGTGCCGGAAACCGACTCCGATGAAAACAGTCGCCGCAGAAATCGACGCCGCCATCGCCAAGCTGACAGCCGCCGCAACGGCGGAGCGGAGGCAGCGGGCTTCGGAAGCTGGCATCGAAGGGTTCGGGGAACTCGACCCATTCAGCAGTGCGCTGCTTGAGGCCGTCTTCACCGCCCTCAACGGCATCAAGGAAAGCCTGATCGACGCATCGCAGCTCGCCGAGGCGCCCAATCGCCGCACGGCGGAAGGCTAGACAACCGCGTGATCGCTACGGCGTCGCCATGGCGATCAGTTCGGCATCCGAAACCGCCGCCGCGATCACCGCCACGCGCGTGGCGGTACCGCCCCAGGGGCGGGCATAATCGATGCCCCGGTTCTTCACCGTCACGCGCGTGAGCGAGGTCGGCAGGAGTGCCGTGCCGTTGGTCCGCACCGCCGCTCCATTATAGGAGACGCCCAGGTTGGACGTCGCAAACCGCGCCGCGATGCTGAGGTGGGTGCTGTTCGGCAGCACGGCCAGCGAGCGCATTTCGTCGCCGGTCTGGATCGCACCGCCACGGTAGCAACCGATCTCGCCGCGCCCGGCCGGCGAAATCTGGGTGCGGTCGATCCAGATGGCATTGTCGAGCAGATCGCCATCTTCCCCGTCATCGAGCGACAAGGCCCATTGCGCCGCGCCGCTCGGCGTCGTGCCGGCGGCAACACCTTCGAAGAAGAGCGAGCACGTCGTGATTGAGCTCGGAAGAGCGATGGAATCTCCGCTCGGGTTCTCGGTATAGAACCCCGCCGTCACCATGTCGGCGAGCGCATCATAGACGGTTCCGTTGTAGTAGAACCTCTCATTGGCATAATCGAAATCCAGTATCGCACCCACGAAAGGCCAGGGGTATTTCGCTACGACAGCCTCGGCATCGAAATTGATGTCGGAGATGAGCAGGATCGTCATTATGGTCTCTCCTTAGAAAAGCCAGGGGACGTCGATGCCGTATTGCTCGGCCCACCGCTCCAGGCCGGCGGGGTTCGCGTGGACGCCGTCGCCGTTGTTGTAAGCGGAGTTCCAGGCCCCATCGTCGCCGCCGAGCGACAGCGCCCGCGCCACATCGACATAGGGGTAGTCACCGAAATACCGGCTCCGGATCCATCCGTTGATGGTCGTGTTCTTGGCTGTCGCGCCGGTGCGCGGCGCCAGCGTCTGCAGGATCGGCGTTGCGCCGCGCGCCAGCACCTTGGCGATCGCCGCCGCCGTGTTGGTCTGCCACGTCGCCGTGTCGGTATCGTTGGTGCCCTGGCCGAGCACGACGAACTGCGGATTGAAGATGTCGAGATCGACAGGCATGCGAGCGAGCATCCCGCCGGACGTGTCGCCGCTGCGGCAGACATTGAGCATGTCGCCGCGCCCCCGAAGGGCCTCGACCTGGTGTGCCCAGCCATAGCGCCAGTCGGGAACGCCGCCGAACCCTTCGCCGTTGCTGTCGCCGAACAGCAGGCAGAACGGCTTTTGCTGCACGCCGGCATAGAATTCGACGAGGCGGACGAACACGTTGCCGGACAGGAAGGCCAGGCCGGGCTTTCCCCACTGGCGGCCGGCGCCGTCCGCATCATCCTGCTCGCCGGAGAGGGCGACGACCTTGCCGGTGATCGTGTCGGTGAAGCGGGCGATGTTCACGCCGCCGAGCTTCTCGAGGTCGACGACATAATCGCGGCCGGCGACCAGGGTGAACGGGATGGCGACGGACTTGCCGCCGGTCGGCGCGCCGGATCCGTTCCACGGCTGCATCAGCAGCACGGCACTCGATGCGCCAAGGGAGGCATCTACGGTGACGACGGTCCCGAGCGTGTAGGAGCCGCCATCCATGGGATAGGTGACGACGGCGACCTTGGAGGTCGGATCATCGAGCCGGATATGCGCGACGATCCGCTTGCGGCCGAGGGCGGAGAAGGTGTCGAACATCGCCAGGGTCGCCCAGTCTCCCGTGGGCGGCGACACCAGCCCGTTCGAAACCGTCCAGCCGGTGACGGACCAGCCCGCGGGGGTTGAGGTGCCGGTGAAGAACTGCCGAAAGACCGTCGTGAGACCCGCATTCCGCGCTACGCCGGCAATCGAGCTGTAGATATTGTCGATCTCCTTGCAGAGGATCCTGCCCGACCGGGTGACGGCGAAGCCGCTTTTGCCGTCCGGCCCCACAAGGGCGAGCAGATCCGCAGAGGGAACGACCTTCACCGAGAGCCCGGCCTGTGCTCCCGCCTCCGCCTTGCTCTCGATCTCCCGAATATGCTTGTTCAGGATCTTGCCCGATCGGGTGACCGCGAACCCGCTCTTGCCGTCGGGGCCAACGGCGGCAAACAGGTCGGCATCGTCCGTGATGGGCGCCCGCGCATCCAGCGCCGCCTTGTCGGCGGCCGGCGTCATCGCCTTGTCGGTCGCCGTGCCGGCCACAGCTTCGGGATTGGTGGCAGCCGGCACCGTGATCGTGAGGTTATCTTCGAGCGGGCCGCCGCCAGCGGCGAGGCCATCGCCGGTTATTGTGAGGCCCTGCAAGGCGGTTACAGCAGCAGCAGCGCTATCTGCTGTGTCGGCGGCGCCGGCAGCGGTCGAGGTGGCCGCTGCGGCGGCGCTCGTGGCCTCCGCCGCAGCGGCCTCGGTGGCCGCCAAACCATCAAGGATATCTGCGATCGCCTCCGGATCGCCCGTCGCGGCCTGAAGCGCCTCAAGTTCATCGTGCAATTGCCCCGACGCCATCAGCTGGGCGATAAGCGAAGGAAGCGCTATCTGCACGGTGTTGGTAACGCTGCCCTCTGTCCGATTACCCACGAGAGCGTCGACGAGCGGCACCGCCGACAGTTCGTCGGTGGGTTGTCCCTTGTCCATTGGACGTCCTTCGATGTTGTCAGGGAAGCCTAGGGAACCGTCGCGCTCTCGGGGCCGGCCGGATCAGAAGGCGATCCAGCCGTGTTCTCGACGGTCATCCAGTAGTCGTAGGAGCCGGAAGCGGGCGCGAGGTCGACGAACGGGACGTCCGCATTCGCCCCGAAATAGAGCGGGCCGGAGATGTCGACGGCATCTTCGAAGTCGGCGCCGGCGGCTGCGCGCCAGAAGCGGGCCGCGGCCACCGCGGTATCGTTGGGGGTGCGCCCGGTCAGCTGCACATCCGCACCCACGACGGCCGGAGCGTTCATCGTCGGAGCGACGGGAACGGGCAGCGCCGAGAAGGTCCGTTCGATCAGTACGGGAGTGGATTCCCGGCCATCGGAATCGACGGCGACGATGCCGAAGGTGTAGGCCCCCGCCTCATCTGGATCCCAGCTATTCCAGGGAGATGAGGCGAGCACGCCCGTGTGCAGTGGAGCAAGCGCTGCCCAGCTGCCTACCGAGCCGATGCCGTAGCGGATCCGGGCCGTGATCAGGCTCGCATAGGTGCCGTCATCATCGTGCGGCGCGATTGTCCAGCTGAAGCGACGTTGGCCGGAGGCAAGCGCGACGGCATCGAAGGCAGTGATGCCGGGCACTTCAGGATCGGTGGCGCCGACAACATGGGTGCGCGGCGCACTCCTGGCACCTGTGACACCGGCCCGGGACACCGCTTCGGCTTCAATCTCGATCTCGTCGCCGCTCGCGTAGCCCGTCAGCACCACGATGGAGGAGGAGATGTCGGTCGAAGTGGACGTCCACGATCCGGCCCCGACCAGGCGGTGATAGACGTTGAAGCTGGCGAGTTCCACGCCGGTGCCGGCGGATCGGCGCAAGGTGATGACAACGCGCAAGGTGCCGGTATCGTCCGACACGGCCTCTCCCGAGGCGACCTCGAAGTCCGGCGCCAGCGGCGGCGTCGTGTCCGGTGGCACCGGCGCGCCGACCCGTCCATCCCAAGGCGGCACCACAGTGGCATCGAGGATGCTATCGATCTCCGGCGCGTGGGGAATGAGATAGAGCGTGCCGGCAAAATCATCGGCGCGCTCGATGCGATTGACGATGACCTCGCGGCTCTCGTGCCCAAGCGTGCCGAACATGAAGGCGTCGCCGACCGCGGGCGCCAAGCCTTCCTCTGTGAGCTCAACGAGCGTCGTCGCGCCGCTGATCGTCGCGATGCGCCGTACGAAAGTGGTTGTGTCGGCGCGGCGGAAGCGGATGGCATAGTCGCGGCCGCTTTCCATGGTGACCGGCTCGGTGAGTTCGACCAGCGCCCCCTCGACGCGCCGCACCCGGCCGGACGCATGCGCGACGTCGATGACGTCGTGAGACACCACCACCAGGTCCCCGCGCGCGGATTCCAGACTGTCGAGGTCCTGCTCGGCCGTATAGGTGTCGGGACGAAGGATCAGCTCAAGCTGCCGGCGTCGGAGCGCCTTCCATAGCTGCGTCGGATCCGTGACGCCCGGCATGTCGATCGCCTCGGTGAGGCTGATCGGCCCCTCATAGCCGGGCCACCGAACCACCATCTCCTTGTCGGAGCCATCGTCCGACCGATCCTTGAAAGAGCACCGGTAGGCGTGCGGCGGGCGAAAATAGGTCCGTGACCAGCGGAAATTACGGGCGTTGCGCGGGGTGATGGCGGCAACGATCTGGGAGCGCGGTCGGTCTATGATGACGCCAATGCGCCGGCCGTCATCGCGTAGGCTTGCCCGGCCAGCCGCCGCAACCATCTTGCGGACTTCCGGAAGGCTGGCCTCATAGTCGTGAACCCGGTCGTAGCTGAGCCCCTTGGCGGCGCAGAACTCGTGCCAGTCCTCGAATTCGGAGAGGATGAGCTCGTCATCGGTCTTGGGCTTCGCCGACATCGGCCCCTGCAGCACCCAACGCGCCAGGCTGGCGGGGTTACGGGTCGGCCGCGTAATCCAGGTGCCACTGGCGGAATCCCAGTCCGGGCAGATGCGCGTGACGTCTGCGGTCAGCTGATCGAGGACGCCATTGAGCTCATCGGTTGCCTTTACCCGAATTGCGATCTCGGCCAGCGGGGCGCGGGTATAGTTGAGGGGCGGCTCGGGACGGTAGCCGCGCAGAGCCGTCCATTGCACTTGATCGACACGCTTGCCGTCATCGATGACCTTGGTGACGCGAAGAACGCGGACCTCATAGCGCCCGCGCGTCGGCACGGTCCAATAGATCGTCCTGCGAACAGCCCGTTGCTGGTTCCCGCCGAGGGACAGGCCCTGCACCCAGATCCAGTCGGTGGTGCCGTAGAGCCGCTGCTCGATCTCGAAATATTGGTCGTACCACTTCCGCTTGCCGTTGTTGTCGAAGATGCACAACCCGCCTGGAGCCGTCAGATCGATGGAAACGGCGGTCACATCCGATTGGGTGCGCCGGATATGAGGTTCGGGCGTGTCAGTATGTTCGTCACGATCGAGCGTGATCGACAGCTGTTCTTCCAGCACCTGGCTGGGATACAGCGTGATCGCCGCGTCACCGGGCCATCCGGAGCGGATCTCGGTCTGCACTTCGAAATTCTCGATCGCCGTCTCGCCGATGCGGAGATTCTCGATGAGGACCGGACCGTAGCCGAAGCACATCCGCGCCACGATGTACTGATCGTCGCCGACAATCTCGGTGTAGCTACTCGCCGAGTGCACTGGCGCCTGCCGATGGCTGCCGAGCACCGCGGGGATCGGGCCATCAGGATTGGCGACATTGCGCCAGCCCTTCACATCATAGGTCGGGCTGTTGCCTTCCCCGCTATCTGTCTTGGGTTGAGGAATCAGCGCGTTGAGCAACAGGGTGCCGCCGAGAATGAGGCCGGCGGTCGCCAAGGTTGTCGCCGCTGCGGTGCCGATCCCGAAGGTGCTGGCCAGCACTGGAGCCAGGTACGGGGCGAACACAGCCGCGGCGATGGTCACGACGATCGAGAGGATCGACTTCAGCGCGTTGCCCGGGACGATGCGAACAACGACCAGCTGTCCCGGCCGGGGGCGAGCATGCCAGCAATGGGGATAGATGGGCTGGCCCCCGATCGACACCCGTATGACGGCGCGCCGCTCCTCCTCGCTGGAGAGCGGCAGGATTTCGCTGACGATGTCGGAGATCCGCGCGCCGTGCGGAACGGTCATCCGGATCCGGCCCTTGCCAGGATCGATCACCGGCATGGCGAGAACGTCGATCGATGTGGCCGTCATCGCGCGCCCATCAGGGTTTCGTGCCGGCAATAGCCGATCAACCGCGGCCGCCACCGTGGTGCGTCGATCGAGGCGATGCAGGAGGTCCCGCCTTCGGTCACATGCAGCATCAGCCCGGGTCCGGCGACGACGCCAACATGGCGGAGGATCGCGCCCATCCGGAACACCGCGACGTCAAATTCGCGCGGTTCAGCGACCGCGTGCCAGGGATCGCCGGCGGCGATGGCATCGACCTGGCGCGCCATCTCCGCCGTCTCCACGGGAACGTCCAGATAGTCGGGGAGCTCGATGCCGAGCACGTCACGATAGGTCATGACCACGACGCCCCAGCAGTCGATGCCGGCGCGGGCGCGGCCCAGCCGAACCCATGGAATGCCAATGAAGGCGTTCGACCAGCTCATCGGAACAGCCCCGGGAATTGCGACGCGGTCATGCGATCGGCGGGACATGGCTCCATCTCCTCGCTCTCCCTGGCGATGGAGATTTCAATCTGATCGAGGTCAGCTTGGGCGGCGAAAGCAAACAAGCCGAGATACTCTTCCTCGATCAGCTCCGGCGAGGACGCCAGCACGAGCTGAAAATCGATCTGGCCTGGCTCGGTCGACATCATCATCGCCGCGACCATGCCGGCGCCGAGGTTCTCGAGGATCAGTTGCGTGGACACCCCCTCCTCCGTCTCGTCCGGCAACCGGGCCGCCATGGGCACGAATTCCCATTCCTGGCCCTGGCTGCGGGTGCCATAGCGCAGCGGCTCGAGGCTGAGGCGCTCCGTAGGATCGGTCGACAGGTAGATCGGTCCGTCCGCGTCGGGATGCGTGATCTTCACCAGCACCACCGGCACCTGATCGGTACTGTCGGCCTCCATCGCCTGCCGGATGTTTAGCGAGAGGATGCGCGGCATCAGGGCATCACCAATAGGGACAGGGTCCAGCGGAACCACGCGCCACCAAGGGCGCTTGCGCTCGGGTCGGCCTCATCTATGAGGACCAGCCACCACGCGCGCGTGAGCAATGGCCGCCCGTCCGCCGTGAGTATCGGTGTGCCGTCGGGCATGAGCAGCGGCAGGCCGTCGGTCATCTGGTTCGGAAAGAAGAACGGAATCGCGCCTTCCGCTATCTGTTCGAACCAAAAGCGCTCGAACCGGATCGACTGACGCGCCGACAGATCGAACGCCCCCGTCACCGGCTTGGCGGATTGCGAATACCGAAGCCGAGGACGCGGCGGCCCACTATCCTTTCGCCCCAGCCGCCGCCCGCTGGCCAGGCTGCGGCCGAACCCCTCCCGGCTCATTTTCTGCGGCAGGTCGGCCGGCCAAACCGGGATCGTCATCGACGAAGCACCCCGGTGGTCGCGGCCAGCGCCTGACGCGACCTGGAGCCGGGCCGCGCCAGATTGCGCGAGTTCTGATCATCGAAGAAGAGGTCGATCCGTCTGTTGCCCCGGTCGTCGACATTCTCTTCCACCCGGGGCGCGCCTGGCGCGCCATGCAGGTTCACCTCGACCTTTCCACGCCCGCCGCCGATCGTGCCGCGGGCAATGTTGGCGGCGGCATCGCGCAGGGCAGCCGCCGCCTCCGGCAGGTTGTCATTCGTGCCCGCCATGCCTCCGGAAAGCGCCACCGGAATCCGCCGGCCGTCGGGAAGCGGGACATAGGCCTCGGGGCGCCGCCCCTCGCCATAGATCGCCACCTGCGGACTGTTGGCGATGCCGCCATTGGCATAAGTGCGAAGCGGCAGGGGCCCGGACGCTGTCATGACGCCGCCGTTGGCGAAGCCGAAGATACCGGCGATCCCCGACAGCAGCGAACCGCCGCCCCCGGTGAGGCCGCCGAGCAGCGATTGCAGGACACCGCCAAAACCTTGGATGAATCCGGTGCCGATCTGGCCGATCCCGCCGAGGATCTGACCGAAGGCGCCGGCCAGCCCTCCGGTGAAGCTGGTCGCGGAGGTCGCCACCGTCTGCGAGGCCTGGGTGAGCTGGCCAGCCGACGTCGTGAGCCCACCCGAAGCATCGAACGCAGTACGGCTTAAATCCCCGATCCCGGTGCCGAACTGATTGACGCCTTGGGTTGCAGTGTCCATCGCGGAAGATAGCGTCTGCGCCTGCTGCTCAACGCCCGCCGTCCCGATGCCATCCATATTGCCGATACCGGCTTTCTTGGCCCCGTACCACGCTCCCCACCCATTCTTGGAAGCATGATCGAGTGCAAAATCAACACCAGCCGGGCCATTCGCGGCAAGACGAGGATCGAGGCCCGTCTGCTTCTGGAATTCGTTGCCGAGGCCACCGCCCATATATAGTTGATAGGGACCAAAGGACGGCTCTTGGACGCCGTTCTTCATGACCCGCGACTGAAGGTTCCAACTATTCAGTCCGCCTTCCGACTTCGCGACGGCGAGGGCGACCTTCGGATCGATGCCCCGTGCCACGGCGGCCTTTTCGATGTACTTCGCAACATCCGTGGTGGCAGCATAATCCGAGCCGATCCCGCCCCTGCCGACTGCCGCCGTGTTGGCGCGCTGGGAAGCGACGGCATCGGAACCAATACCGCCGCCCCCGGAGAGGCCGGCAGCGCTCCCGAGTGCACCGGAGAACGGCCCGTTGACGATCACGGTTCCGGCGGTGACTTGCATCGCGCCGACGGCTCGACCGGCGGAAGGGACGTTGTCGTTCGATCCCGAGAGCACCTTCGTGAGATCGCCAAGGGTGCCGTAATTGGTGCCGAAAATCGAGTTCTTCAACGGATTGACGACACTGAGCTGAATGAGCTCGCGTGAGATCGACTGAAGGACGTTGCTCCATTCGACGCTCTGCCCGTTCAGCGCGTCACCGATCGCGTCGAGAGCGCTCTCTCCCGCCTCGCGATAGCGATCCCAGGCATCCTGCGCGCGGGCCTGCACCACAGTGAGATCAGCTATCGCCGCGGCCTTCGCGCGGATCTCCGCCGCCTCCCGCGAATTCTGCCCGACGCCGGCGGCGGTTATCCGCTGCTCGGCTTCCAGTTGGGCGAGGCGCCGCGCCCGCACCTCTTCGGTCTGCCCCACCAGCGAGATTTCGAGGCGAAGCTGATCGAGCCGGTCGTTCTGATCGCGCTGGATCGACAGGGCGGCCGAGCGGCTTTCCTGACTGGCGGCCGCGGCGTACGCCTCGCGGGACTGATTGATGAGATCCAGCAGCCGGGCCCGCTCCGCCCCTTCGGCTTTCATCGCGGCGACCACAAGCGGCCGGATCTGCGCTTCGAACTGCATTTGCCTGTTGGCGTCGCCGAGCGACACGGCTCCCGACGCCACGGCATCGTTGACCCGGCGACGGGCCTCGGTTTCCTCTTTCAGATCGGCGATCCGCTGTTCGTAGCTGGCGAGCCCCTCCTCCAGCGCGCGAGTGCGCGCCCGGTCGGCGGCTTCGGCGGCCTTGGTCGCGTCGACTTCTTCCATCAGAAGAGCCGTCGCCTCGCGCTGGCGGATCAGGTTGGCGCGCGTGACCGGATCCCGCGCGGCGCTGATCTGCGCATCGATCTGCACCAGCTGGTTCTGAATATCCTGCGCCCGGTTGAGGCCGTCGAGGGCGCGCGTCTTCGCCTCAATGGCGCGGGCGATCTGCTCCTGTTGCTCCGCCGTCTGCCCGGTTGCCGACTGGCCGGCCCGAAGGCTGGCAATGTCCTGCTGAAGCTGAAGGCGACGGCGGGCGGTGTCGTTTGCACTCGAGTTCGCCGCGACGTCGATCGCCAACGTCCCCGCTCGATCCAGAGACGCATCATCGACGCGACGGCTATTCTGCGCCGAGCGCCGGCGCATCTGCTCGTTGATATCGTCGATTTCGGCCCGAATGACGTCCGCGCCGGCGGGGTTCTGCACGCCAAGACGGCGGGCGCGGGTATAGACCGCCTGCAACCGCTGCTGCGCGTCGGAAAGCCGGCTTTCGAGCGTATCGCTGCTGCCGCCAAGCGCGCTGTCGATACCCTTGCCGATGCTGTCCCACGCGTTTGAGGCCGACCGGCTGAGATAATCCCATGCCCGGCCCCATGCCGTCGTCGCCTCGGCGGCGTCGACAAGGCGAGGCTTGATAGCATTGAGCATGGTGGACTGGGCTTCGGAAAGCCGGTTCTGTTGCGCCAATCGCTGCACCAGGCGTGCCGTCGCCCCATCCAGAAGACCGATCTGTTGAAGCTGTGCCGCGCCTGACGACGGATCGGCAAAGAGCTTGGCGAGCTGCGACTGGGCGCCAGACAGGTCCGTACCCACAGTCGCGGCGAAATCTTTCGAGATGCCGATCAGGCCTTCGAAATTGGACACGCCGACCCGACCGGTCCGCAGGAACGCCGCCTCCATCGAGCGCGCCTCACGAACCGAAATCTCCCCCGTGGCCGCTGCCGTCGTGGCGATGCGCTCAAGCTGGGCGGGTGCAGCGCCGAGCGCACGGCCTAGGCCAACGCTGGCAATCTGCACCTCCTTGGTGGACTGCAGGTAGTCATCCAATGCCATGCCGCCGGCAATGACCGTGGTCGCTGCGCCGGCCATGCCGAGACGCACGGGTGTGATCGCTGCGGCAACCGCACGCAAGGTATTGCCGACGCCGCCATAGATCTGGGCGATCTGCGGACCCTGCTGCAGCAGGACCATATAGGCCGATTGCCCGGTCAGCAGGCCCGGAATGACGTCTCCGCCGATCTGCTGGTAGAGCTGCGCCCGCTGCCAGGGCTGAAGCTGAGCCGTAGGCGACGCGCCGGGTGAAGACGGCCGCGCTGCGGACGCCGCTCCCATGCCGCGTAACTGGGCGCTTGCGCGCTCATTGGCGCTGATGCGCGCCGACTGCGCCGCCGTCGCCGCCCCCATCGTCGACAGGCGGGCCGTTGCCTGCTGGAGCGCATTGGCGCGCTGCAGTTCCGTCGACTGTTCAGCGATCCGCTTGTTGGTGGCATCGATAGCACTGGCGAGGCCGATCTGCCCCTTGGCGGCGATGTCGGCGGCGTTCGCGGTGAGTCCGAATTTTCGGTACAGGCCGTCATAGATGGTGGTGGCCTGTGCCGCGGTGATGTTGCCGGTCTCCACGCCCCGCCCGAGATCGCGGATCGCCTTTTCGAAGCGCTGGGCCGAGCCGGCGCCATCGACATATTGACGGGAGAGCCGAGACAGCAGGCTGGCGGAGTCGCCCAGCTTGAGATCGGTCTGCTGGATGGCCTTGCCGACGTCGGCGCTCGACTGGGCACCGGCACGATCGGCCGCAACCTTGTCAGCCATGCCGCGCAGATAGGCGGAGGCATCGACCTCCGCCGCTACGCGAAGGCTGGAAAGCTGCACGGTCATTGGGTCTATTCCCGGAGGTTGGCTATTCCCGCTTCCGGCTCGCCGCCTTCAGCTTTTCGCCGATGTGGACCAGCCAGACGTCGTCCATGGCTCGGAGCAGCCGATGGAAGTCATCGAACTCTTCAGCCGGCACGCCGCTGCGCTGCGCGAACGCGTCGATTGCCAAAAAGGAGATTGGCGTCTCACCGCCAAAGGCCCCATAGGAGCGATCGAACCTCAGCTGATCCCAGGCGCGGCGCCAGAGATTGGCCCATTCCGGCCATTCGGCATCCGCCGGCCGCTGGGCAACCACCGCCACATGGGCCGCGTCCGGCTCTTCACCGGCAAGATCCTGCAGCCAGTCGTCATCCGCCTTCCGCGAAATCTCATAGCGGAAGGCCTCGATCAGTTTTTTTCCTGATCTCCGGTAAACTGCACCTTGGGAGTGCCGACCTGAGCGGCCGCGTTCTCCACCATCTGCACCAGCGGCCGGTGCTCGGGATCCGTCAGCGCCGCGACGGCCGCTTCCTGCGACCACTGGACGTCAAAGCCGCGCCAGTCCAACAGAATGTGCTCGGCATAGAGACGGCCGAAGACGGCGGCGCGCGCGTCGCGCGGGATGGGCTGATTGCCGTGGATGGCAGCCAGCTTGCGCAGCTCGATGTCGCGCGCGGCGGTATAGGGTGGATAGTTGAGCGAGCGCACGTGAAAGGCGACGCCGGGGAGTTCCGGCGCGTCGATCCATTCGCCGGACGTTTCCAGCGCGACATCGACCTTCAGGCTCGACAGGACGACAGGCATAGAGGGCTCCTAACGTAAAGAGAGGATCACGCTTCGAAATATTCGAGGCGGTCCATGAGGATGTGGGCTTGCGTGAGGGTGTCCTTCGACGCCTTGAACTCGAAGGACTGCATGACGTCCTGGTTCTTGCCGCCGGCCTGCGGCGTGCCGTTGCCATTGTACGTCACCCGCGGAAGGGTCGTGATCAAAGCCTGGCCGTTCTTACGAACGATGGAGTTGATCGAGGTCGGGGTGCCGGCGAAGAACTTCTGCAGCAGCAGATCGCTGCCAAAATAGAATTCCGCGGTGCCGGTGACCGTCGCCTCGCCATCGCGTGCGTCGACCGGCGCATCCGCCTGGAGGTCTTCGACGGCGCCATAGTTGTTGTTGATCGTGTAGCTGAGCGAGCGAGCCCAGTTCGGCGCCGCGACCAGCGCCCCGCCTTCCGCGATCCGCCCGACATTGACGTGCGAGGCCATGACGGCCGCGTCGGTCTCTGCGTCCGGGCTGGCATCGAGCGGGGCGCTGTTCAACGCACCGCCCATGCCGACGAACGTGACGGATCCCGTGATGATCTGCCGGTTCGTCATCGAGATGCCGAACTCGTTGGCGTGGAGGCCGTACGAGCAGATATAGGCCGGCACCGCCTGACCGAGAAAGCCCTTCTCGATCGTGTGGGCGATGCGCGTCACGCCGTTTTTGACCTGGTCGCCGACGAACACCTTTAGGGTCTTGCCGGCGCCGGCGTCGATCGCCCAGCCGGCGGGCAGGTTATCGAGTGTAAGGGCGTTGGCCGAGATCGCGATGATGCGTGCCCAACCGTTCAGCACCGCCGTCGCGAAGCGGTCTCCCGCGGCCGTGCCGCCGATCTTAATCCAACGTCCCACGGAGAGGCCGAGCGTGGTGAAATCGAGCGCGGTCGATGCGAGCCCCGTGGCGGTGGCGGTGATGTCGCCGGCGGCGCCGGCGAAACCGACCACCTTCATGCGGGCCGCTGCCGCCGGCGCCGCCTCATCGGCGAGCAGCGCCGCGCCGACCGCTGGCACCGTGGCGGAGCCGGTAGTGATGCGGAAGACACCGTTGTTGGCGGCGACGCCGAAGCCGCTCAGGCGCACCAGGTGCCCGACCGCGAAGGCGGCGCCGGCGGCGACAGTGATGACGCCGGTAGAGGCCGTCACCCCGGTGATGGCGCTGTCAGCGGTGCCGTCATTGTCCCGTACCGGCGTGTTCGCCCAGTCGTTGAGCATCGCGTTCGCGATGATCTCGGAGAGCGGAGAAGCGTCGACCGGATAGGACAGCTCGAAGGCCACGCCGCCGGCGCTGGACTTCATGATCATCGCGGGATCGCTGCTCATGCGATCGGCGCGGAGCTCCTCGGAATCGGCGAATTCCGGGCGGTAGGCGAGCGTTTCGCTCCGGATCCGCATCTTGCGCATGCGGGGCGAGACCGGCGGCGTCCCGCGGGCGGTCTCGCGGACGATGCACAGTTGCAGGCGGTTCGACGAGGTCATGGCGGGCTCCAAGAAAAAGCCCGCCATGGCAAGGCCAGGCGGGCATCAGGACGGCGTGAAGGGTCGTTTAGGCGGCGTCGGCTTCGGCGCTCACCGGCTTGCTCTTGGCTTTCGTCGGACGGGTGTCGGGGTCGCCGACGAACCGATGGTCCGACAGGTGTTCGAAGCTATGGGGCGAGAAGTCGTCGCCCGGGTTGACCGGGTCGCCCGCCTTGAAGCGACGGTTATGGGTATTGAAGGGTTTCAGGACCTGCATCGTGGTGCTCCATCACGCGTCCAGGCGGCGCCAATCGATCGACACCGAAAGCCGCCACCAGTTACCGGAATCGTCGCCGGGCTCGCCTAAGCCGATTGAGGCGTCGAGAAATTCCAGCGTTTCGTTCAGCAGCTGCCGCCCCCGGAACAGGTCCGCCAGGGTCTTGGCGTAGCCGCGGGCCGTCGAAGATCCCGTTCCGACCGGCACGAAGACATGCAGCCAGAGCACGCCGTCCGCATCCCAGCGATTATCGGCCGGATCGCCGATCGACTGCTGGCCATAGAAGCTGCCCGTCACCTCGAGCATGATCCATGGCGCCGGCGGGCTCGGCTTCTGGAAGTCCTCATTCTCAAAGGCGATCTGCGTCACCGTCCATCCGGCGATCAAGGCGTCGCGGATGGCCTGATAGACGACGTCGTCCGCCATCGGTCACTGCTTCATGTTCAGGATGAGCGAGGGATAGGTCAACGGCATGCCAGCCTGACGATCGGCCCGGTTGCCCTGGCTCCGTTTCAGGATGTAGCCGCCGCGCAGCTGAAGGAATTTCAGCTGCACGCTGATCAGCGTCGCGCCGAACCGGCGAACCACGGCGGAGCCGGCATAGTCGAAGAGGAATGGCGGCACGTTCATCTTCATCGCGCCGACCTGGACCTTGCGCGCATACGGCTGGGTGTTCGTGATCACCACCTCCGCATTGGGCGGGATTTCCTCGCCACGATGTGCCCGGCGGCCATTCACGAACACGACGAACGAATTGGCATATCGTCCCGACTTCCGCGGCGACCGGCGCTCGAGTTCGTTCAGCGCGAAGGCGATGATGGGCTGCCACCAAGAGAAGACATAGAGGATCGGCCCAGGCGCCTGGACGCTCTCTTCCGGCGCGCCGGCGTGCCCGTTGACGAACCGATCGTAGATCTGCGTTCCCTCGCCCCGCGCTATGACGCCGGCAAGCTCCTGTTTCGCGAATGCCGCCAGCGCCGAGCTAATCGCCGCCGGTTCCATGCCAGCCGTCGCGAACTTGATGTCGCGGGCGAAGGTCTCGAAGCGCGCCATCAGCCCCTCACCCGGATCTCATAGGCGATCAGCACGCCGGCAACGCGGCGCGTGTTGTCATCGATCGCCTGGATGGTCGTGTAGCGCCCGCGCACGACGATCCCATCGGCACCGCGTTCCTTGAACGGTACCGGAAACGGCGGGACGTCCTCGGCGAGCACGATAAGGCGCTGGTCGCCTTGTTGGATCTGCCCGACAAGGTCGGCCGGCGCGTAGCCGAGCACCCGAGCCTTCACCGTCCGCTCGACCGGCACGGTGCCGCCGCGGCGCAACACGACATCCTCCCCGTGGCGGCGCAGCTGGCGCCGATAGGAGGCAGTCGCCTGCGCTGGTGTCATCGGCTTACACCAACCGCGGAACTGCGTACGGCTTGAGCAACTGCGCAGCTGACGGACTGGTCAACGAATCGCCGGGACTGGGGACTCGATAGGAAAATGACCCGACGCCGTCTACCGTCTCGGCCTTCAGCAGTTCATCCCGATCGGCGCCTTCGAAATAGGCTGCCGCTTCCAAGGCAACCGCTCTTTCAACAGGCAGCGGCAACGTGGCGGCGGCCTCCGGCGGCACCGAATATCCGGCGGTGAAGATCACTTCAGCCGAAACGCCGCACCAGGCGCGCGGTCGGCCGCCAGCCACGCGACAAAGCCACTGATCATCCTGCCGGTAGCTATCCGGTGCCAGAGACGTCCCGTCGATGATGACGGAGGCGATGTTCGTCACCGGCCATTGCGCCAGCATGATCTCGCCATCGGCCAGCTCACGGTCCGTAAAAGTCTGCCGATAGGTCTGGCGGTAGAATATTCGCTTGCAGAAGTCTGAAATCGCGGCAGAGGCGTGCTGGAGCAGCAGCGTGACCTCTTCGTCCGACAGATTTCCGAACTCCGCGAGCGCTCGCGCCCGCTCGACCGTCGTCAACACCAGGCTTGCGGCGGGAGTGACGACGGTCAGCATGGCGCATCAGCCCTTGCGGCCGGCGATGAAGGCGGCCTTGCCGGCGACGTCCATCGCGTTGAAGGCGTCCGCTTCGGCCTTGGTGAGCTTCTCGCCGAGATCTAGCACGTCCTCGCCCTGCATCACCGAATAAGAACCGCGCCCGGCGTGCACGGCTTTCATTTCGACGGTCGACGTCGTCGCGCCGCCCACAGCCGCCGGCGCCGAGGGCGGTGTCGGCGTGGCAGGCACGGATGGCGACTGTTCGGTGAGGCCGGCATTGGGATCGATGCCGAGGATGGGAGTCGCTCCCTCCATCTCGCGCACCAGCTGTTCCTTTGCCGCGCCGACCATCGCCGCATGGACCAGATTTCCGGTCCACGGCGTGCCGGACCGGGCGATGATAGACTTCAACTCCTCATCGGAGGTCGCGGCGAGCCGCTGGTCGAACGCCGCCACGATGCGGGCATTCAGAGCGGATTGCCCGCCATCATCCTCGGGCGCCGCCTCGATATAGCCGGCATCCCGGAGGCCGTTGAACACCGTGTCCGGAAAGTTGAGCGTCTGGCCGGCGGAAAGCTGTTCCACCGTCACGCCGTCGGGCGCGAAAGGGAACGGTTTGCGGACGATGCCTATTCTCGGCATGGCAGTGGTCTCCTACAGGTCCCGAAACGTGATGGCGGCGCCCGCGAGCGGCGCCGTGATCAGCTCGGCGGGTTGGACGTGGGGCGCAGATTGACGGTGCCGAGGAGCCACACCGCCGCAATGAAGGAGTTGCCGGTGTTGTTCGCGGGCGTGATGGTCGCGCGGACATACTGCTTCCCGCCGACATAACCGATCTTCCGCACGGCATCGTCCGCGGCGAAGGTGAAGCTGGCCGCTGCGAGCGTGCCGTTCAGCTGGTCGGCCGGCACGGCAGCCGCATCGGACAGATTGGCCTGGTCGCCGTGCTCGATGGTGACGGTGAAGGTGGCGTCGGCGTCCGCCAGCGCGCCGGTGATGATCAGCAGCGCGACCGATTCCGCGCCCTGACGGTTCAGGATCTGGGTGACGACGGCGGTGTTGTCGGCGACGGCGGCAGCCGGCGAAATGGCGCGCTTCGCGTCGATGTTCGAGATCAGGTCCCGCATGGGCTGGGTCCTCCAATGAGATGATCGGGGATGACGGCGCGCCGATCGTGCCGGCGCGCCAATGCCGGGGACGGGTGACGACCGTTAAAGGCCAATCACCTGCAGGGCGTAGGCTTCGAAGTCGACGACGTCGCCACCAACACGGGTGCGAGTGTAGAACTCGACGAACGGCTTCGAAGAATACGGGTCGCGCAGCACGCGGATGCCGAGGCGATCCACGACGGTGTAGCCGGCGCCGAAGTCGCCGAATGCCACCGGCAGCGCGCCAGCGGCGACGCCCGGCATATCGTCCGCGCGGCGGATCGAATGGCCGAGCAGCATCGAGGGCTGGCCCTCCTGCAGGCCGGGACGCCAGATGTACTGGCCCTGGCTGTCCTTGAAGAGCATCACCGAGGCGACGGTGCCGCGCTTCATCAGCCAGTTGGCCCGCGCGAGATAGCGGTCCTTCAGGCTGAACATCAGGTTGACCAGGCCGTCCGGGGTCAGCGCCGTCGCATGGCCCGACGCCACCTGCATGATGGTGCCGCGCGCGCCGGCACTGCCGGCCGGATAGGTCAGGATGCCGCGCGGCTTCTTGATGCCATTGCCGAGGATGAACGCCGTCGCCCGCATGCGGGCGAACTTCTCAGCCACCTTGCGGCCCAGCCACGCCTCGATGTCGATGCCCGCATCCTCGAGCAGCTGCTGCGTCGCCCTGGGCTTAGCATAGAGCTCGTGGACGGGGATGCGCTGCACGCCGACCTGCGGGGTGCTGGTCTCCGGGCGCGCCTCGGTCTCTCCGACCCAACCGGCGCCGGCCTCGTCGGTGTCGATCGGGATCTCCAGCGCATCGGTCGACACCGTCTCATGCGTGGCGAGTTCGTCGATCGGCGACGTCTCGTAGACCTTGGTGATGATGCGCGAGGACGTCGACGTCGGGACGAGAAAGCCGCCGTCCGGATCTGAGCCCACCATCAGGGCCTTGTATTCGTCGGGCGACAGGCCCTTCTCGTCGCGGCGCAGCAGCGTCGGCCACATGTCGGCATAGGCCTTGTACTCGTCGCGATTGACGGTCTCCGGCGTCAGCACGGTGGTGGACTTGAGCTCGCCGCGGCGGGACAGCGCGACGCGCTTGAAGGCGATGGCATCGTCCAGCAGTTTCTGGCCGATGTCGCCGCCGGCGCCGGGTCGGTTCAGCTTCTTCTCGATATCATCGAGACGCTCGGCGCCGGCCTTCGCCTCTTCGATGATCTTCTTGACCTGGGTCTCGATCGCATCGTGCTTGGCAACGATACCGGTGGTGAGCGCCTCGAGGTCCTTCTTGAACTGCGGGCTCTCCAGCAGCTTGGCGCCGGCCTTCTCGGCGAGGTCGCGGACCTCCTTGAGGTCCTTTTCCATGGTCGACTTGAGACCGGCGACGTCGTCGCCAAATTTCTTCACTTCGCGCTGAACATCCTTCAGCACGTCATCGAGTTCGGGCATGTCGCCCTCCTGTGAGGTGGGTTATCGGATCCGGCTGCTGGTGGAGCGGATTTGCTCCAGCAGGTCATCCAGGCTCTTGCTCGCCCCAGCCTCACGCTGTGCGATGCGCGCCACCCGCGAGACGAGCGCGGTGGCGGTCTTCCGAGAGAAGCCGCCTGCCTCGCGCAGGAACTTCTCGACGTCGGAAAGGGTGGCGAGATCGTCGATGTCGGATTTCACCGCATCGACGAGGGCGACCGGGTTCATGCCGAACAGCACGACGCTCACTTCCATGAGATCGAGGCGCTTGATCGTGCGGTAAGGCTCGTCCGGCTTGGTGCCGAGAGTGAATTCCTTGGCGCGATAGCCGATCGACAGGCCGTCGAGCTCTCCTTCGCGCATGGCGGCATAGATCATCTTGCCGCGTTCGCTCTCGGTGAAGAGCCGTCCCTCGACCCGAAGGCCGGTTTCGTCCTCCGACATCTTCGTCCACTTGCCGATCGGCACCATGTCGTTGGCGGAGCCGGCCCAGCCGCCGCCATGCTGGAGCAGCATCTTCGGCAGCTTGTTCTTGGCGGACCATTCCTTGAGCGTCGCGCGGAAAGCGCCGCGCTTGATGACGTCGCCGCCATAGTCCTCGATGTCGAATATCGAGCCATACCCAGAGAATGTGCCGTCTTGGGCGTTCTCGGCGAACTTCACCTCGAATCCGACACTGAGACGGCCCGGGGCCTGGCCGTCCGACTTCGCTTCGATCGGCTCAAGCGTCATTGCTCGGTTTCCCAGTTTCAGACTTGGCGGGCATGATCGGCGTGCCGTCGGCCTGCACGACGGCGAAATTGCCCGGCATGATCGGCCGGTCGAGGCCGGCAACATACGGCAGGTCCTCGAAGCGCCGGGCGTCGGAGCGCAGCATCCATCCGGCGTCGATGCCGGATTTGTAGAACTCGGACCGGGCCTTATGGTCGCCGCGCAGCAGTTCCGTATCGACGAACCCCATGTAGCGGCCGGCCTGCCTCTCCTTTTTGGTCAGCAGCCAGCGATCGGCGCTGGATTCCAGCCGGCGGTGCCACGGTCGGACCGTGTACGTCACATGGGCAAGGAAGAGCTGCTCGGACGAAGCGAAGGTTGCGTTCTTGTCACCGGTGTAGCCCACCATGATCGGCAGCACGCCCATCGCCCGGCACACCTCCTCGATCTGGAAGCCGCGCGTCTGCAGATGCTGGGCATCGACGCCGGACATTTGCTGCGACTGCCACTTGGCGGCCCGATCCAGGATGAGCGTGCGCCCTGTATTCCGGACCCCGCTGTAATGGGCCTCGATCCATTTGCGGTAGACCTTGAGCTGAGCTTCCTCGAGCGGGCCGTCGACGGAGAGAACGCCGCTCGGCCGGGCGCCGTTGACGTGCATCCGGGCGTGGCTCGCCTCGGTCGAGATTGCCAGCCCCAGCGCCTCACGTGCCAGGCGCAGGGTTTCCAGCCCCATATAGCCGTTCCAGGCGCGCGCCTTGATGTGCCAGATGGCGCCGGCCGGGAACACCTGCCGCTCACCATCTGGCGCCGTCACGGTATAGCTCAGCGTCCAATCTCGGTTCTGCGTCACCTCCACCCGGCCAGGCTCGAAGGGAATGAGCTCGGCTATGTCACCACGAACGCGGTTCACGAAGACATAGGCGTTCTGGCACAGGGCAAGGTGCAGGCCGATGGTTTCGCGAAACTCGAAGCCGGACTGCCATTCGTTCGGCTCGGTCGACATGATGTCGGTTAGTGCGTGCGCCTGGTCCTCCCGACGCTCTACCCGATTGTCGACGGTGACCTTCTGATAGACCTTGAACGGAACTGAGCAGATGCCCTCGGCGATGATCGTCGCGCAGCGCAGGGCAGTCGTGACTTCCAGGGCGCGCTTCCACGTCACCGAAACTCCGGATTGCGACTGGTGGCCGCCGAATAGGTCGCGCCACACATCCTCCGCAGAACCGTAGGAGCTGTGGTCCTTCTGCTCGGCACCGAAGAGCGTCGACAGGATCCCGCGCATCAGAACCGCCTCGCGCCGCGGATCGCCAGGCCGATCAGTGCGAGGCCGCCGGCGATGCAGGCGGATGGCACGTGCATCATGGCGATCCCACCAACAACCAGACCGGCGCCCGATAGGCCGACGATGTCCCACAGGAACGACATGGTGGCGAGGCGGCGCGGAGAGGGTTCGGCCATGGTCACTCCGCATCGTCGGCAAGCAGGCGATCGACGGCATCTTCCGAATCCGCGAACGATTTGCCTGGCAGCTTCAACTCGGTATCGGCGGCGCCGACGGCCATGGCGATGGTGACAAGGCCGTCGATACGCCCGCGCGAGCGTGCCTTGTCGAAGGCCCTGTTGTTCTGACCGTCGCTGTCCAGTTGCGCGTTAGCGGCGCACGATGTGGTGACCGGCGACTGCTCGATGACGATCGTGCCGGACAGGATCCGGTCCTCAAGGCGCTCCACCGAGCGCGGCATGCACAACTGCTTGTCTTCGAACATGACGCGCTTGCCCTGAGCATGCTGGACAAGCATCAGTCCGCGGCCTCTCGGTTTGTTCGGCCCCTTCCAGCGCCATACAGGAAAGCCGATATCGAGGCAGGCCTGTTCGAAGTCCTCCATCTTCGCCGCGTCGAAGGCGAGGAACTGCACATCGTGCTCGGCGCAGAGGCGGCGCACCTCTGCGGCGACGAAGGTCTTGTCGATGATCGGCGCGTCCACGGCCGTCAGGAACTCGGCTTCGACCCACTCTTCATAGGGCGCCTGGTCCTCGCGTGCGCGGTCGGCGAGGCCCCGCTTGCGCGTCCAGTACCAGGTCTTTGCGAACAACAGCCCGTCATCGTCGATCCACACCGCCGTCAGGGCGGTGAAATCGTTCTTGTCGGACAGATCGAGCGCGAGCCAGCAGCGGTAACGACGCAATGCGGGAACGTCGACGACTCCTTGAACCTCCTGCCAGGCATCTTCGGCGATCCAGAAATCCGTCGCGCCGATCGGGATGCCGAAGTACAGCCGCTTCACGGACATTGCCGTGGACAGCAGCTGCTTCGCCGTCGCAACCATCCCCTCGATGTTTTCGCGAGGGAACGTCACGCCGAGGGCCGGCAACGATTTCGGCCAGCAATCGGGATTGTCGAAAACAGTCTCCCGATCCGCCTTGTCGACGCGGGCGATGAAGGCGAAGGCCTCATCATCGCGGAACTCGCCGCGCGCGACCTTCTGGTAGAACTCGCTGTATTCCGTCCCGACGATCTGGTTGGTACTCGGCGTGTTGGTGCCAAGGATCATGATCGCATCGCCCGGCATCTTGCCGATGGCGTTCTTCCAAATCTCGATCGACGTATTGCGCTTGAACTCGTGGATTTCGTCCGCCAGCACCGCGATCGGTCGAGGGCCGGAGATGGCCTCGCCATTGGCCAGCGACAGGAACTTCGAACCCGTGGCCGGATGCTCGATCTTCCACGCATTGTCCCCTTCGCCACGGATGACAACGCCCCCCTCCTCCTGATTTTCCAGGGTGTCGTCTTCGTCCTCTCCCGGCGGAATCGGCGCCCGGCACATCGCGACGGCATCCTTGAACAGGACGTTCGCCGTGTTCTTGTCCTGGCCGATGGCGAAGACCTCGGCGCGCGGCACGCCGTACCAGCCCATGAGATAGAGGCCGATCGCCGCCATGAACGGCGATTTCGCCTGCCCCTTACCTGTCTCAAGCCAGGCAGACCGGAACCTCATCCGGCCGCTGGCCTTGCGCCAGCCGAAGATGCTACCGCCACAGAACACATGCCATGGCAGAGGGTGGAACGGCTTCCCCGCCGCGGTCCCGGCCGTCACGCTCAGCATGGCGGGGAAAAAGCCCAGCGCGTGCGCCGCCTTATCCGGTCGCCAGATCAGCCCCCGCTTTTCGCCGTCCCGCAGGTCTCGCAGGTGCCGCTCCGCAGCGCCGCCGACCAGTTCGCCGGCGACTATTCGGCCGGCGAGGACATCGCGGGCCCAATCCGTCGTCGGATCATTTGACCTGACGGAGGTAGCTGTCCGCCGCGCGCGGGGCTTTTTTGGCACGCTGCACCTTCTGCGCCTTGCCACGCCGGACAGGAGAAATGCCGAGCTCGATTTCGAGCACGCGGATTTCCTCGCCCGCCTGGCGCATCACGGTCCAATAGGGGCTTGGCATGGGCACTTTCGAGCGACGAGCCTTCTGGATCGTCCCCATCTCGCAGACCTGCCGCGAGGCGCGCTCATATTGGACGCTGAAATCCACCAGGCGGCGGATCGCGTGATCGTTCGCGAGAACCAGCGTCCCCGCTTCCTGCATCTCGCGGACAACGATCGCCCAACGATCACGAGCGATCGCGATATCGAGCTCGTCGGTGAACAGCGACGTCCAGTCGGGCTCGGGCGGCGCGCCGTCTATGGAGGTAAACGTCATCCTCACCCCCTATGGGGGTGGCCGATACCCCCCTTCCAAAATCTGCTCGCAGTGCGAATGAAGGCCCCGGACGGTCAGGGCCCCGATCCCCCCGAAGATCGGACCCTCCCCCCTTCGTGGCTGCCTGCGGCCTGCCGGTCAGGGCCGGCGGCGGTTCCACGGGTGCGCCGGGTCACGCGGTCGACCGCGTTCGTCGGTGCCCTGCACGAACAGCGCGCCACCCCCGCGCCGGGCACCGCCAGCCGTTTCCTTCACCTTGCGGTCGTGGTTGCCGCACAGCGTGCGGGTGTTGGACAACACATCGAATGACGTCGGATGATCAACGTTTGGCCGTGTCTGGATGTGGTCGCAGACGATACTCTCGCGAGAGCCGCAGCCCGGCACGACGCACCGCCAGCCATCCCGCTCATGTGTCGCGCGCTTCAGAGCCCGCCAATGAGGGGTGCCGTAGTAGCTGTTTCGTGCCATGAAATGCACTGAATATCTCTATTAGCGATTGACAAGATTATCGCTTTATGCGATATTTACCTCATGAAACAGGTCGCTTACACCTCCACCGCAGCGAAGGCCCTCAAGCGCCACGGCAACCGGGCCGCTGCGATCCGCGCCAAGGTCGCACAGTACGCCGCCGACCCGGCCTCGCTGGCGAACAACGTCATCATCCTCACGGGTGTTGAGGCGCGGCGGCTGCGGGTGGGCGACTTCCGGGTGATCTTCACCGAAACCGCCACCACCGTTACCGTGCTCGATATCGGCCCGCGTGGCGGCATCTACGACTGAGAGGGACAGGAACCAATGACCGCCATCATGACCAAGAGCCCGGCCGGCGAGGACATCGTGATCCTCTCCCGCCCCGAATATGACGCCCTTGTTGCCGCCAGCGAGGATGCCGCCGACGCCCGCGCCGCTGGCGCCGTGCTCTCCCGCATCGAGGCCGGCACCGAGGCGCTGATCGCCGACGAGGATATGGACGCCTATCTCGCCGCCGCTACCCCGCTCGCCTTCTGGCGCAAGAAGCGCGGCCTGACCCAAGCCGCGCTGGCCAGCGCCACCGGCGTGGGTCAAGGCTTCCTCTCTGAGATCGAGAGCGGCAAGAAGACGGGCGATGTTGCCACGCTGAAGAAGATCGCCAATGCGCTCGGCCTGCGGATAGATGACATCGTCGCGGAAAATGAATGACCGGGCCGGGCAAACCCGGCTTAGGCGTGGCGTTCCGGCTCCTGTGCACTCGGAGGCGGTTCACACAGGTTTGCGCCGTTGACCCGCGCCGAATACGGGTGCGGACCTGTGCCGTTTCGCTGCGTCAGTCGGGGGCTTTGCGTCTCCGCGTGCCCTTCCACGTCGCCGGTCAACTATGAAGCCAAGAGCATCGGAGCTCCTGCCCAACAACAAAACGCCCGGCAAGCCATCTGGCCACCGGGCGTAATTCGCTGCGATCATGAATTTCGTCGGCAATTACGACTGATTCACCCGCTTTTGTCCAGCGCTGGTTCCGGGTCCGACGCGTCGTGCGCCACAATATTCACGATTCGCTCCTCATGCGGCCACACCGGCCTATCGTATCGGTGCCCCGCCACGCGGACGGGGAGTTCCTCGTCTGCCTTGGGCGGCGACCGCAGGCGCCAGAACCGCGCCAGCGCCGACAGGCCCTCTTTCAGCACGATGAGCTCGGCCTCGCCGCCTATGGGGCAATCATAGAGCACGACGGCTTCCAGCGTCCGGAACACGGCACGGTGATCAGACGTCCCTCGGAGGATGTTCATCGCCGAGCCGTGGTGACCGAGCACGCGCTCGCGCCGTTCCTCTTCGGTTTCCGGACGCTCCGCCGCTCCGACGTCGCCGTCACGGTCACCTCGGTCACCCGCCGCCATCGTGCCCAGGACCGTTGTGGTGGTGATCGGCGTGGCCATGATCTGGTGGAATTCCCCGATCAGCCGAAACCACCGCTCCGCCGCCCAATATTCCGCCTCGTCGATCCGGCCGGTCATGAACAGCCGGCCGATGGCGGTGGCGGCGCGCTGGTCCATTCGACGGTCCTTGCCGAGCCCGGCGCGATGCGGCTGGCTCATGACGACGGACCGGACATCGCCGAGACCGCGCTTCGCCCGCTCGTCGGTGGATTCGGAGAGCTTTCCGCTCGGCGTCCTCTTGCCCATCTTGCGCTTCCGACCCTTGGCCATCGAACTCCCCCACATCACGCTGAATCCCCTGCCGCCCGCTGAAGCAGGTCAGGCCCGTCGCGGCTCGGCGGCCATTCACTCGGCAAGTAGCGACCTGTGACCTCGCGGTCACGGCCGGCGAATGGCGCGGCGCGGTACACAATGGCCCGCAGCGGAAATCCAGCCTCGCTGGCTACTGCCTGCCATGCCGCCCAAGCACCCGTTCCATGCTCCACCAGAACGCCGCCGGAGAAGCCCGGCGACAGGGTGCGCCGAAGTGCTGCCACGGCCGGGCTGTCGGGGGGCCGAACGACGGATCCGGTGCTGAAATTGTCGAAGATGCGCCGACTCAAATAGGCCGACGGGTCAAGCATCTTGCGTGCCTTGGGCCGCTCCGAGCGGCAAGCGGAACGGTATGGCTCGATCGACGCCATCGCCTTCTGCCGATCATCGGGCGAGAGCTTTCGCCAACGTCGCCGCGCCGTGACCTTCGACGCCGTTGGAGGCGGAGCATATCGAGCGAAGAACGCCTCGAACTCCTCATCCCGATCGGTGTCTATCCCGCCAACCGCCCCCTTGGGGGCTATGGGGGATATTTTCTCTCTTTCCGTATTTGCTTCTTCTATATGCACAACCGGCTTTGCCGCGCGCGGCTTTTCAGGCTGTGGCCGGTACTTAGGTGTCGGATGAGCCACAACCGGATTTTCAGGCTGTGGCTCGGTCTCCGAGTTGACCTCGGAAGCACTATCCGTAGTGTCGTTCGGTTCGTCATACACAACATAGTCGATCCCGTTGAAAGCCCTAGTGACGGGGTCGCGCGTGCGTTCTCGTTTTATCCACCCGGCATCCACCAACTCGGCAACGACGCGCTGCGTCTTGTCCCGGCCGATGCGAAACCGCTCGCTGAGGTGCGACAGCTCGACGTTCCACGCCTCTGGCCGGCTGCGCAGATAGACAAGCACGCCGAGCGCCTCTGGCGAAAGGCGGTCGTCTTCCACCACGGCGTTCGGCAGCACGGTGAAGTTTCGGTTGTAGCGGCGGCGGATGATCACTGGGACGCCTCCCAGCGCAACTTGTCGAACAGAGGTCCCTCTTCGCGCGGTCGCGAGGGCGTGTTCCAGTGGCGACCCTTGACCTTGCCGACGACGCGGAAGCCTGCCCCGCGGAGGGATGAACCGCCTTCGCTGGCCAGCGTATAGGTGACTACCTTGCGAAACCCGCGTGAGAATGCCGCTCGGCAGGCGGCGCCCTTAACGAATGACACCGCGTTCCGGGTGCCATCGGTCGCCACGCGCAATATCTCCACGGTCAGGCCATCCTGAAGATGCCGCGCGACCGGGCGGCCAACGATGGACACGCCAACGAGCCGCCCATCCAATTCCGCACCGGTCGACCAGAGGTGACCGACGACCGGATCATTGTGACGATGGTGCTGATCGACAAAGGCATTCGCCTCATCGAGGGACAGCGGAACAAGGGTGAGGTGGCTCATAACCCGCACCCCGCTTCGCAGACCATAAGCATGCCTTGGCCGGCTTCCTCGTCGGTGCGCAGGTCGACCTGATCGAGAGGAACGCGATCCCGATGCAGGAACTCCTGCTCGCGCATGCCGGGCGTGGTGCGGATCAGGCGGTCGATCTCGACCGCGTCCGCCCATGCCTTCGGGTCGTTGTCGCGAAGCCAGCGCCATTCCGCATTCGTCTTGTAGGGGCAGTAGATGCATGCGCTCTTGGGCGGCACGGGAAAGCCGTGGCCTTCCAGCCACGACACGCAATCGCGCCGCGACATCCGCTTTTCTAACAGCGGATAGCGGTTCACAGTCCATGACGTGAAGGCCGCCCCTGCGCGCACTACTTCGTCAGTCGAAATGCCGATCCAAACCTCGCACGAACCGGCCGGGATGCGCTGGCGCGCCGCATAGCCAAGCAGTTCGCGCTGTTTCTTCTCCAGCGGCTCGATCTTGAACTCGCGCGTGCACTGGCGCTTTCCCTGCCCACCACGACCGTCCTTGCCGCCGGAGGTGAAGAATGGCGCAGAGACGAAGCGATCATTGTTGAGCACGCCGCGCCCGGCTGCCCGATTGCGGATGCGATCGGACAGCCGGCCACCTCGGCTGACGGTGTGCGTCTCCACACGGCCGTTGCTGTAGCGACGCACCTGCGCGTCGAGCCATTCGAGGTGGCGATAGGTCGCCTCGCTCTCGTCACCGGGATCGGCGTTGATGATGTGGTCGACCCACGGCAGTTCGCCGACGCACATCATCATGATCAACGCCGAGGACTGAATGCCGCCGCCGTTCGACATGACGCGCAGATTGGCGCCTTCGACCGGCCCCCAAGACCATCCACCACGACGGACACGGGGACGCTTTGGGCCGGGAGGAGTGGTGAGTGCGAATTGCTCCGTCACTCTGCCGCCCTCCGGCTGAGGTAACTCTCGGCAAGCGCGCGGATGCGGCTGTCGTCGGAATGCACCTGGACGATGCCCTTGCCGGGATCGACGATGCCCTGCGCCTGGCTGGACTTGAGCCCGAGCGTCGACACCACCAGCGGATCAGAGCCACCATTGGCGTGCAGGTAGATGCCGGTGACCTCCCGCGTCTGGCCTGGGCGATCGAGGCGGCCGAAGATCTGCTCATGCACTTTGGGCGACCAATCGAGCTCGCCGATGACGACGGTACGGCAGCGATGCTGCAGGCCGTCGAGACCGGCGCCGGACCGCAGGGAGATGATCATCAGGTCGGTCTCGCCGCTGATGAACGCCGCCTTCGCCTTGTCCTTCTGGGTGGTGCTCTCGGTGCCGGTGTAGAGCCGCGGCTTGAAATCCTTCAGCTCCTTCAGCCAGATGTCGTAGACGTCGCGGTGCCAGCCGGCCAGCAGCACCGGCTCGCCGGCTTCCAGCAGCATGCGGACATAGGCGGCGACATGGCGGGCCTTGGCGGTGCCGGTCACCATGCGGGCGAAGGCATCGAGCTCGCGCGCCGCCTGGCCGCGCTCGGCGAAGCTGCCGGACACGACCTTCATGGCGAGCGTGCGCATCAATGACAGAGCGTCGGCCTCGACCTCTTCGTCATAGTCGACCTCGACGGTGAGGGTGTTGATTGGCGCCCCGGTGCGCTCGCGCCGCAGCACCAGCTGCAGTTCGCGCAGATAGGTGCCGAGCGCATCGGGATCCTTGACGATCCACTTGCCGTTCTTGCCGGTGCACCACTCGCGGATGAAATCGTCCTGGGCGCCCAACGCACCCGGCTCGATGGCCTCGACGACGTTGAAGATCTCGCCGCCGTAATTGTAGACCGGCGTCGCCGAGAGGCCGATGCGCAAGCCGGCCGCCGCGGTGAATATCGCCGCGGCGCTGCCCTTGCCGGTCTTCCGGCCGTGACGAAGCTCCTGCACCTCGTCATATACGACGGCCTTGAACAGGCCGGTCCTGGCGACGTCGACCCATCCGATGATGTTCGAATAGCTGAAGACGTAGATGTCCGCCTCCGGCAGGTCGTAGGGGCGACCGCCCTTGATGATGTGCGCGCGCAGGTGGGTGAACTTCTCTATGTATTCCTTCACCCATTGGGTGCGCAGGTGCGGCTGCACGACGATGGCCGCCGGCAGGTGCTCGCCATCGACCAGCGCGCCGAGCGCCGACACGGTCTTGCCGAGCCCGACGTCATCGAGAAGCAGGAGGCGCTTCTTGAGCCTCGCCAGCTCTACGGCCTGCGCCTGATAGCGATAGAGTTCCCTGCCCTCCCGGAAGCCGGCCGCCGCCGGCGGAGACCAATCCGGCATGAGGATCCGCTCGACATCGTCGCGTGCCGTGGCGAAGGCCCGGCAGCCGCCGAGCAGGCGCTCGCGGTCGGCATCGGCGATGTCCATGGGATAGCGGTGCAGGAACCATTCGAGGTCCGTCGCGGTCGCTTCCGTCGCGGGGAAGAAGAACGGCCCGGCCGAGCCCTTGTGGATGTGTGGGAACATGGCCTTGAGCCGGATGGCGACATGCGGCTCCAGCTTCTCCATGCGCCAGCGCGCGCCGTCGAAGGCTATCTGCCCATAGGTGCGGATCACAGCCAGGCCCTCCCCAGATTGAAGACGGCCGTCGGCTTGCCGGCGAGCGCCGGGGGAAAGCCCATCGCGACGTTGGTCACCAGCAGAACGGCGCTGACACATTCGTGGGCGGCGTAGCGCTCGCATTGGCGCAGGATGGCGCGGCGCTGGCCCTTAATCTTCACTTCGACAGCCGTGCCGCCGATCATGAAGTCCACGATGTCGCCCGGGGCGAGCGTCACCTCGCGGCGGAATTCCAGCCCGGCCGAAGTGAAGCGCTCTGCCATGGCCGCCTGGAGCTCCTTCTCATCGTGGAGAGGAAACCGGACGCCGGTGAGCGTGCGATAGATCGGAATCGTCCCTCCGGTCAGCGTCACCTCGCGCCTCCTTCAAGGATGCGGTCGAGGAGGATGCCGACAAGGCCCAGCGAGGCGCCGGCGGCGTTCTGCCGGATGCTCTTGCGTAGCGTCTCCGGCGTGACGCCGTGCTGGAGCGCCAGTGAGATGCTTACAGCTGCATCGGACGCGAAGATTTCGGCATCCGAGCCGATCTTGGTGCCGTCGATGAACACCTCGCCGACACGGCCGTCGTCGTAATAGCCGAAGGTCACGGTGTAGCGGATGCCGGCAACCACGATCTCGAAGGCCTCGGAGGAGCGGCGGTCCGGAAGTCGCTCGCGCGTCATGCCGCCACCTCGCCGAACTTGTCGGTTTCATTGCCCCAGCAGTCCCACCCCTCCCGGCGCTGGCGGGCGAATATCTCGACATAGGGGCCGGGCGCGAATTTCTGCACCCGTTCGTAGAACTCCTCGGGCTTTCGGCTGTGCTCGCGCCGCGCCGACAGGATCACCTCGAACACGCTGGCGCTGAGGCGCTTCGGCTTGCCTATCCTCGCCAGCAGGCAGAACTCGGCATTCTTCCGCGTCGTGTAGCCCTGCCCGACATGGAAGCAGTTGCGCGGATAGAAGAGCGGCTCGCCGGCGCGGCCGAACCGCAGATGCGTTTTCAGCCAGACGAAGCCCATGCCGGAATAGCGAAAGCGATAGGCCTTCAGGATGGTGAAGGCCTTCGGCAGCTTCGGCCCCGTCGTCCAGAAGAACAGCCAGCAACCAGCAGGATCTGCCAGGGCGCGCACCGGCAACGCGGCGATGTCGTCATCGGTCATCCGCTTGTAGTGCTGCGGCCGGCGCTTGGTGCCGGCGACGAACTTGTGCGGCGCGTCGATGCAGATCACGCGATAGCCGGGCGACATGCCTTCGAACGGGCCGAGATCGATGGGGCGGGTCATCAAGAGGGCTTCCTCCGAGCCCGGAACCACACGCCGCACACCGCCGAGCGGGTCATGCCGAACCGCTTTGCGACTTCCGAGGACGTGCACGTGCCGCGCAACATGATGATGGCCCTGCGCTCTTCGGCCGTGCGCTTGGCGCCGGTCTGCCACACGTCGGCTTTCCAGGGGATCTGGCTCATTCGGTCACCCGAATGCCTGCCCTGGTCGCCGGGATGTCGGAGGTGGCCGGGGGAGTTGGAGAGATCCATGCCGGCACCTCAATGCTGCAGGAAGGCGATGCGCCGGCGGCTTTGCCAGCACAGCGCACAGGTGGAACAGGAATCGGTCTTGCCGACCTGCTGCGGGCACAGCACGGCGTCGGCGGGGACCTGGCGGGGATGTTCGACGGTGACGGTGGCGCACTCGTCCACCGGCGCATTGGAGAAGCGAATGGCGAAGCGATCCCAGCGCGCCAGCACCAGCCGCACCAGTGCGGAAGCTATGGGATCGCGACGGCCGTCGATGCGAGCGGTGAAGCCGAAGACATGCAGCGCCGGAAATCGGTCGATGAACGCCGCCCAGAGGTCGACATAGGCGACCGAGTAGAAGTCGCCGAGCACGTGCAGGCGCACCGCGAAGCCGGCCGGATGACGCGACTGAAGCACCGCGAGTTCATGCCCGAGGCGATCCTCCAACGCCCTGCCGGCCTGCACCCGCTTGGCGTGGTGCATGTTGTTGCCGTAGCAGCTGCGCCAATGCCGGCAGCTATCCGGGCAGGTCGCCCTCTCTTCCAGCGTGAGTGTGTAGACCGGGAAGCCGGCCCAGGCGCCCTTGGCGATCGCGCCACCGATCTTCCAGTGGTTGACACCCGAGACGAGCACGTTCAGCAATCTGTCGACCGGCGTGACGGTCGCTGGGTAGATGGTCCGGTCCTCGCTCAGTGCGGGATGGTCGACGGGCGGGATCCGGACGGACCGTTCGGTTGCCGTCTTAGGGGCGAAGCGGCTTGGCGGGCGCTTCTCGCCCCCCTTCGCCCGGCGCCTCAGCCCGAGCTTCGCCCGTTTCATGGCGACCAGCTGCCGCGAGCACCCGAATTCCTCCGCAATCTCGGCATCGGACTTGTCGGCCTCGAAGGCTTGGCGCAGCTCCGCGGCAGGCAGCTTCTCCCGCGGGCCGCGCCGCGCCGGCGCCGGGAATGGCACCACGGACGGTCGGTCGAGCGGGTTGAGCAGGTTCGGCAGGATCCGGCCCGTCATGGCGTCAATCCCAGCGATCGGGCGAGTTCGGCTCGGCCGCGCAGTTCCCAGCCAAGTCCGTGCCGCGTCGTGATCACGATGCCGAAGGGCGTCAGCTTCTTGCGGATCTTGCAGATGAAGACGTCGGCGATCTTGGTATCGGGCTCATCACGGCCGTCCGCCCGATAGAGAGCGGCCATCACCGCGGCCTTGGTGGCGAGCTCGCGCTTGAGCAGCACGCCGCAGACGCAGGCCTCGCTCCTGGTCAAACGCCACTCGACCGGCGCGGGGAAGGTGACGCCGAGGACCGCTTCCAATTGATCGATGCGCTGCCGGAGGCGGTCGTTCTCCGCCTCGAGCGCATCAGCTCGTGCGTTTGCGTCCACGCGACTGCCTCTTGAACCAGATGACGCCCAGCGCGCGCCAGAGCGGCACGGAATGAGCGGCGGCGAACATCTTTGCCTCCTTCTCCGCCTCGGGCCCGAGCGTCATGATGACGTCGCGGATGGCATCCGGTGTCACCTCGCCGCTGTACTCGGGATCGGTGAGCAACATCTCGACGGCCTTGACCGCCGCGGCGCTGACCGGCGCCATGCGCGCGGCGCCGAGTATTTCGAGCATCTGCCGCGCCTTCATGGCACCGCGCCGGTTGATCAGCCTGCCGATGGCGCCTACCGCCATGGTGTCGCCGGGCTTGAAGAAGCCGCTGCCGGGTGGCACGCGGAGCACCCGGATGTTCGCGCGCCGGCACACCTGGTCGATGGTCATGGCGTCGGGATCCTCAGCCGCCACCGCCGCGAAGTGCATCTGGGTGGCGGTCACCGCGATCCGGTCGCGGTTATGGCCGATGAAGGCCAACGCCCGCGCCGCGCGGCTATCCGCCTCCACGATCATGATCGGGATTGACGATATGGCCGGGTGCGTCGCCGCGGCGATCGCGGTGTGCTGGCCGTCGATGATGTCAAAGCCTTCCGGCGTCTCGACAACGATCGGACATTTGAACCGCCGCCAGTCCCAGTCGGCCACGATGCGGCGGATGAGGTGTACGGACCGCTCCGACAGATTGCGCTGGTAGCTTTCGTCGACGAACAGCGTCGTCGGATCGACCCACCGGAATTCCGGCTGTTGCGCCAGCTCCGGCTCGCCACCAGGTTCGATGCCCGGCACTCCAATGGGCTGAATTGGTCGACGCGCGCCGCTCATGGCTACGCGCCCACCATGCCGAGCGCCTGAAGGTACAGGTCAAGGATCGCCTCGTGCTCGGCGCGCTGGTCGGCGTCCTGCTTGCGGATCTTCAGGATCTCGCGCAGCGCCTTGACGTCGAAGCCGGTTCCCTTGGCTTCGGCGAACACCTCCTTGATGTCCTCGGAAATGGTCTTCTTCTCTTCCTCGAGACGCTCGATGCGCTCGATGAAGGATTTCAGCTGCTCCTTGGCGAAGCCGGCCGCGGCGTCGGACAAGGGTTGATCGTTGGGTATGTCGGACATGCGTTCTCTCCCGGCCGCGTGCGGCCCTATGCCGAAGAAGGTCCGGAGCCAGGGCGGGCGCCGGGATGAAGCGGCCCTTCAGCCCTCGAGGCAGCAGGCCGCGGGCGAGCTGATCCCCGACGGGCCGGCCATCTGCCGTCGCCAATCGAAGCGAGCGCGATCGAGGATGTGAGGCCGGATATCCGGCGGCGGGCATCGGTGCTCGCTGCGCAACGCGGCCAGCAATCGATCTGTGCCGGCCTGCTGACAATTGACGGCGGTCCTGCCGGCATCCATGGGATCGAAGGCAAGCCCAAGGCGACGGGCGCGGTCTGCGACGGCACATGGCGATATGCGCTGGAATCGCGCGCTGAGCTCGCGGGAGGCGGCGACGAAGGTCATGTCGCGCGCCATCATCTCGGTCAGGGCATCATCCATACCGGCCGGCCATGGGCGGATGCGGTAGGGCCCCCGCCTATTCATCGGCGCGCCTCCGCACCCAACGCGGCACGAGCCGCCGCAATGTGCGCATCCACCTCCGCCAGGTCGCGTGTCGAGCTGTGGCCAGCTTGTGCCGCAATGACAGCTCGCTCGTGCTCGAGCTTGGCGATTTCGGCACAGAGCCACCTGTCGGCGGCCGCCAGGAGCGTTCTGTAGACATGAGCTTTGATCGCCTTGATGCGCCGGCGGCGGATGTTCTCCAGCGTGCCGACGGCGAGGCCGACATGACGCGCCACGATGGGGCGGACTTCTGAGACTGAAAGGCCGGTGCGCGCCGCCTCCGCCTTCTCCAGGCGGATGACCAGCGCCGCGGCGTAGTCTTCGTCACGAAGGGGCTTCAGATGGATCATTTGTCCATCACCGATGGATGAATCTGCCAAGTCTTCCGTGCTCCTCTGAGAACACGGAAGCGGTTGGACAGAGGAGTTCGCAGGGAATGAGAGAGCAGCGCCCGATCATCAGCATGGACGGCGAGACCGGGCGCCAAGGTACGCCGCGAGGGAAGTGCGGCCGGGAACGAACGAACATGTGCAGCACCAGCGAGCTGGCAGGCCCGCCGCTGCGGAAGAGGACGTGACGAATGACGAAGTCGGTGGCGGCGGCGATCCTCGCCTATGTGGTCTGCCTTGGCAGAGGCGACCCGGTGAGGACGCTGCAACAGCTCGAAGCGCATGCTGGGTACAGCGGAGACGTTGAACTGATGGAGATCGCCGGCATGGCGCAGGCGATCCTCATGCAGGAGGTGGGCGGCTGAAACGCGGGTATCAGACCTGCAAGTTCTGGCAATTGACTGGGCCATGAAGCTGATCACCGCCGCAAAGTACGATTTGCTCGATGGATCAAGCCCATCCGTTGAGACATTGACTGATCAAAGCTGACGTCGGCGCGCACCCGGCATTCTTCGGACTGCGGCTGCTCCAGTTGCTGGACGTACTTGTGCCCGCCATTGACCGGCGCCGGCAGCTTGCCGAGCACGTCACAGGCTGCGTCGTATGTAGGGAACGGGCCGATGTGACGGGTGGCAAGGTTGAGATCTTCGCCGTCCATCTTGAAGACAATGATGAAGGCGCCCATCACGACGCTCCACCCTGCGGGGAGCGGGCTTCGCCCATGTGTTCGGGGGCTTCAAAGAACCACGCGTCGTTCCACTGGAGGCCGCGTTTCAGGGCTTCTGCGCGGATGAGCGCCATTTGTGACCGGTCCGGATGCAGATCTCCCTTTTCCCATCGGGAAACGGTCGCCTGCGACGTGCCAGCTATGGCGGCAAGCGCCGCTTGAGATACGTCGAGCACCGATTTGCGGATGAGAAGCATCTGGTTCATGCGCATGAACATACTCATGTGCATGAGAAAGACAAGTCCATCATACACTCACGCATTGGATTTTGCTAATGCACTCACGTATGGCGGTAATATGAATGTCGCCGCGACAGTGAACGCAATCTTGAAGGCGAAGGGCTGGATCCATCAGGATATGGCCGATGCCATGGGCGTCAGCCAGCCGGCGGTCACTCGATGGGCTGCCGGCAAGAGCTTTCCTCGCGGCGAAAGCTACGTGAAGCTAATGGAGTTGGCGAAGTCGGTTCTGGAAGACGAACCGGTGGACGAAGCCCGCCCAGTCCGCGCCGCCCTCGTCTCGACGCCTCTTTCGGGCCAGGTTAGCGCCGGCCTCTTCCAGGAGGTTGACGAACTCGAAAACCAGGATCCTGATGAGGTCCTGGCGCAGAGGGACCCGCGCTACCCCCGGGCGCGAACTCTGGTCTTCGACGTCGGCGGCAATTCCATGAATGCCTTCGATCCTCCGATCCCCGACGGTTCCCGGGTCAGCGGCCCGGCCTTCGAAGACATCAACGAGAAGCTGCAGAACGGCATGGCCGTCGTGATCGAGCGCAGGTCCGCCGACGGACAGATGCGGGAATGGTCCGTCAAGGAGCTCGAGGTGCGCGATGACGGCTACACCTTTCATCCTCGCTCGACTGATCCTCGCTACAAGCCGATCTTGGTGGACACAAATCTGCAAGCCGATGACGGCAAGACGGTGGAAATCATCGCCCTTGTCGTCGATGTGACGCGACCGGTACGTTGGCGGAGCGGCAGCTCGCGTTGATCAATGCATGACAGAATATCGGGCCAAGACATGACACCTCGCAAATGCACCACCGGAATGCTTGCAGTTTTGGCCCCTCTCCTGATGACGGCGTGCGCTGGCAGTCAGATGCAGTTGCGCCTGCTGGAAACAGATGGCTCCGTTCGTGTCACGCCATCGGCTGAACCAAACGCCGACTTCACGGTACTAATCCGGAACACCGTTGATTTCGGATACAATCCCGATGATCGCGCCACACGGGAGAAAACTGCCCTCAATCTGCTAAGCACACAGTGCCCCCAGGGGCGCATCGCTGGCGAGACAACGATCGAAACCGGGACGTACGGTACGGGGCGGCCTGCGCGAACTTACGCCGTCCATGTCAAATGCAAGCCATAGCTGGCATCAGGTAGCACTGCTGCGCGCAACACCTTGGCGAACCGTTTTCACGAGCCGCCCAACATTCCTTCCGGCACTTTGCCGAACGAAGCGATCAGGATCGGCTCGTCGGCATCGTCGCTCTCGTGGTCCACTTCTCGAGAGAAGGCGACCGCTCCGAGCTTGACCAGACTGAGCCGCCTGGCCACGCGCTCAGCATCCTCAGCAGACCGCACCTCCATTGGGATACCGGCCTTGATCGCACCACGCTTACCAGTCTCAAACGGCTGGACGACATAGAAAGTCTTCTTGCTCATTTCACTCTCCGTGGCGGGATGGGAAGACGCACGACGTTGGAGCTCGGCTCCTCACGCTTAGGTTTGCGAAGTGCGTACTGCGCCATGCTCAGATCGGCCGGATGCAGGGACAATTCGGATAAGATGATCGCCACCAGGGCTGGGTCCTCGGCCACATAATCCACTACACCCGCCAAAAAGCGCTCGTCGTCTGCGAGGACGCGAACAGCGCGCGGCGCAATCCCGGTCACGGTCAGGAACCGTTCCAGCCTCGACGGGTCCTTCGCTATTGAACCCAGCACAGCGATCGCTATCCATTCCGCCCGGTCGCGGTTGATTGGACGCGGATCAAGCATCAGCCGGCTCCTTCACCTCAACGGCCGCCACAATGACGCCGATCGGTGCCTCGCAGGCCTTGCACTGGAACCGCTGATCCCGAAGGAACTGGCTTTCAAGAAGATCGTCCACGCACTCCGGCGCATCTTCGGCGGCCGGAACAGCCAGCCTATGCACGGTGTCCACTCGGCAGTTGAAGCAGCGCACCTTGAGCTTGAAGTGGGCTCCAATTCGGTCGTTCGCCATGGTCGTCAGCCTCAAAATGTTCCCTCTATGTTCTCATCCTGTTAACGTTTGTCGCGAGAGTCGAGTCGATTCGACATACCCCATCGCATAATTTTTCATGCAAACGCGCATTATTTCGCTTGCACCATTCATGCACATAAGTATGTTTATGCCATCGCAGCACGACGCGGCGATACCCGCTCCGGGGCCCCTTCGCCCCCAGCCCAGTCCCGGAGCGGGCAGCCGTCGTCTGGATGGAGAGCGACATGCCCGCCCGACCCGAAATCATCCAAGCGACCGTCTCTCACGGCCCCGATGGCCGACTGATCATCGACAGTGACGGGAAGGCGGAATTCGTCGCCCCAAACGGCATCCGCTTCTATATCGCGCTCGACGGCAACGACTTGTGGGTGCACGTCTCTGCACCGGAGGGGTGGAGCCCGAAGCCCGTCGAGTTCGAGCACAACGCCGGCAATGAAGGCTGGCTGAAGACGGGGCTCCGCCTGCCGGTCCCCGCAACGCCCCTCCCCCTACGCGCGAGGGCCGCGTGATGCCCCGGCTCGACCCTTCCCCCTTCTGGATGGTCTACGGTTTCGGCCAGCGCGCGCCGGTGGTGCGGCACAAGTCCTTTGAGAGCGCGGACACTGAGGCGAAGCGCCTCGCCAGGCTCAATCCCGACATCGAGTTCTTCGTGCTCGGTACCGTGAGCATGAGCGTTCATCGCACGGTCGAGACGGTGGCGATCCCGCTGCCCCCCGGATTGCCGCTCTGCAGCCCGGCGAGCGCACGCCGGTCGAGGATCCCGACATCCCTTTCTGAACTCCGGCGGTTCTCCCCACCCGCCCGGCCGGGCGCGCCTTCCTCCCGCCAGCAATGGATCAACTGGGCCCGGCCGCCCTCCCTTTCTGGATATCGCCATGTCCGACCGCGGCAACCTTTCCCCCGACGTGCAGCGGACGATCCGCAGGACCGAACTGTTCTGGCTCGCCCTGCTGGTGATCGGCGTCATCCGGGCCGGCCTCGCCTTCCACGCCTACCTCACCGCCGCGCCCTGAGCCGGCTGAACAGGAGCCTTCCATGCCCCGCATTGATCGCTGCCACACCATGGAAAAAGAGATCGGACGACGTGTCCGCGCGGCGCGCTGCCAGGCCGGGATGAGCCAGGCGCGCCTGGGCGAGCATCTCGGTCTCACCTTCCAGCAGATCCAGAAATACGAGAACGGCAGCAACCGAATTTCGGCGAGCGCCCTCGTCCGTCTCGCCAAGGTCCTGGGCACCACGCCCGGGGAGTTGCTGGCGGGGCTCGGCGAGGATGACGAGAGCGCGCCGCGCCCGGTCACCAATCGCCAGGCCATCGAATGCGCGCGCCTCGTCGAGGCCATGCCGCCGAAGGCGCGCATCGGCGCGGTGCAGACGCTGCACGCCATCGCCATGGCGTTCCGCCCCGCGGGCGTCGCGGCATGAGCGCGGCCTCCTCCCTGACCCGGAGCGCGGTCGTAAAGCGCTCCATCGTCATCGCCGGTCACAAGACCAGCGTCTCGCTCGAGGATGCCTTCTGGGAGGCGATCAAGGAGATCGCTGAGGACGCCAAGCGCACACTCTCGGACCTGGTCGCCGAGATCGACGGCCAGCGGGGCAACGCCAACCTTTCGTCCGCCATCCGCCTGCGGGTGCTGGCGCACTATCGACAGGCATCCCGGCCATGACGGTCGCCACGCTCGCCTCCCCCAAATCCAAGGGCCGCAAGCGCGCGGACCGGCTGCGGGACCGGCGCTATGCCACCGAGACCCGTGAGCAGCTGGCCCAGCGTTTCCCTCGCTGCTTCATGCCGAAGGGCGCGCCGAAATTGCCGCTCAAGATCGGCATCTATCACGACCTCAAATTGGCGGCACCGGACATCAGCAGCCGGCGCCTGCACCTCGCCCTTCGCGATTACACCGGCGGGCCAACCTATCTCGCCGCGCTGCGTGAGGGCGCGCACCGCCTCGGCCTCGATGGCTGGCCGGACGGGATAGTCAGTGCCGATCAAGCCGCTGACGCCAGACGTCGGCTCAGCAGCAAGAAGCGCCGCATCGCCAAGGAACATGCCGATGATCAAGACCGTGCTGCATGAAGCCGCGGCGCTCGGCGCCCTGGTTCTGTTCGTATCCGCCGTTCTCCTGTGGAGCGGCATCATCGGGGCGAGGGTGCTGTGATGGCCGAACTCGCCCCCGCCCCCTATCGTCTGTCCGACGATCTAACCGTAACCGCCGCCGACGGTTCGACGTTCTGTGTGATCGGCGATCCCTTCGCGTCGCCGACCGAGCGCGACCGCTTGCATGGCGCAGTCGTCGTGCTGCTGCCCGAGATCCTCGAAGTCTTCGGCATCTTCACCGAAACCTTCGCCATGGCGGCGATGGAGGCCGACTACTATCCGGAGGCTGTCCGCGCGCTCAAGGTATTCGAGCAGTTGAAGGCGGCGGGCTACCGTGGCCGGGGCATCGTGTCATGAGCCCTCTCGCCGCCTTCCTCGCCGGCGCCAGCGCCGCGCTGCTCACCGCCACTCCCCTCGCCTTCTGGCTTGGCCGGCGTTCGGTCGAACAGGACGATTTCCCGGGCGACCACGATCCCTATGCCGAGCCCCATGGCGAGGACGTCCGCCTGATCGGCGTCGGCATCGGGCTTGCGATCCTGACGGCCGCCGGCGTGGTCGCCGGCGTGTCCATCGGCTTCGCCCATGAGGCGCCCAGCGGCTGGGAATATCCCCGCGACTGCTGTTCTGCCTATGACTGCTACCCGGTGCCGGCCGGCGCCCTGCGTTTCGGCCCCGGCGGCATCACGGTCGAGGCCACCGGCGAAACCTTTCCCTCCCGGTCGACGATCGTGCGCCCAAGCGGCGACGGCGCCTTCCACCGCTGCTCGCGCGCCGGTGACCCGGCGAAGCCCACCATCTGCCTCTTCGTTCCGGGAGGCGTGTGATGGAGATCGTCGACGCCATGGCCGTCACTCTCGCCCGCTCGAATGTCGATCTCGCCGACGAGCGCGCCACCGCCATCTTCCTCCTGGAAGCCGGCTACGACGAGCGGGAGATCGCGAACCACCGGCTCCAGGCGGCCCGCGCCGCGCGCAGCCGGCGGAAGGCCGATGACATTTGCGCCGGCCGGCCGGCAAAGGGAGGCGCCCGTGGCTGACGCTTCCACGCTCCGGCATTTCGTCGAGAAGATCAGGGCCGGCGGCCATATCGGCGCCGATGACCCGGCCGCAATCGAGGCCTTCGGTTCCGAGGCGGCCTATTACGGCCAGTGCGCTACCACCGGGACCACCTATCCGGCCGATCTCAAGATCGCCTATGCGGTCGCCTTCAAGGAAGCGCTGCTCCCGAAATGGTACTGGCGCGCCGGGCATGGCTCGCAGGATCCCGGCTGGGCGCATCTCAATCGCGTGCACCCCGACCACTGCGACCGCCTCGACGAGGCGCACGCCGTATCCACGGAACCGGCCCGCGCGCTCGTGCTCGCCGTCCTGAAGGCCCGCCTCGCCCTCGCGGAGGCGCGTCATGGGTGAGCCGGTCAACATCTTCGTCGCCGGCCTCGGGCGCTGCGGCACCACCATGGTGATGGCCATGCTCGATCGCGGCGGGTTTCCCGTCGGCGATGTCGCTCCCGACTACGAGTCCTGTACGCCGATGGTCGCCGGAAAGGTCAGCGCCGAGGCGCTCGCTCCCTTCCGGGGCCAGGCGGTGAAATGGCTCGATCCGACCATTTCCATCCCGCCGGCAGGCACGCGGGCCGTGTCGATCTGGCTCGATCGGGATTTCACCGAGCAGGCCAAATCCCAGCTGAAGCTCTGCGGCATCCTGCCGTCGCGCCGGAAGGTCCGCGGGATCGCAGCCATGCTTCGCTCGGATAGTGAGCGCGCGCGGCGAGCGGTCGCCGGCTGCGGCCCGGTGCTGCCGATGTCCTTCGAGCGGATCCTCGCGCAACCTCTCATCGAGGCGCAGCGCATATGCGGGTTCCTCGGCAAGCTCGACGTGACGCGGGCCGCGGCGACCGTGCGCCGGCGCGGGCCGGAATGCCTTCCCGACCTGCTGCTGGAAGCCCGGCTTCTGCGGGAGGCGCTCAATGGCTGACGCACCCCGCCGGATCCGGCTGTCCCGCGCCAAGGGCTGGCGTATGCCGGACAACACCGTGAAGGTGGACCGGTCCACGCCATGGGGAAATCCCTTCGTTGTCGGCATCGATGGCACCGCGGCCCAATGTGTCGCGACGTACCATTTCTTGCTGTCCGGTCTTCTCTGCGTCTCGACAAAGGCGCCTCTCGACAAGCAGAAGGCGGCGCTCTCCCACGTGCGGGCTCACGCGCAGGATCTGCGCGGCAAGAACCTCGCCTGCTGGTGCGCGCTCGATAAGCCGTGCCGCGCCGATGTGCTGCTGGAGGTCGCCAACGCACCGTCACCGGCGACGGAGGCCGCCCATGGCTGACATGAACCTCGCTCGCGCTCACGAGATCGTCGCGGCGATCAACGCCCGATCTCTCGTGACGATCGGCATAGATCAGCCGCTGGGCTCCCTCTCCGGCGTGACGTTGCAGGAGATGATCGAGGCCAAGGCTGCGGTGGAGCGCGAGAACAACGCCGCAGTCGAAGCCGCCAAGGCGAAGGGCGGCGGCTATTCGATCAACCTGGTGCCCGATGATCGGCTGATCGCTGCTGTCTACACTCTTCATCATTACACGCCACGACACGACGCAATCCTTTGCGTTCCCGTCGATCATTTTCTAGGTGATCGACTGGCGCTCGCTGTCGTCGTCATCGACAGCGCAGAGGCGGATGCCGACGATGATGAAGGGGTCGCCCATGGCTGACCGCTCCAGCATCGAATGGACGGATGCGACCTGGAATCCGGTCCGGGCGCGCAGCCTGCTCAAGACCGGCGGCATCGGCTGGCATTGCGAGAAGGTCTCCGACGGCTGCCGCAACTGCTACGCCGAACCGATGAACGTCGATCGTTTCGGCACCGGGCTCGCCTACAAGCCGGGCAATGCCGGCAAGGTCGAGATCTATCTCGATGAGGCTGTGCTTGCCCGGCCGCTGCACTGGCGCCGGCCACGCAAGATATTCCCCGGCTCCATGACCGATCTCTTCGGCGACTGGGTCACCGACGCGATGTTGGACCGGATCTTCGCCGTGATGCTGCTGGCGCCGCAGCACGTCTATCAGTTGCTTACCAAGCGGCCGGAGCGGATGCGCGCCTATATCGGCATGCCAGGCGAAGCGCGTGCCGCGCGCAACGACGCGATCCGCACCGCCATGGAGGATCTTTCTCCCGGCCACGGCAAGCCCTGGGCATTGCAGCCCCGGAATCCAAACATCTGGCTCGGGATCTCCGCGGAAGATCAGCGCACCTATGACGACCGGTCCGCCTCCATCCTCGACCTGGCGGGAGGTTTTCCTCTGTTCGTGTCCGCCGAGCCCCTGCTCGGTCCGATCGACCTCCGCTTCAACTGGGACCACTGCGACCTGTGCGGCGGCACGGGCATGCTCGCCCGCTGGCCACGCGGCAAATGCCACGTCTGCGGCGGCAAGGGCCAGGTCCTGATAAACGGCCAGCCCAACGGCAAGGGCTATCGGGCCTTCTCCTGGATCATCGCCGGCGGCGAGAGCGGCCCCCGCGCCCGCCCCATGCATCCGGCCGGCCCGATCAGCCTGCGCGATCAGTGCGCCTCGGCCGGCGTCGCCTTCCTCTTCAAACAATGGGGCGAATGGATCGACGCCGATCAGTGGGTGCGGCTGCTGCATGTCGACGGATTCCGCTTCACCCATCTCGGTAAGCCCGTCGATCTGAATGCGCCTCTCTCTTTCGAGCTCGCCGCGGCACTCGCGCAAGAGATTGGCGCGCGCTTCGAATACCGGTCCGACGGCGGGACCTTCTTCCGCATCGGCAAGCGGCGCGCCGGCCGCCTCCTCGACGGCATCGAACACAATGCTTTCCCGGAGATCCGGCCATGACGCGCAAGCTCGACGTGCGCCTGCACGACACCACCATGGGCATCTGGCAGGACGATCCGAACGATCCGACCTTCAAGACGGACATCTTTGCCGGCATCCGCGGCTTGCTCTGGCGGCGCGGCTGGAAGGTCGGCGACGATCCGGCTTGCCACCATCGCAGCCTCCGGCCGTCGCATCGCCTCGCACGGAAAGGCAACCTGATCGCCTCCCTGCAAGTCGCCGGCCGGAGCATTGAATTCAAATGCTGGGCTGAGACCTGGCCGAAGGACAATCAGAACGGCCACCGATACGACTTTAACAAGCGAGACCGTCTCGACTACATCGACCGGCTGAGCCTGGAGCTGGAAGAGCGGGCCATCATCCGCTGGTTGGAGGCGCGCGCCAGCCTCTCCGTGAGCCGCTCGCGCCCGTATCCGTCGACCGGACGCATCACCGCCCTCGAATACATCGAGCAGGAGTATGCCGAAAGCTGGCATTCGGACAAGGCGCTGGGTCGCCCGGTCCCGACCGGCGATTACAATCGGAAATCTGCCGACGGCTTCATGCTGGAGCATGGCGCCACCGTCTGGACGACGGATGAGAAGGGCCGGCTGATCCGCGGTACCGCCTTCTACCACATCAACAATATGTGGTGGGTGGTGACGGGACGGCACGCGCTGGAGAACAAGGGCTGTCACGACATCTACGCCCGGCGCCCGGATAACGTCCGCCGCAAGCGGAACGGCCGCTCGCGTCGCTTCCGCCTGGAACGGGAGCTCGCCAACGCCATCCGGCGCGAGGATGAGAAGCGCGCCGAACTGCTTCAACAGATCCTGTTCAGTGACCAGCCGATCTATCGCATCTGGTCCCGGAAATGGAACGCTTATTACGGCCCCAACTATAGCGGCTACACAACCGACGAGGTGCGCGCCGGGCGCTACACACTGGCTGAGGCACGGCGCGAGGTCCGCCGGGTTTCGCACATCCTTCATGCCATCGGGCCCGACGGCCGCCGCGAAGATTTCGCGGGCGCCGAGGATGCGGCATGAGCGCGCCCACGCCGCGCACCTGGCGCGAGGTGTTCGAATGGCCCGCGGGCGAGCAGCTCACCGTCGATCAGATCGACGCCCGCTATCTCAGGCTGGCCAGTCTCTCTGGTCGCGATCGTCCGTGCGGCAGCGCCGAGGCGAAAGCCGAGCTCGACCGCGCCTATGTCGAGGCGCGCCGCGAGCTCGCGGATGCCGAGGGTGGAGCGAGATGAACCTCCGCATCCTCAAGAAGCTCTCGAAGCGGGCGGCGCCTCTGCTCATCGCGCTCGGCGATGATCGTGAGCAGTTCCGATCTGAGCGGCATGAAAATTACCACGGCATGCTCATCCGTGCCCGAAAGCACTTCGAGCGCTGCCCGTCCTGCCACACGGACCTATTCGGCGAACGGGAAATGGTGATCGAGCCGAGATGTCGGGCCGGCACGGGGCTTCCCTACGTGAAGCTCTATCCGCCGCACCATCCGCGCAAGGGAACCCTGATGGTCGGCGGCGTCTCGGGTGGTGAAGAACCGGAATGGAGCGAGGAGTGCGCCTGGCTGGCGCTGCGCGAACAGGTCTACTGGTCATTCGTCGACTATGACGGCGAAGAACTGGTTCCGACGCGCCAGCTTCGCTCGCCCCGCGACTTCTTCCGCGCGGCCGAAGACCTCATTCGCAAGCGGAGGGCGGCATGAGCATTCACACCCGCCTCTCCGCCCCGGCCATGCTCGCCGACGCCATGCCCATCTTCGTGAAGATGCGCGAATGGGCGGAGCCGGGCGTTCGGCTCAAGCTGGTCCGATGGTGGGGACCGGTCCAGGAGACCGATCCTCTGCGCTGGCTGCCGTGGATCATGCTGAATCCGTCGACGGCGAACGGCACGGCGAACGATCCGACCTTGCTGCGCATCATCCATTTCACGGCGCTGTGGGGCTTCAACGGCCTCTCCGTCTTCAACGTCTATCCCTTCCGCACGCCGTCGCCGCAGGAACTCGCCCGGACCGTCGTCGGCTGGCACCTGCGAGAGGATTGGGGCGTTCGCGATCAGATCCGGGATAATCACCGCTTCATCGCGAAGGACCTCGTCCACGCCGACGCCGCGATGGTGGCATGGGGCAGCCCAGGCGGCGCCCTCGGCGCCGACACGGATCTCTGGCTCGAGAGCCTGTTCGACACCATCAACGACCCGGACGGGCCGCGCTCCCACACGCTGAGGCTCTGGTGTCTCGGCATGACCAAGACCGGCGCGCCGATCCATCCGATGGCGCGCGGCAAGCACCGGGTGGCGAACGACGCCCGCCCGATCCCCTTCCCCAATCCCGGCACGATCTCCATCGGCGAGCCGGAGGAGCAGTGTCATGGGTGATGCAAAGCGAAAGAAACTCGCCCGAGATGCCAAGCCTCACGAAGTGTTTCCCGATGGACATGGGCCAGTGCAGAGCCACGTTGTCGACGTGATGAAGACTGCGCTGGACAGCCTGCGCGATGTTTTGCCGGGCTATGACTTCACTCTGTTTGCGAGCGAGCGCGAGGCTTCTGACGACCATCTACTGCCGCGCTTCAATTACATATCGACCGCCGAGCGCGCGGACATGGTCAACGTCCTTGCCGCCTTCATTCTGAAGAACAAGGACATGCTCTCCATCGACGCGGCGGTGGCCCGCGATCCTGAGGGTTCGGCATGAAGGCGCCCCTCTGCCACTGGTGCGGGAACGGCCGCCTGCGGCCCACGCCCTGGTTTCGCACCTTGTCGTGCGACGTCTGCCGCGTCGGCAGCGCGGACCTGAACGGCCCGGCTTTCATAGGCTGCTGCATCCCGTTCTGCCGTGCCTCCCGTGGCGACCGGAAGGGCGACCCGCTCACAGCGCACATGGAATGGATCTGCTCCCGTCACTGGCGCGCCGTGCCGCGCCGGCTGAAGCAGCGGCGTGCCTCGCTCCGGCGGATGGAAGCCCGCACCAGCGATGCGGCCCGCCTTCAACGCATCCATGCAGCTGACGCCCGCGCCTGGTCCGCCTGCAAGCGCGCCGCCACCGAAGCGGCCGGAGGAATCGCATGAACGCGCCTCTCTCCTATCGGCAATTCCTCGAAGCCAAGATGAAGATCGCTCCCTCGACCGGCATCTCCGTGCCGCTGGACGCCATTAACCCGGAGCTCAAGGACTTCACCCGGGCAATCGTCCAGTGGGCCGTTGCCGGCGGCCGTCGCGCCATCTTCGCGTCGTTCGGCCTGCACAAGACCGCGACGCAGATCGAGGCCTGCCGGCTGCTGATGGAACGCACCGGCGGCCGGGCGCTGATCGTCCTGCCGCTCGGCGTCCGCATCGAATTCTTCCGCGAGGCGCGGCAGCGCTTCCATGGCGCCCATGCCGTCAGCCTGAAATTCATCCAGTCCGCCGCGGAGATGGACGACGGCCGGCACATCTACCTGACGAACTACGAGACGATCCGCGACGGCAAGCTCGATCCGAACCTGTTCGACATCGCCAGCCTCGACGAGGCGTCGATCCTGCGGAGCTTCGGCTCGAAGACCTTCCAGACGTTCCTCGCCCTGTTCGACAAGGTGCGGTTCCGTTTCGTCGCCACCGCCACGCCCTCGCCGAACCGGTTCAAGGAGCTGATCCACTACGCCGGGTTCCTCGGTGTCATGGACACCGGCCAGGCGCTGACCCGCTTCTTCCAGCGCAATTCGGAGAAGGCCGGCGACCTCACGCTCTACCCGCACAAGGAACACGAATTCTGGATCTGGGTATCGACCTGGGCGGTGTTCCTGCAGAAGCCGTCGGACCTCGGCTTTTCCGACGAGGGTTATGACCTGCCGCCGCTCAAGGTGCGCTGGCACGAGGTGCCGGTCCAGTTGATCGGCTCGACGGCCGACCGTGACGGGCAGCTGGCGCTGATCCGGCCTGAGGCCAAGGGTCTGTCCGAGGAAGCACGCGAGCGCCGCGCTGCGCTGCCGGCCTGCATCGCCAAGCTGCAGGATATCGTCGCCGCCGATCCGGACAGCCATCGGGTCATCTGGCACGACCTCGAAGATGAGCGCCGCGCGATCGAGAAGGCGCTGCCCGGCGTGGTGTCGATCTACGGCGCCCAGCCGCTGGAGGAGCGCGAGCCTCTCATCGAGGGCTTCTGTGACGGCTGGATCAAGGACCTCGCCGCCAAGCCGGTAATGCTCGGCTCCGGCTGCAACATGCAGCGGTACTGCCACAAGGCGGTGTTCCTCGGCGTCGGACACAAGTTCAACGACTTCATCCAGGCGATCCACCGCATCCAGCGGTTCGGCCAACCCTTCGAGGTCGAGATCGACGTCATCTATCCCGAGAGCATGCGCCCGGCGCGCCGCGATCTCGAGGCGAAATGGGCGCGCCATGAGGAGATGGCGGCGCGCATGAGCGAGATCATCCGCAAATATGGCCTCAGCCAGGCCGGCATGGCCGACGTGCTGAAGCGCTCGATCGGCGTGCAGCGCATAGAGGCCAGCGGCAACGGCTGGCTGGTGGCCAACAATGACTGCGTCGAGGAATGCCGGCGCATGGAGGCGGGCAGCGTCGACCTCATCGTTACGTCGATCCCCTTCAGCAACCACTACGAATACACGCCGACCTATGACGATTTCGGCCACACCGATGATGATGAGCATTTCTTCGCGCAGATGGACTTCCTGACGCCGGAGCTGCTGCGGATCCTGAAGCCCGGCCGGGAATGCTGCATCCACGTCAAGGACCGGATCCTGTTCGGCTCGGTCACCGGCGCCGGCACGCCGACGGTGAACCCCTTCCACATGAAGACGGCCTTCCACTTCATGCGGCACGGCTTCGCCTACATGGGCATGGTGACCATCGACACCGATGTCGTCCGCGAGAACAACCAGACCTATCGGCTCGGCTGGAGCGAGAACGCCAAGGACAGCACCAAGATGGGCTTCGGCAGCCCGGAATTCGTGCTGGTGTTCCGGAAGCTCCCGACCGATCGCTCGCGCTCCTATGCCGACGAGCGCGTGACGAAGGAGATGCCCCGCGTCGAGATGCTCGACGGCCGCATCGTCGAGTTCGACGACAAGGGCCGGCCGGTGCCAGGCACGGGTTACAGCCGGGCACGCTGGCAGACCGATGCCCATGCGCGCTGGCGGTCCAGCGGCAACCGGCTGGCCACGGCCGAAGAGATCGCCGCCATGGATCCGGACGTGGTCGGCAAGGTCTTCAAGCAATTCAGCATGGAGACCGTCTACGACTACGAGACGCACGTCCGCATCGGCGAGCTGCTGGACTATCGCGGCGTCCTGCCGGCCACCTTCATGGCGCTCTGGCCGGCGAGCTCCCGGCCGGACGTCTGGCATGACGTCGATCGCATGCGCACGCTCAACACCATGCAGGCGTCGGCCGGCCGGGAGCTTCACGTCTGTCCGCTGCAGTTCGACGTCGTCGATCGCTGCATCAATCGGTACTCAAGCCCGGGCGAGCTCGTCTTCGATCCGTTCGGCGGCCTCTTCACGGTCCCCTATCGCGCCCTGCACCTCGGGCGCCGCGGCCGCGCCGTCGAGCTCCACCCGGAATATTTCGTCGACGGCATCAAGCACCTGGAAGCCAAGGAGCGGGAGAAGGCGACGCCGTCCCTGTTCGACTTCCTCGCCGCCGGCGATCAGACGGAGGCGGCGGAGTGATCACGGCTACGGCACTACGATCCACCCACGATTTTGGAATTGGCGAGCACACTCGTCAGTGCGTTCGTAAGAGCTTCTTTCTCAATCCAGACCTCGCTTTGGCTCACGGCGAGGCGCGTCACGACGTTGTTATAGTCGGCAATGCGAAGATCAAGATCGATGACCTTCTCAATCGTCCTTATTCCAAGACGCCAAAGCTCCCCATAGCCCAAAACCGCTTCAATCGTTCGCAGTTTTCCGAGGTGCGAACTTGGAACCACTTCACCATCCGAACAAAATTTGAGCCGCCTAAGGTAATTCTCGGCGTCTACCTGGATCATGGTCGCCGATCGCAGAAGCAGGATCATGACCGTACGCTGCCGAGCCTCTTGTTCTTCTTGAAGGGCTGCGAGTTCGTATTGCTGCATCATCACTTGCCTACGCGTGAGGCCGAAGGCAATCGCGGCCGCAATCAGTGTCATAAGCCCGCCGGCAACACCGCCCCAGAAACCCAGCCAATCGGCACGGTGATCGCTGTCCGCCCAGGCAACAGGATCATCACAGAACGCAGCGAGAAGCGTGGCGCCAAGGATTGCGCCGAGTACCACGCCGGCGCCAATCAGCGGCCCCGGACTGTCCCAATTCGGTTTCCACATACCGCGAGGCTGCACGGTCGCCCTCAGGTTGTCGAGAGGCATGCAGCATGAGCGAAGTAGAAATCCGCCACTTCCACATCTGCTGCGGCCTCGGCGGCGGCGCCAAGGGCTTCAACCGGGGCCGCGCACGCGTCGGCACGATGAACGCGCGCTTCCGCTGCATCGGCGGCGTCGACAGCGACGCGGCGGCGATCCGGGATTTCACCCGCGCCGCCGGCGTGCAGGGCACCGTGCTCAACCTGTTCAGCACCGAGCAATATATCGACTTCCATGATCGGCCGCCGCCGGCGGACTGGCGCGAGGCGACGACAGACGACATGCGTCGCGCCGCCCATGGCGAGCGCCCGCACATCGTGTTCGCCTCTTTCCCGTGCAAGGGCTTCTCCGGCCTGCTGTCGGAAACCAAGAGCCTCACCAAGAAGTACAAGGCGCTCAACAGCCTCAGCTTCCGTGGCCTGTGGCTGGCGCTCGAGGCGTGGAAGGACGATCCACCGGAGTTCTTCATCTTCGAGAACGTGCCGCGCATCGCCACGCGCGGCCGGCACTTCGTCGATCAGCTGATCGCGCTGCTGCGCAGCTATGGCTATGTCGTCGCCGAGACGACGCACGATTGCGGCGTCGTTGGTGGCCTCGGGCAGAGCCGCAAGCGGTTCCTCATGGTCGCCCGCCACGCGGCGAAGGTCCCTCCCTTCCTCTACGAGCCGCCGAAGCGCCGGTTGCGCGGCGTCGGCGAGATCCTCGAAAAACTGCCGCTGCCCGGCGATGAAGATCGGGGCGGCCCGATGCATCGCATCCCGTCGCTTCAGTGGAAGACGTGGGTGCGCCTGGCCTTCGTCCAGGCCGGCTCGGATTGGCGGTCGCTGAACCGGCTCGCCATCGCCGACGGCGTGCTGCGCGACTATGGCATAGCGCCGGACACAGAATGGCAGGCGGGCGTTCTCGGCGTGCAGCCGTGGGGCCGTCACAGCGGCACGGTGACCGGCCGTGGTTCCCCGACCAACGGGACTTTCGCTGTTGCCGACCCTCGGGCGCCGGACGGCGCCCTCCAATATGGCAATTTCGGCGTCCGCGACTGGGAGGCTCCGACCGGCGCCGTGATCAACGTGAAGTCGCCCGGGCAAGGTGGCTTTGCCGTATCCGATCCGCGCCTGGAAGGCACACCGCGCTTCAACAACGTCTTCCGGATCGTCGGCTTCGGCGACCACTCGCCGGCCGTCGCCGGACCGGGCGGCCCCGCCGGCGGGCTGGCGGTGGCGGATCCTCGCCCGGCCGACCGCGATGACTACAAGCAGACGAAATACCGCGTCACCCGCATGGATGAGGCATCGGGCGTCGTCATCTCTGCATCGACCACCGGCAACGGCGCCTTCGCCGTGGCCGACCCGCGCACCGGCTATGGTCCGAACTCTCATCGCAACAAGCTGGCCATCGTCGACAGGGATCACACGGCTGGCACGGTGACGGGCTCGGATCGTGTCGGCTCGGGCGCGCTCAGCGTCGCTGATCCCCGGCCGGCTGCGCTCAGCCGTGAGGACCGCACCGAGTACTTGACCGGCGGCCATTACGGCGTCACCGGCTGGGATCAGTCCACCGGCGCGGTGCCTGCCTTCGCGAAGAACAACAATGGCAACTGGTCCGTTGCCGATCCGCGCGAGCCGGAAGCGGCCCTTGCGGCGATCGAGGCTCTGCCGGCGCCGAACACCAACCTCGTCGCGATCATCCGCGCGCTCGACGGGACCTGGCACCGGCCATTCACCACGCTGGAGCTCGCCGCCCTTCAGAGCCTCGTCGATCCCGAAACGCTCTTCACGCTCGAGGGCCGGTCCGATTCCGCGTGGCGCGAGCGCATCGGCAACGCCGTGCCGCCAGACGCCGCCGCCGCCATCGCCTCGGTGATGGGCCGCACGCTGCTGCTCGCCTGGGCCGGCGAGAGCTTCATGCTCTCCGCCGATCCGATCTGGGTGCAGCCGCTCACCGTCGCGCTTTCTGTCGACATCCCCAACATCGAAGGAGAGCTGTCGTGAAGGCGCTCACCGTCTGGCAACCCTGGACAAGCCTGATCCTCTATGGCTGGAAACCCTACGAGTTCCGCGGCTGGCCGGCGCCAGTCAATCTCCGTGGCGAACGCATCGCGATCCATGCCGGCGCTCGGCCGGTAAGGGTGACCGAGGTTACCGACCTCATCTTGCGCCTTCGCGGTCCGGATGCCTGGACGACAAGCCTACGGCCCGAGGCGCTCGAATTCCTCGAGCGGGTCAAGCTGACGCCCGGCATTCTCCCGCTCTCGCATGTGCTCTGCACCGTCGAGCTCGGCACGCCGGTCCGGTCCTGGGAGATCGTCGGCGAGTTCGGCGGCGTCATCAACGACAGCGACCGGGACAATCACTGCAACTGGGCATGGCCGGTCTCGAAGATCGAGCCGCTCGTTCCGCCGGTGCCCGCCAAGGGCGCCCAGGGCTTCTGGAACTGGGCGGGCTCTAAATGACGACGGCAACCCAGCTCTCCGACGCGCAGTGGTGCTTCCTCGACCTGCTGGTGCGCTCCAAGCAGCGCGGCGCCTCGCGGGTGAACCGGCACGAACTGCTTTATTCGAGTGCGCTGCCAGCGGTGGTCAGGATGAGGCTGGTGTTCGCCGGCCTGACCATGCCGGCCGAGTTCGTCGTCATACACGGTCAGCACGATTTCGAGCTTACCGAAGCGGGGCAACGGCTCTACGACCTGCGGTTCGGACGTGGCGCCGAGCCCGCGTCAGCGACCTCGATAGCAGATCGCGTCATTGCCCTCCCGGACCTAACCGGAGGCACCCGTGGCTGACATCTGGTCCGGCTTCTCCGCCGTCATTGGCCGCACTGGCGCCGGCAAGTCCTATGCGGCACGCGGCGTCGTCGAGGGGTTCCTGGACGATCGCCGCCGCCTCTGTGTCGTCGACCCGACCGGCGTTTGGTGGGGCCTACGCAGCCTCGCCGACGGCGGCGCCGGCTTCCCCGTCGTGATATTCGGTGGCGAGCACGCCGATGTGCCGATCGACGTCGATGCCGGCGGGCTGCTGGGCGCGATGATCGGAGAGGAGAAGGTCGGCGCCTCGATCGTCGACGTCTCCGAATTCTCGACCGGGCAGCGCACCCGCTTCCTCACCGACTTTTTCGAAGCATTGTATGGCGCCAACCGCACCGCCCTGCACCTGGTGCTGGACGAGGCCGACGAGGTCGCCCCGCAGAACCCCATGCCGGAGACAAAGCGGCTCCTCGGCGCCGTCGATCGCATCGTGCGCCGCGGCCGCGTACGCGGCTTCCGGCCGATGATGATCACGCAACGCCCGGCCGTCCTGCACAAGAACGTCCTGTCGCAGATCGGCACGCTTGTGGCGCTGCGTCTCACCTCCCCGCAGGATCGCAACGCCATCGGCGATTGGGTAAAGGGCAACGCCGATGGTGACCAGGCCGACACGGTGATGAAGAGCCTGCCCAGCCTCGCCGTCGGCGAAGGCTGGATCTGGTGCCCGGCGCTCGACGTGCTCGAGCGGAAGGCCTTCCCGCGGATCCGGACGCTGGATTCCTCCCGGACGCCGGAGCACGGCGAGGAGCGGGCCGCGCTGCCGCCCATATCGTCGATCGACGTCGACCACCTCCGGCATCTGCTCGGCACCGGCGCGGAATCGCCGACCGCCGCCGGAGGCGCAACCGCACCACCATCGGTCAACGTCGCCGTTATCGAGGCAGCCGCCTATGAGCGCGGGCTCGCCGACGGGTTCGAACGCGGCCAAACAACCGGAATTGCCATCGGTATCGCTCGCGCGCAGTCGGCCCTCAGTGCGCTGCAGATCCCCGACATTGTCGCCTCCGTCCCTTCGTCTAGCGGCGGGACATCGGCGTTTGATACCGGGGACCATGGTTCGTATCCACGAGCGGCAACCACGTCACTGGCCAGGCCCCTGAAGCGTGACGTCGTTCCGGCGCCGAAATCTGAAGCGACCGGCCTCAACAGTGCCGGCCGGAAGATGCTGGCGGTGCTGGACACCAACCCGCCGGTCCGACGGTCCTGGCAACAGATTGCCACCCTCGCCGGCCTGAAGGCGCGCGGCGGTCATTTCAACGCCGGTCGCAAGGCACTGATCGAGAGCGGCCTGATTGTGGATAGCGATGGACTGGTCGCCATCGTCGCGCCAAGTGCCAAGGCCGGCCCCGCCACCAGCGATCCTGCCGCCATGGTCGATCTATGGGCGTCGGCGCTTTCGGGCGCCGCGCCGAAGGTGCTGCGGGCCCTCTTCGAAATGGGCGGCACCGCCGCCCGTTCCGCCGTCGCCGAGCGCCTCGGCATGCAGCCGCGCGGCGGCCACTGGAACGCCGCGTGGAAGGAGCTCCGCGACAATTCCATCGTCTCGGTCGAGGGCGACACCGCCCGCCTCACCGAGCTCTTCAATCCGGGAGGTCAGGCATGACCAATATCGTCGACGCTGAAAAGAAAACGCCGATCGATGTCCTCCTCGAGGCGAGCGAACGGCTCCCGCAGATGCCGGAGCTCAAGTTGGGCCTGGAGGTGTTCAATGTCCATTGGGGCTTAGATGCCTATGACCCTCCCTTCGAGGTGAGGCGGGCGGTGCATGATCTCGTTGAGACGTTTCTCGCCCTGGCCGCCGCGCCCGCCGCGTCCGCCGCGCTGGTGCCGGTGAAGGTGCGGGAGTTGGTGGCACACCACGCTGAGGCGGAGCGCTATTGCCTCGGCCTGTTGGCCGAGGAGGCCGGCGAAATTGTGCAGCTTGTCGGCAAAGCCATGCGCTTCGGGACCGACACGCCCGGTAGGCTGAACGCAGCTGGCGAGGTATCCGGCGAGACGCCGCGCACGCTGCTCCCCGCCGAGCTAGGAGACATGCTTGCGGCTGTATCCTTCGCCATTCGCCACGGCATCGTGCAGAGCGAAGCGATTGAGACTGCGCAGGTGCGGAAGCTGGCAAAGCTCCTGGACCCCGACGCCAAAGACAACCTGGGCCGGCCGCTCGCGCCACAACCCGCCCTCACCGCTGCCCAGCCGGTGGGGCGGGAGGAACCTCCGCGCGTACCGACGCAGCAGGAGATGAACGAGGCGTTCTACGTCGATGTTTGCCGCGCGGAGGATCGCCTCAAGGAGTTCATCACTGCGGGCAAGGCCCTGCTCGAAACCCTGCCGAAGCATTGGCATGGCGAAGCCGAGACCAGCCTTCGTGACCTGATCGACGAAACTGAAATGGTGCTCTCGCCGAAGAAGCATCATCAGACTTATGCAGTGCAGCAGGCCATAAAGCGATATCGCGGAAAACCTGCTGGATCGGCCCCACAGCCCGCCCCCGACGCCCAGGGGTGAACATGGAGCCCCATCGCGTTCGCCTCACCAAGGTCGATGGCGTGACGATCGTGCCGGCCGGCGCCGTCCGCGTCGATCGCGGCAGTCCATGGCGCCCGCCATTCTGGACGGATCACCCCTATGTGGTGCGCCAGATCGTGCAGGACATTCGCGTAATTGATTGCCCGGGCAACCGGATGCTGTTCCTGGCCCGCATGTTCCGGGATTGGATCTGCGGCACGCTCGGCGATCACGTCATGTGGCGCTCATTGCCCCACTACGATCGCGCGCTGCCGGCCCCGCCGACGCTGACGGAAATCCGAACCCGCCTCGGCGGGCGCATCCTCGCCGACTGGCCGCGTATCGGTCAGCCCTGCATAGGCGATGTCTTCCTTTCGCTCGCAAACCCTCGCCCCGACGGGTCGCCGATGCCGATCTCGCTCGATCGCATGGATCCTGCGCTCGGCTCGGCGAACTGGATGATCGGCCGGAACAACATCCATCGGAGTCGGATCTGACATGGCAATACGCCCTTGGACCGGACCGATCCCCAAGACGAAACCCTCGAAGAAGCGGAAGCCGTCGCGCCGCCTGGTGCCGCCGCGTTCGCCCCTCGAGGATCCGGACCATCTCCGGCTGCTGCTGCAGTTGCCGTGCCTGGCGAGCGGCGAGACGCCCGCCGGCGCCTACGCGCACATCCACTATCCCAGCGCCCTGCTCTCCAAGCCCGTCACCGGCACCGGCATGCTGCCGGAGGATAAATGGGCCGTCCCCTTGAAGGCCTGGTTTCACACCGTCAGCCGCAACCCTGATGCCCCGGGCGGCGAGGAAGGCTGGTGGGAGCGCCGCGGCATCAACCCGCTTGTGGTCGCCACCCGGCTGCACGCCGCGTCGGTCACGCTCCGTGACGCCGGCGTGTCGGAAGCGGAAATCGTAAAGCGCCTGACGGCGATCATAATAGCGGCCCGGGCTTGCGCATGCTGAACGACCCGGATTCACCGATTCACACGACATGGCGCCGGCGGCGCCACGTCCCCCCCGATCCTTCCGATGCGATGATCCGGGAGTGCCTTATAGCGGCCGCCGACCTGGTCGACCGGTATGGAGAGGACGTGCGACCTCTGCTTGCATTTTTCGAGTCCGAGTTTCGGAAACGCACAGGTCGAGGTAGCGAGAGCGAGCGAATTCGGGCAATGATTGGCTCCGCAATCTGAAGACATTCGCCATACAAATGCGTTACATTTCTCCACGCCGTTCGGAGCCATCTTCACTAAATAGCTGATATAATACGCTTTTCTATTCCATGGTTTTTGGCAAGAGTCCTGCTCAGGGAGCCACTCCCCCGTTTCCGGGGCGGCTCAGCTTTTCCCAAGCACTCTCTTCCCCATTGAAATTGGTGGATAATTTAATTTCCAGCCTCCGCTCGCTATCCCAATCAGGATCAGCCAGAGCCACCCCATCCCGCGAATTTGTTGGCCTAGTTGTTGGCCTGCAGCCCGTGTTTTCAGTGATCCCGGCAATCAACAGGGGATGGCGAACATGGCCTCGTCAGATGCAGCGTACCGGACGGCAAAGGCCGGGAAGGCGAATACAAACTTTCCGACGGTGGTGGCCGCTATCTCTTCGTGAAGCCCAACGGCGCCCGGGTCTGGCAGCAGGCCGACAGGTTCGCGGGCAAACAGAAGAAACCCATGGCCCTACCCGTTCATTTCGCTGGCCGATGCGCGGCGGCTTCGGGACGAGGTCAGGAGGTTGTTGGCCTCAGGGGTAGACCCAGGAGCCAACGAACAAGCCAACAAGGCCGCCGGCGCGGCGTCTGTCGCCGCCGCAACGAGCACCTTCGGGGTCATTGCGATGGAGTTCATCGACAAGATGACAAAGGAAGGGCGAGCCGAGGCCACCCTCCTGAAAGCGCACTGGCTGCTGGAGGAAATCGCGGCCCCTCTTCGCAACCGCCCCATCGCGTAGATCACACCGCCAGAGATTCTTGCTGTCCTACGGGCGGTGGAGGTCAGGGGTGACGACAGGACCGCACGCCACTCCCGTAGCATTATCGGTCAGGTTTTCCGTTACGCGATCGCAACCAGCCGCGCCGAACGGGATGTGATGGCCGATCTGCGAGGTGCGCTTGTCCCACCCACGACCAAGCACCGCACCGCCATCACACGCCCGAAGCGGCTGGGCGAGCTTATGGCGGCCATCTATGGCTGGACGAAGGATCAGGAAACGACGGTCGCAGGCTTGAAGCTGATTGCCCTGCTGGCACTCCGCCCCGGCAAACTCCGCGCCGCTGCATGGGAGGAGATTGACCTCGAAGCTGGGGTCTGGACCGTTCCAGCCCGCCGAACCAAGATGCGCCGACCACACCGCATGCCCCTGCCCTTACAGGCCGTAGCCATTTTGCAAAAATTGCTCGGCGCTACCCGAAGCGGGATCAGCACCTTCGTGTTTCCGGCGACCGTCTCGGTGAGGAAACCGATGAGCAAAAACACCTTGACCTTCGCTCTACGACGTTTGGATATAGGGGCGGACGACATGACCGCCCACGGTTTTCGGACAGCGTTCGCCACGCTCGCCAATGAGAGCCGGCGCTGGCATCCCGATGCAATCGAGCGGTAGCTCGCCCATGTTGAGGGCAATAATGTGCGCCGGGCATATGCCTTCCGCGATCTTGCGGTAGATGGTGGAGCGGGACAGGCTGGTCCGGGCAAGGACGGTCTTCAGGCGGACGATACGCTCGGGTGTCTGCATGGCGGTGCTGCCTCCTGCTGGATGCGCCTGAGGGCGCCTGCTCCAGACAAGACACGGAGCCGCCGGCCGGCAAGAGGATGAACGGCGCCGGTGTGGCATGGCGAGCCGGCGGCGGCACATCCACCGAGCGCATGGTGAGCATGACATGGGCATGGGGCTTCGGCATGCCGTCCTCACCGACATCCCAATGCACATTGAGATCGGCGACCATCCCGAGAGCGACGAACTCCGCCTGGACGAAGTCGCGGGCCAGCGCGATCCCCTGCGCCTGGCTCATCTCCCGCGGCAGGGTGAACTCGACCTCGCGGGCGAGCCGCGCGTCCTTCCGCAGTTCGAAGGCCTCGATATCGTTCCACAGCCGCTCGCGGTCGCTCCACATCTCAGGCGCGCCGTCGGGCAGCAGAACCTCGGAATGCACGACGCCGCGATTGCCGGAGAAGTCCTGAACGCGATCGATGCGCGCGTCGCGCAGCCTTGAGGCCGAGCGGTAGGCCGCGGACGCCACCGCACTGGAGCCGGCCTTGCGGCCGATGACCTTGACGTGATGATAATAGATCGCCATCGCGATCCAAACATGAGCACGGCAAAGCGCATGTCGGAAAGACGTATAAGCGCGCCCTCCCTCGAAAAAATCTCGGGAGCGACGAGCCCATCCCAGTCTGTCCCGGCAACATTACAGCCATCTGCCACACGCTCAACTATCATCCCTCCATCGACTGCTGATGGAGATGACAATGCACAAGCCACGGGACTTCGACACGCGGCTGGAGGCGCTCAAGAAAGGCGCGAGAGCTCAGGAGCAGCAAGGTGCAGCAGCTGGGCGATCTGGTGATCGCCACCGGCGCCGACGCGCTCACGACCTAGGAATTGGCCGGTGCGCGGCTCGTGCTGGCCGAGACCAAGGACCTCAGATAAGCACCCTTCATCCTAGGCCGAACGTCTTCCTCAGCCCCTTCTCCACGGGCCCCGCCGGCATGAAGCGGCGGAGTTTGGAGAGGAGGGACGCCTCTCCCTTCGGCGTATGGCGCATCTTCCATCTGCCCAGCGCGGCGCGCACGATCGTGGCGGCGACCGCGTCGGGTTCGGGCGCCTTCTGAACGTTCTTCTGGACTGCCCGGGAGACGATGTCGCGCTCCTTTCCATAAGCGATAATGATGGAGGCCGCCTGCGGCGCGTTCAGATCGAGGTTGGTCTTGGTGAAGGACGGTTCGACCAGCGCCACGCGGATACCGAACTGGCGGACCTCGTGATCGAGGCTTTCGGACAGACCCTCGACAGCGTGTTTGGACGCCGCATAAAGCGCCATATAGGGCGCAGGCAGAAAGCCCAACACCGAGCTGACATTGACGATGCGGCCGGAGCGTGCCTCGCGCATATGCGGCAGAACGGCCTTTATCATACGCAGAAGGCCGAAGAGATTGGTGTCGAACAGCGTTTGGGCTTCATCGATCGACGTCTCCTCTGTGGCGCCGAGCAGGGTCACCCCCGCGCTGTTGACCAAGACATCGATACGCTTGTCCTGCGCGATGATGGTCTGAATGCCGCGATCAATCGATGTCTCGTCACGGACATCCATCTCGACGAGCGTCACGCCGGGAAGCGCTTGAGCTTTTGTCAGATTGCGCACGGTGCCATAGACGCGGCATCCCGCTTCCGCGAATTTCAGCGCGGTGGCACGGCCGATGCCGGATGAGACCCCGGTGATGAGCACGATTTTCGCGGTCGACATGATCGTTCCTTTGTTCATTGCTTTGAGATGAGAGCGGTTGAAGGCTCTCATTCGGCGGCCATGGCCGGATGCGCTGCGGGACTGCGCGCGACGTCCGCGTGCACCTGATCGGGCGTGGCCTTGATGCGGAACCAGGCGGCGTAGAGGGCGGGCAGGAACAGCAGGATCAGCACCGTGCCGACGGCGGTGCCGCCGATCAGCGTGTAGGCCATCGAGCCCCAGAACACCGAGTGCGTGAGGGGAATGAAGGCGAGCACCGCCGCCAGCGCGGTCAGGATCACCGGCCGCGTCCGCTGGACGGTCGCCTCGATGACGGCGTGATAATCGTCGAGCCCCGCGGCCTTGTTCTCCTTGATCTGCTCGGTCAGGATCAGGGTGTTGCGCATCAGGATGCCGGCCAGCCCGATAAGCCCGAGAATGGCGTTGAAGCCGAAGGGCTGGTTGAACAGCAGCAAGGTCGGCACCACGCCGGCGAGGCCGAGCGGCGCCGTCATCATCACCATGGTCATGGTCGAGAGGCTGCGAACCTGCAGGATGATGACGATGAGCATGGCGGCGATCATCAGGGGGAAGATCTTGACCAGCGCGATATTGGCCTTGAGGGACTCCTCGATATTGCCGGCCATCTCGATGCGGTAGCCGACGGGCAGCGAGGCGATCAGCGGCTGCAGCGCCTGCATCACCTGTTGGGAGACCTCCGGCGGCTGCGTTGCTTCGTTGACATCGGCGCGGACGGTGACGACCGGCGTGCGGTCGCGGCGCTTGAGGATCGGCTCTTCGAAACGGATCTCGGAGTGGCCGACCTGGTCGAGCGGAACCTGGCGCCCGTTGCGGCTCATCAGCGAGAAGTCCGCCAGGCGGGACGGATCGAGCCGATGGTCGCCGGCGCTGCGCGCCACCACCGGCACGTTGCGGATGTTCTCGCGCACCTGCGTCACGGTAAGGCCGGTCAGCAGCAGCTGCATCTGCTGGGCGGCCTCGGTGGGCGAGAGGCCGATTAGGTTGAGCCGGTCCTGGTCCGGAACGAAGCGGAGCACGGGCGCGCGGTTGCCCCAGTCGCGGTTGGCCTGCCGCACGTCCGGCACGCCGTTCATCAGGGTGAGCGCCTGCTCGGAGATGCGGTACAGCTCCGCCGGGTCGGGGCCCATGATGCGGAACTCGACCGGGAACGGCGTATAGGGCCCGAAGACGAGCTGGGTGACCCGGACGAAGGCCTCGGGAACGAGACCCTCGGCGATGGCGGCGCGGAGCTCATGCTTCAGCGCCTCGCGCGCCTCGGCATCGCGCGTCAGCACCACGATCTTGGCGAAGGCGGGATCGGGCAGTTCCGGCGCCATGGCGAAGAAGAAGCGCGGCGCGCCCTGGCCGATATAGCTGGTGACGATCTTGGCCTCGGGGCGCTCCCTCAGCCAGCGCTCGACCTTTTCCACCGCCGCCGCCGTGGTCTCGATGCTGGTGCCTTCCGGCATACGCACTTCGACCAGCACCTCGGGACGATCCGAGGTCGGGAAGAACTGCTGCTTGACCGCTCCCATGCCCATCACCGAGAGGGCCATGGCGACGCCCACCACCGCGCAGGTGATGAATTTATGGCGCACGGTGAACTGGATGACCGCGCGCAGGCGCCGATAGTTCGGCGTGTCGTAGATCGCCTGGTGGCCGCCCTCGACCGGCGTGATCGCCGGCAGCATCTTGACGCCCAGATAGGGCGTGAACACTACGGCGACGATCCACGAGACGATCAGCGCGAAGCCGACCACCCAGAAGATGTTGCCGGCATATTCGCCGGCGGCGGAGGCGGCGAAGCCGACCGGCATCAGGCCGATGATGGTCACCAGCGTGCCCGAG